>CAZYLK010000040.1:3791-38779 GCA_964648365.1 uncultured Phycisphaeraceae bacterium
CGCCGTTCCAGCTCGATCCGAACGGCCGTTTCCAGGGCGTGTCCACGATTCGCTTTCCCGCTGCGATCGAATGGGGCAATCAGTCCTGGATCCACCGGATAGGCCTTTCGCGGATTGACCATCCGTCGCCGCTCGGACGCGGCCTCGATCCAGGACGTGCGAACGAGGAAGCAGTCCTCGAGATGCCCAACCAGATGATGGACCGTGTCGCGTGAGATGGCGATTCCCTGAGCTTTGAGCGCTGCGAAGAACTTCTCCACGCTGAACAGCCCCGCCGGGTTGCCGAGAAGATGTCGCGCCAGCCAGCGCAGCCCCGCCACGTTACTCACGCCGTGCCGTTCGACGATATCGCGCAGCATCGCAACGTCTACGTATTGCGTCAGAAGCGCAAGCCGATCGCCCGCCTCCAGACCTTGCGCCTCTGGAAAGCCGCCGACCTCGAGATAGCCTCGCAGCGCGCTTTCCAGCGCGGATCGCTCGGCGGCCGTCAGGGCATCAGAATCGCGTGGCGGCGCGTGGCCGTGATGCCGCAGGTATTCTTCGAAGCTGAACGGGTGAATCACTACCTCCCAGCCGCGGCCGCGCATGCTGGTGGCAACTTCGCGACTGAGCAGCGCCGCCGACGAACCGCTGATGAAGACCTCGACGTTTTCCGAATCGAGCAGCCGCCGGACGAACCGCTCCCAGCCAGGTACGACCTGTATCTCATCGAGACACCACGTCACGATTTCGGCGCGATTCGACGCGAAGCGGCGGTAGTACTCGTCAGTCAGCAGGTGGAGGTGCTCGGCCGCCAGGCCGCCGAGGCGCTCGTCCTCGAAGTTGACGTAGGGCAGCCGGTCCTGAGGGATGCCGCGTTCCAGCCGCTCTCGCCGGAGCTGATGCAGGAACGTCGTCTTGCCCGCGCGTCGCGCGCCGATGACGGCAGTAGCTTTGCCTGGGATCGTCACGGTTCCGCAGACCCGACGCGGCGTGGCTGCCGGCAGAGGCGTGGCCAGGGAATCCGCGAGCTTCTCCGCCAGAATCGTCCGATAATTTGCCTCTCCATTCACACTCCGATTTCACCTTCTGAAAAGGTGAAAGTCAAGCGAATTTCTCCTTCTCAAAAGGAGAAATGTAAACCGTCGCGTGCGACCGGCTTCGCGGGAGCCGCTACGCCTCGTGGCCTGCGGATCGGAGCATTCGCATCGCCGGCGCGCTCACCTTACAATGCCCCCGTCCGGAGAAGTCGAGCGTTCCGCGGGAACCGAGCGAGCATGAGATACACGCAACTTACGCAGGATCAGGTTCAGGGCATGTTGCAGGTGGTGGGGGCGAAGGCCATCCGCGACCTGTTTTCGGGCGTCCGCGACGAGCACATGCTCGACAAGCCGCTGGCCGTGCCGCCGGGGATCAGCGAGCTGGAACTGCTGGCCGACTGCCAGGCGCTCGCCGGCCGCAACCGCGACGTGACGCAGAGCGTCTGCTTCCTGGGCGGCGGGTCGTACGACCATTTCGTGCCCACGCTCGTCGACAACCTCGCCATGCAGGGCGAGTTTCTGACCGCTTATACGCCCTACCAGGCGGAGGCGTCGCAGGGCGTTTTGCAGGCGTTTTTCGAGTTTCAGACCATGATCTGCCGGCTGACCGGCATGGACGTCTCGAAC
Source organism: uncultured Phycisphaeraceae bacterium (assembly GCA_964648365.1). Classification (GTDB taxonomy): domain Bacteria; phylum Planctomycetota; class Phycisphaerae; order UBA1845; family UBA1845; genus SURF-32. Next base: position 5,438 of record CAZYLK010000040.1, read on the forward strand.
GCGTCGCTTTATGAGTTCTCCACGGCCGCGGCCGAGGCGGTGAACATGTCGCTATCGGTCACCGGGCGAAACAAGGTGCTGGTGGCGGACAATACGCACCCGGATACGCGGGCCGTCATCGATACGTACGCCCGGCAGCGCGGGATCGAGGTGGTCGCCCTGGCGTCGAAGAGTGGCGTCGTGGACGAGGCGGCGCTGGCGGCGTCGCTCAACGACGGCGTCGCGGCCGTGCTGGTGCAGTCGCCCAACTTCTTCGGGTGCATCGAGCGGCTTGATCGCATCGTACCGGCCGTTCGAGCAAGCGGGGCGCTGGCGGTGGTGTCGTTCGACCCGCTGGCCAGCGGCGTGCTCAAGCCGCCGGGGGCGTTCGATGCGGATATTGTGGTCGGCGAGGGGCAGGCGCTGGGCATCCCGCCGCAGTATGGCGGTCCGTACCTGGGCCTGCTGGCCTGCCGGGAGCAGCATCTGCGCAAGATTCCGGGACGCGTCGTCGGCGTGACGCAGGACAAGACCGGCCGGCGGGGGTTTTGCCTGACGCTGCAGACGCGCGAGCAGCACATCCGCCGCGAGAAGGCGACGAGCAACGTCTGCACCAATCAGGGCCTGCTGGCGATGCGCGCGTCGGTGTACATGGCGGCGATGGGGCGAAGCGGGATCGAGAAGGTGGCGTCGATGTGCCTGGACAAGTCGCACTACGCCGCGGAGCGGATCGCGGCGATTCCGGGGTACAGCTTGCGGTTCAATGCACCGTTCTTCAAGGAGTTCGTCGTGCAGACGGATCGCGACGTGCCGAAGCTGCTGGCGAAGTGCCGTAAGCTGGGCATCCTGGCGGGCGTCCCGCTGGGGCGGTTTGATGAGAAGTACAGCGATTGTTTCCTTGTCGCGGTGACGGAGAAGCGGTCGAAGGTGGAGATTGATCGGCTGGTGGATGCCCTTGGCGGAAGGGAGTAAGGGAGTGAGGGAGTAAGGGAATGAGGGAAGAGGTGGGGCGTTTGCGAGAGTCGGACACGGTGACGCCCTTGCTGAGTCTTCATTCAATGCGCCCACTCCCTGATCCGCCTGCATTTTACGGCTCTGCCGGGCGTATGACGGCTGTGAGTGAGAATTAGCGAGCGATGATCGGTGGCGCCGCGATTTGACATCATAGATATCGGCGTGCTGCTGCTGGTGGTCGTGACGATCATCGTGGCGGCGTTGTTCGCATTCTTGATCTGGAGAAATGCGTACATTCGAGGCTGGCGGGCGGCGCGGAGCCATGTGAAGCCCCTGTGCCCCGCGTGTGGATACAATCTGGCCGGGCTGACGCAGTGTCGCTGCCCCGAGTGTGGGCGGACGTTTACGCTCGATGCGCTGTGGGAGGCGTACTTGTTGAAAGCCGAGAATCCGGAGGACAGCTTCGCCGCGGATCGCCCGGAGCGAACCTCTCACAGCCCTGAGCCGCGGACCGCGGCCGATACGTGACCTTGACTATGGCGCCGGCGCCCGACGCCGGATCGAATATTAGACCGGTCCCTGACCACTGTCTCCTGACTGTTGACTCCTGACTCCTGACTGCTGACTCCTGGCTCCCGAGTCCTGCCATGACCAACGTCCCCAAGACACGACAGATCGATCACCCACTGCTGTTCGAACAGGGTGCGCCGGGCCTCTCGGCCGTGGCGCTGCCGGCGTCGGACGTACCCGCGGTGAAACGCGACAGCGTCGTTCCGAAGGAACTGCTCGCCGACGCGCCGCCGAAGCTGCCCGAACTCGGCGAACTGGACGTGGTGCGGCACTACACGCGTCTGGCCCATCGCTGCTTCAGCATCGACGAGAACTTCTATCCGCTGGGAAGCTGTACCATGAAGTACAACCCGCGGATCAACGAGCGCGTCGCGGCCATGCCGGGCTTCGCCATGCTGCACCCGTGGCAGGAAGACGAGGACGTGCAGGGGCTGCTGGAGATGCTCTACCGGCTGCGCGTCTGGCTGGCGGAGATTGCGGGGCTGGCCGAAGTGACGCTTCAGCCCGCGGCCGGGGCGCACGGCGAGATGACGGGCCTGATGATCGTTAACGCCTATCACCGCAGCCGCGGGGAGTCGCGCCCGAACGTGGTCGTGCCCGACAGCGCTCACGGCACCAACCCCGCCACGTGTACGGCCTGCGGATGCGGGCAGATCAAGATCAAGGCCCGCGACGACGGCCGGCTTGACCTGGACGACCTTCGCGCCAACGTCGATGAGTCGACGGCAGCGCTGATGATCACCAACCCGAACACGGTGGGCATCTTCGACGATCAGATCGACCGCATCGCTGAGATTCTGCACGCCAAGGGGGCGCAGCTTTATCTGGACGGGGCAAACATGAACGCCGTGCTCGGCATCGTGCGGCCGGGCGACTTCGGCGTCGACGTGATGCACTACAACACGCACAAGACGTTCAGCACGCCCCACGGCGGCGGCGGGCCGGGCGCCGGGCCGGTGGCGGTGGCCGAACACTTGCGGCCGTTCCTGCCGGTGCCGCAGGTGGTGAAACGCGACGATGGCACCTTCGCATGGGAGCACAAGCGGCCGCAGTCGATCGGCAAGGTGCGGTCGTTCTTCGGGCAGATCGGCGTGTTGGTGCGGGCGTATACGTACATCCGGGCCAACGGCTGCGACGGATTGAAGGATGCATCGGAAAAGGCCGTGCTCGCGGCAAACTATCTGGCTGCAAGGCTCAAGGGCCGCTACCACATGCCGTTCCCGCCGCCCTACGCACACGAGTTCATTACGGTGCCGAAGTTCGGCGACAGCAAGGTCACCGAACTCGACATCGCCAAGCGGCTCATCGATCACGGCATCCATCCGCCGACGATGAGCTGGCCGATTCATCACTGCCTGATGATCGAGCCTACCGAGACGGAATCGCTGGCGACGCTGGATAACTTCGTCGCGGCGATGGAGGAGATCGCCGACGAGATTCAGCAGGCGCCGGATGTGGTCAAGACCGCGCCGCACACAACGCCGGTAGGCCGGCTCGACGAAGTCGGCGCGAGCCGCAAGCCGCTGGTATGCTGGAGGGAATAACGAATGGCGAATAGCGAATAACGAATGAAAGAGAGCACGGGTCGCCTTTCCATGTCGGCCGCCCGGAGAGAGCGGGTTCATGGAGCGGAAGCCAGACGGAACCGCCGGTCCGCGGCGGATCATAGAGCGAACCATTGTGAAGCGAGGGCGAGGAGTGAATAACCCGTGAAACAAGAGGGATTGCACGAGCGCCGTTGCCCGCGAACTTCTTAATTCGTTATTCGCTATTCGCCATTCGCTATTAACATGAGTGACCACCGCTACTACGTCAAAGACAGCCCCATTCACGGCAAAGGCGTTTTCGCCGCCCGGCGCATCCGGCGGGGAGAGTTCATAGGACGCTATATCTCCCGGATCGTGAAGCGCGATTCGCGGTACGTGCTGTGGGTCGCCGACGAGGGCAGCGACAACTATGTCGGCTACATGGGCATCGGGCGGATGCGCTTCTTGAATCACAGTGCATTTCCCAACGCCGCCCTGTACGGCGCGCTCGATTTCTATGCGATTCGCGACATCGCCCGGGACGAGGAGATCACGTTTCACTACGGCGAGGACTGGTACGAGGGCCTGCCGGGCGAGCGGCCGATCGATCAGGGCAGTAACGCGACGGACGCGGAGATCGCGGTGATCGAACGGCTGCTGCGGCGGAAGAAGAACGGTCGGTCCACGAATGGCCGATGACCAGGCCTGATGAATGCGTCCATCCGCATCCTGAATGACCCACCGCTCGACGGGGCCACGAACATGGCCCGGGACGAAGCACTGCTGGAGGCCGTCGGCGGGGGGGCGTCGCCGCCGACGCTGCGCCTCTACGAATGGGCCGCGCCGACGGTTTCGCTGGGCTATTTCCAGAAGTTCGACGAGTTCGACGCGTTGCCCCCCCCCGTCGGGAGGTTGCAGGTCGTTCGGCGAACCACCGGCGGCGGGGCCATCCTGCACGACCGCGAATTGACCTATGCCCTGGTTCTGCCGCTGGATCATCCGATGCTGTTGGCTGGGCCGAACGCGCTCTATGCCCTCGCGCACGATGCCGTCATCTCATGCCTGAACCTTTACGGGGCGAAGGCGTGGCGCGGCTGCGAAAGCGACGGCTCGTCCGCGTCGCGGGGGCCGTTTTTCTGCTTCGCCCGGCGACATTGCTACGACGTGCTCGTGGACCGCGACAAAATCGCCGGCAGCGCTCAGCGCCGCACGCGGACGGCCGTGCTGCAACACGGCAGCATCATCGCCGGCAGTCGCTTCGACCAGCAGCCGACCGCACTCGTTGCGTGGGACGTGAGCGCGACGATCAATCGACTGCGGGGGGACTTCGCAGCGGCGCTGATGGATGCAACCGGACACACCGCGGCGCCAGGCGGCTGGACGGTGGATGAACTCGCGCGGGCTGAGGATCTGCTTATCAAATACGCGGGCAGCGAGTGGACGCGGCGAACTTAGTTCGGCCGGCAAATCATGGGGTCGCTCGATTCTGGTCCACGGTCGGTGAGCCTTCCGTCGCCGGCTCCCTTCGGCCGACTTCGCAGGTGACCCACGCCGTCGAACCCAGCATCGCCAGCGTCAGCAGCCACTCATACGGTGCGTACGGTCGATGCGCCGCGCGAAAGCGCTCGAACGGTCCACGAAGCGCTTCCTCGAGCGCGGGGAGTTCTTCTCCTGCGGGCAGAGCGGCGGCGACGCGGTTGTATTCGCTGACGAGTCGCGGCCGGATTTTCGTCGACCAGGCGTCCGCACCGACGTCCAACCATGCATGGTGCGTCATCTGGAGGCCGGCGGCGACGGCCAGTGCTGCCACGGCCGCGGCCGCTCGCCGCCCGCGGCAGGCCAGCACGCACAGCATCGGCAGGCACATGACGACGTAACGCTCGTGAACGCGCGTCGCCACCGTGACGATCGCCAGCAGCCAGAGCGCGGTGAACATGACGTATCGCGTCGGTCGATCAGGTCCGCGGCGTGCCGCGAGCCACGCAACGCCTGCAAGCGCCAGCACGATCAAGACCTTGCCCCAGGCATCGCACGACACGCCCAGCAGCGTGGCGTTGACGTCAGTATCCAGCGTCACCAGCAGATCCACGTACCACACGTTGAACGCGGCGAGTGTCGTGCGCGGCCACTCGTCGGCGAGGTTGCGCAGGTAGCTCTGTTGCAGCCACGCCCAGCCATCGTGCGTGAAGAAGCCGGCGGCTGTGACCACCAGAACCCCGAGCGCGGTCAGACCACCGGCCACGATCTTCACCAGCCCGGCGGCAGATGAACCGTCGGGACCGCAGCGCTCCAGGAACACGGCCATCGCCCACACCGGCGCCAGCAGCAGCGCCTGCGGCTTCAGCGCCAGCGCGATCCCCCACAGCGCTCCGGCGACGAGCCATCGGCGATCGATCATCGCCGCCAGCATCCACACGGCCGGCGCCAGCATCCACGAATCCGTCTGACCCCACCAGCAGGAGTCCAGCCAGATCGGCGGCAAGAGCCAGCACGCCAGCGCCGCCCGGCGCCGAACGCGCGGCCCGATCACTTGTGACGCGAGCCGTCCCACGCCCAGCGCCAGCACGACGTCGCCGATCACGCTGAACAGCGCGAACACCGCTCGGGCGGCCACGGTGTTGGCCGTCATCGCTGCGTCCCACTGGCGAAGCAACCAGCCCTCCGCGGCGATCAGGTAGAGGGACAGCGGCGGATAGTTGGGCACCGCGTTGCCGCCCGCAGAGGCGGACTTGATGCCGTCGGCGGTCAGAGTGGGCACGCGGGCCTCGCGTGGGATGTTGTACAGATCCTGGACGCCCTGTTCGACGGCGTGACGCGCCCACAGGACATAAGCGGCGTGGTCGCCGGGCCAGGATCCGCCGGACAGATTCGGCGCGCCCGCCGGGCTGCTGAGCACTACGGCCGCGACGCGGATCATCGCGCCCAGCAGAACCAGTGTCAGCGCGGCTCGGCCGCCGGCGCGGGTCACGGCTTTACTCGTTCGACTCGATCTTGATGGTGCGGGCGGAGGCGTCGGCCGACTTTTTGAGCGTGATCTCGATGATGCCCGCGCGCGACGTTGCCTTGATCTTGTCCGTGTCGATGGCGCCGGGGACGTGTACGGTTCGCATGAAGGTGCCGTAGCGACGCTCGGTCATCAGCCGCCGCCGACCCTCGACGGGGGCAGGCGCAACTTTATCGCCGCGCAGCGTCAGGACGCCGTCGGAATAGGAGACGTCGATGGCGGCGATTTCGACGCCGGGAACCTCGGCCGTCAGGATGAACCGGTCGGGTTCTTCGTAGAGGTCGACCCTCGGCTCCCAGTCGGTCTCGGAGAACGGGTTGACCCGCATGCCGCCCTCCCAGAGCCGCCGTGCCATGGCGTTGATCTCGTTCTGCACGTCGTTGAGTGAGAACTGCACGTCTTTGCCGAAGGGTCGAAACGTCATGTCAGGCTCCTTTGCCGGTGCGGCGGAACGCGCCGCGGTCCGCCGTTGCACGAGCGAGCATGACCGCAACGCCGCAGCGGGTCAAGGGCGGTGTCGGGGTTGTCAGGTCATTCGGTTCTCCAAATGCCCCGGCAGCCAGCCGACGACGACCTGCTGCGTGTCGCCGTCCCAGAAGAAATACAGCGCGAGACATCGCGTCGGGTTGCGGGTGTTGGCCCGCGAGCGGACGTGGTGTTCCAGAAACCGGCGCGGCGACGAGTTGAGGGGGTATCGCACATAGTAGGTTTCGCCGTGGGCGCCGGCCCGCTCCGGTGCGATGGAGCCCGTCAGGCGCAGGTTCATGGCATCCAACTGGCGTTCGAGTTTCGCTTTGGCGCCGGCGCGGCCGAGGCGCATGTCGCGGTAGTCGGTGGCCAGCAGGTAGAGGATCCGGTGCACAGTGGCGGGGGAATCAAACTCGGCGTGTTTGAGGCCCCGATTGATGGCGCGCGGATGGAGCACGAGCCGCCCGGTCAGATGCGCGTCGACCCAGTCCGTCGTTTCGTCGTATGTGTCTGGGAACGACAGCACGTCGCTCACCGTGGCGGCGCGGGATTCAACGGCGCGCGTCATGACGTCCAGGCGCGCCCGCAGCCGTCGGTTTTCGTCGCGGATCTGGTCGCGCTCGCGTTCGGCGGCGTCAGCCAGCCCCAGGGAGGTTGACCGCTCATCTTCAAGCTGGTCGATCTTCGCTTTCAGCGCTGCGATTTCCTCGTCATAGAGATTCCGCCAATCGGCGTCCTCTTTCACCTGGGCCCGCGCGCGCTCGGCCTTTCGGCGCCGTGCATCGGCATAGAGCAGGCAGGGCTCCCACGTCACCCAGCGCGCAGCGGAGTGCTCGTACGCTCGGTCGACGAGAAACTGCTCGAAGGCCCGTTCCGACAGGGCGTCGTTGTAGCGAAAGGCGAGCACGCGGTTGGGCAGGATGCGCGGATGATGCGTCGGCGCATCGTTGTCGAAGTCCAGGCCGGGGCGGTAGGTGCGGACGGCGCCGCGAAAGGCGGACCACAGCTTCCCGACGCGCTCGGTCCAGGCGAAGCTGAGCTTCCAGGGCATGGTGACGACGTAGGCGAGGCCGAGCAGTTCGCGCGCCAACCACCGGTGGTCCAGGAGAAACTCATCCAGCCGGGGCACCTCCAGCCGATGCCGCTCCGGCTCGGTCAGCAGGTAGACCGGGAGGCCCCGCGCCGGCGATGTAAGAAGGGCGTGAAGCCGGTCGAGATCGTCCTCCGTCTGCGGTCGCCACGCGACGGGCGCGATCGGTGCGGCTTCGCGCAGTGAGAATCGGTCGGCGAGTTCGAGCAGCACGTCGGGCCGTGCGCGGGGGATCGCCCCGTCCGCTCCGTGCGGCACCGCCACGTGCGTTCCCAGGCGCAGCGACGTGTCGCCGCGTGCTATGGCGATCTGTGTGCTGCCGGCCCGCGTTGCGCCGGCCCTGCCGCCCTTCGACGACGCAGCCGAGTCGGTCAGCCGCACGGACCAGATACCCTCCGCCGGCAACGAGACGCACTCCACGATTCGACCGCCCGCGTCGGAATCGAACGAATCTCCGGCGAAGGCGGCGTCGGGCAGGCGGCGGTCATGTCCTGCCTGAATCCAGTCGCAGACGACCGATCTGACGATGGACGCCACCTCCGGGAGATCCTGACCCGCAGACGGAATCAGATCACCCGCGAACTGAAACCCCGGACGCAGTCCCAGACGCGGGTGAGGCGTGGTCCAGCACTGGGCCAGCGTGTCGCCGGTTCTCGAGGCGGTCGCCATTCGCGTGTCCTCGCGTGGCCTGGGTCGGGGCGAACCCGTTCGGTTCGCTCAGGTCCGAGCGTAGGCGGCGCGAAAGATCGTAGCACCGGACCGGACGTACTTCACCTCGAAGTTCGTGCCGGCCCAATCGTCGCCGGGGCCGAAGGTCGGGTCTTCGAAGGGAACTTCCACCAGGGCCGGCGTGGCGTCGAGCACCTCCCGCATCCAGGTGAAGTATTCGGCGTGGTCGGTCTGCACGAGCCACCGGCCGCCGGGCGCTGTGGCGCGGAGCGCCGCGTCGACGAAGGGCCGCTGGATGAGCCGGCGCTTGTGGTGCCGCTTCTTGGGCCACGGATCCGGGTGGTAGATGTGCAGCGCGGTGATGCACTCCGGCGGGAGGTGACGCTTGACGAACACGTCGGCGTCGGTGCGCATCACGCGCACGTTTGGGATCGCCCAGCGCCTCATGCGGTCGGCGGTGTAGCGGCAGATCTTGTTGGCCCACTCGATGCCCAGCAGCCGTACGTCGGGGCGCGACCGCGCCCGGCTGAGCAGGAAGCCGCCCTTGCCGCAGCCGATCTCCAACTCGAACGGGCCCGGCGAGGTGAACCACGCCTGCGGATCGACGACTTCGCCCTCGCCGGGCGGTTCGAGCAGGATGTCTTCAAGCGTCAGCACGGCCGGGATGATGGCGCGGTCGTGCGACGGATTCAAGCGGGCGTCACGGGGCGCCGGTCAGCGGCACTCGATTTCCTTGTCGAAATCCGGGCAGCCGTCGATACCGGCCGTGTGGACGCCGGGTGCGACGTTCTTGAACTTCCCCTTGGCCTTCTTGCCGGCGACCTGGATCGACTCCTCCCGCGGATCGTCGCCGGTCAGGGTGATCGTCATCTCGAGCCCCTCGTTGCGGGCGTCCTTCATGGCCACGGACCATTTCACTTTGCCGCGCTTGCACTTGAACTTCGCCTTCTTGACGCCGTCGCACTGGAGCAGCGGCTCGCCCTGAACGACGACCACGCCGTTCATGTTGAACCCGCAGTGGGGCAGGCAGATGTAGGATATCTCGCCCGGCTGGGTGAAGGTGTACTCGAACAGCGTGTTGCCCGGGTCGAGCGGTGCGTCGAACAGCGGCTCGCGCTCCGGCGTGCAGCCGGAGCCGTGCGTGACGGTGTGGAAACCATCGCCCCAGATCCAGCGGACCGTGTCGCCGGTCTGGATCTCGACGCGACTGGGGTTGAACTCGTTGTTGGACTGGCGAACCTCGACGACCTCGGCGGCGGCGGCCGCGACACAGACCAGGGAAGCGATGACACACAGAATGCGAGGTTTCATGACTGGCTCTTCTCCATCATACAGATTGCGTGAGAGGATCTACGGCCGCGCGACGCCCGCCGGCCGGTGCCCGGTCAGCCGCACTGGACCTCGCGGTCGAGATCGGGACAGCCTTCGATCCCGGCCGTGTATGCGCCCGGAGCGACGTTCTTGAACTTGCCCTTGACCTTCCTGCCCGAGACTTCGACCGATTCGCGTCGAGGATCCGGCCCGTCCAGCACGATCGCGAGCTTTCGCCCTTCGTTGCGGTTGTCCACCATCTTCACCGCCCACTTGAGTTTGCCCTTCTTGCACTTGAACTTGGTCTCCTTGACGCCGTCACAAAGAAGCTCTCCCTCGCCCTGGACGACGATCGAGCCCGTCATGTTCACGAGGCAATGAAACTTGCAGAAGTAGGGCACTTCGCCGGGCGTGTCGAAGGTGAACTCGAAGGGCGTGTTGTCCGGATCCAGCGGGGCGTCGAACAGGGCGTTCGGATCGGGATCGCAGGGCACGCCGTGCGTGACGGTGTGGAAACCGTCGCCCCAGATCCAGCGGACGGTATCGCCGGGCTGGATCTCGAGCTTGTCGGGCGTGAAGAGGAACCCGGACTGGCGGACCTCGAACACCTCGGCGACCGCCGCCGGGACGCTGATCAGCAGCGTCATCGTCGCTGCGGCCATGAACTTCTTTCCACCCATGCTGCTGCCTCCTGCGTGAACCGGTTGACTCTGCGTGAAACTGCGACGGACGGCCCGACGCCGCTGCCGGCGCGCACGCGACGCACTGCCCCTCCGCCGGACTGTTTCCTACCCATGTCGCTGGATGCGACGTTTCTTGCAGTTGCCCCACTGACCGCGGCGACGGGCGGTGGCACGGGGCGCCGCCCGCCCGCTCGTGCAATTCGGCAACCCATCCTGCCATACAGCGACGCCACCCGCCGGCTCATCCGGCGGCGCGGCGCACGGATGTCATGTAGTCGAGTTCCACCAGCCCGGCGTCAAGCCGACGGAGGATGTTCGCGGCCTGGGCGCGGTGATGCACCGCATGGACGACGCCCTGCACGATCATCTGGCCGAGCGTGGCGTGAAAGAGGCTCCCCTTCGAGTCGCGGTACGTCACGTCGCGTGCCAGATCGGCGGCCTTAAGCTCGGCCAGAAAAGGCCGACGCGACCGCGCCGTCGCCTCGAAGCGCTGCGCCAGCGCCTCCAGCGGAACCGGCTCGTCCTCGTCGGGCCAGGGCGTTTCGACGTTGCCCTGCCAGCGCGACAGCCACACGTCGTGCCCCGCCCAGATGTGCATCAGCGTCCGCCGCAGGCTGCCGCGGCCGATGTCGAATCCCTGGTCGAGCTGCGGTTCGGCGAGCTTCGCGGCCGCGGCCAGCAGATGCGCGTCGGATGCGTCGCCATAGCGGAAGAGTTCCAGTATGAGTGGGTCCATGGCGGTATTCTAGCCGCTCGTTCAACAGCGGCTCAACCGACGCGTCGCGCCGGCCCGCGACGGGCGGATCTTCGGCTTCGAGGCCATGGGCGAATCCGGGCATGGGGTCATCACGGGCAGGATGCTCGCGCCACGCGCGGCGCCCGGCGCTTTATGCTCCCCGCCGATCGTGTCACGCACACGCTGGGCGGTCCGCAACCACGATTCGATTGACGCTCCCGGAGCGGATTCGTAGGATTTGCCGCGGTGCAGGCGGAGCGACCTCAAGCGGCCGGTCGGCGTCGATCATGAAGAAAAGGGCGGAAGACGTCACGCAACTACTGGTCGAATCCGGCCATGAGTCGACCGCCGCGCCGGCCGACAGGCTGATGCCGCTGGTCTACGACGAATTGCGAGAACTGGCCGAGAAGTACCTGCGCGGCGAGCGCGCCGGGCACACGCTTCAGCCTACGGCGCTGGTCCACGAGGCGTACATGCGGCTGGTCGACCAGAGTCGGGTTGACTGGAAGGGGCGGACGCACTTCATGGCCGTCGGGGCACAGGCGATGCGCCGCATCCTCATCGACCATGCACGCGGCGCCGGGCGGGGAAAGCGCGGCGGAAAGTGGAACCGGGTCGTGCTCAGCGAGGTGGAAGCGCCGCACGCACTGTCGGAGGTTGATCCGATCGCGCTGCGCGATGCGCTCGAGTCGCTGGCCGCGCTCGACGCACAACAGGCGCGGATCGTCGAACTGCGATTCTTCGGCGGGCTGACCGTCGAGGAAGTCGCCCACGTCCTGGGCGTCTCGAAGCGCAAGGTCGAAGGCGACTGGACGCACGCCAAAGCCTGGCTTCGCCGCGTGCTCGACCCGGACGCGCAGCCATGACGCCGGAACGTCACGCGCTGGTCAGAGATATCTTCCTCGACGTCATCGCGACGCCGCCGCCGGAGCGCGGCGGACTCATCGAACACCGATGCGGCGGCGATGTCGAGCTGCGCCGCGACGTGGAGCAACTCGTCGCGCACCACGCCGCCGCGACCGAGCACGTCGGCGGCGTGCCGATCCCGGTGGTCCGATCCGGCAATAAGACAGGCGATTCCGAAGCAATCACGACAAGTGCTGCCGGCACGGCGCTGCGCGGGGTTAGCGAGCCTGATGCCCTTGCGGCAGGATCGATCATCGGCGGTCGGTATCGCATGGTGGCCCGGCTGGGCAAAGGCGGCATGGGCGTCGTCTATCGTGCGGAGGATCTGACGCTCGGCCAGCCGGTGGCGCTGAAGTTCCTCGATCCGCTCTTCGCCCGCGACCCTTCGTGGCTGGCCCGTTTTCGTAACGAAGTACGTACGGCCCGAGCGGTGACGCACCCGAACGTCTGCCGCGTCTTCGACATCGGCGAGTCTGACGGCCGCGTGTTTCTGTCGATGGAATACGTCGATGGCGAGGATCTGACCAGCCTCTTCCGCCGGATCGGGCGCCTTCCGCCCGACAAGGCCATCGACGTTGCCCGGCAACTGTGCATTGGATTGGCCGCGGCGCACGCGGTCGGCGTTCTGCATCGGGATCTGAAACCTGCCAACGTAATGCTCGACGGCCAGGGACGTGTGCGCATCACGGACTTCGGCCTGGCGCTGTCGCTGGACTCCGGGCCGCGAACCGATCCGCGCGCGGGTACGCCCGCGTACATGGCGCCGGAGCAGTTTGCCGGCGAGGAATTGAGCGTGCGCAGCGACTTGTACTCGCTCGGGCTGGTTCTATATGAGCTCTTCGCGGGGCGAGCGCCGTTCGACGCGGATTCCGCCGCCGCCTTTGCAGAACTGCACCGCAGCGCGGCGGCGCCGCTCCTGTCCGAGCACGTGCCGGACATCGACCCGGACGTCGACCGCATCGTCGCAGCCTGCCTGCGCAAACACCCGCACGATCGTCCGGCCTCAGCGCTGGCGGTGGCCGCGGCGATGCCTGGAACGCATCCGCTCGCCGCCGCCCTGGCGGCGAACATCACGCCCTCCCCCGAGATGGTGGCCGCGGCGCCACCCGTCGATGGACGCACCGTTTCGCCGAAGTTGCTGGCGATCACTGCGGTCATCCTCCTGGCCGGCTTCGTGGTGGCACGGGAATACGGCCAGATGCCGTGGAAACTCGCCACGACGAAACCGCCCGCCGTCCTGGCGGATCGAGCGCGGCAGATCATCGCAGCCACCGCCGTCGCGCCGTCAGACGCGCCTTCGGCCTACGGCTTCTGCGATTGGCGTGCGGCCCGCGCGCCGCTGGCCGGGGTGGAGGGTTGGCGGCCGGACGAGGCCACCCGCGGCGTTGAGGAGTCGAGCCTCGTCTTCTGGTACCGGCAGCAGCCGACGGCGCTTTATCCGCGCGATGTCGAAAACGTCGTGTTTGGCTCGGCGCGCGTGACTCCGGCGGATCCACCGCTTCCGGGCGGTTCGGTCTGCGTCGTGCTGGACCTGACCGGCCGATTGCTCCTGTTCATGTCGCGCGCTTCTGTCGCGACCGGGGAAGCACCCGTCACGACCGATGAGAATCCGGCACAACGGCGTGACGTGTTGTACAGCTTTACGGGTCTGGAGGCCGGCTCGGACGCGCGCGTACGCTTCGAAGCGTCCGACGGCCGGCCCCTCCTGTTCGTCGTCGAGGGCGGTCAGCCGGGCGACGCGGAGCGCCGGCGATCGGCCGATCTGAACCGCCGGACGCGGCAGGCCTCCACCGGCTATCGACTTCTGCTCATGGGCATGACCCTCGTCGCGATTCTGCCGGCGTGGCACAACTATCGCGCGGGGCGCTGTGACCGCCGCGGGGCGTGGCGGCTGGCCGTTGCGGTGGGCGCGGTCGCCTTCGTGGTCTGGTTGCTGCGCGCCAGGCATACGTGGGACGTCAATGCGGAGATCCTGTGCGCGGGGGCCGGCGCGCTGCGTGCGCTGGGGACGGCCGCGCTGGTGGCGCTGCTTTACGTTGCGCTGGAACCTTACGCCCGCCGCCTCTGGCCTCCCGGCCTGATCGCGTGGACGCGCGCGCTGGGCGGCCGCTTTGCGGATCCCGTTGTCGGGGCGCATGTGCTGATCGGCGTCTGCGTCGGGTGCTTCTGGGCGTTCATCGGCGCGGCGGATCGGGCCTTTGTGTCGGCGGTCGGGTGGACGGCACGAGATGCGGCCCCAGACGAACGCATCTTCGAGAAACTCATGGGAGCGCGGGTCGCGCTGGGCAGCTACCTCGACGCGATTCCCACGGCGATCGTGCAGGGGCTTCTCTTTCTTCTGTTGCTGGCGGTTCTTCGCGCCCGGCTCGGCCGGCCGCGCTGGGCCGCGGCCATCACGGTGCTCGTTCTTCTCCCGCTGATCCTGCCGGCCGGTGCGCACCTCGCAACGACGTGGCTCGTCATGGGCGGGGGGGGGGTGGTCGTCGGCGTGTGGATCATGGGGCGATTCGGCCTGCTTACGCTGGTCGTCGCCTTGTTCATCACGTCGGTCCTGAACGGCTCGCCGGTCACGATCGACTTCTCGCGGTGGTACGTGGATACCACGCTGTGCGCATGGGCGATCGTGGCCGCGATCGGCGTTTACGGCTTCCTGGCCGCGCGGCGTGATCTGCGGGCCGGAGCAGCAGCGCCGTCGGCGGTTTGACGGTTCGTCGCGACTCGATGTCTGATCACGCCTCGCGCCGCATCGGCCGCTGCCGATAACATCGCACCGCCTCAAGCCTGCGCCGCGTTATCCGACGGATCAGCGGCCCATCCGTGCCACCGCCAGACGGGTTCACCGTCCTCCCCGATCGACCGGGTTCGACCCCTCCCGCCACACCCTTCGACACGGACCGACAATTCCACGCTTCGTCATCCGAGCGGACTTCGCGCGCCGTTGTCGCGTTTGTCCTGGAGAACGGATTCGCGGCCGACTTGAGGATCACGCCGGGGCCGGATGGCGCCGCCCCAGACGGGGCGCCCAGCCGGGTGCCGCATCGGCGCCGTCCCGCGCATCGTCGCGCGCCGGCGGGAACCTCCGGAACGTCTGCGAACCCCGGGGCGTCCGCGAACGGACGCCTGCCTGAACCGGGCGCCACGAGCGAACGTCGACCGGCTGGACCTCTAGGCCCTGCTGAATCGGTGGAGGCTTGCGCCCCGGCGTCGCGGCCTGTTGCCGCGATTCAACTGGAGACCTGACCATGTTCGACCTCAGTACGATCTTCGCAACCATCGCGACGGCGATCAGCGGCCTTTTTGCCGGTCAGATCGTCGAACTGATCACCACGTTCCTCGGCGGGCTGTTCGGCTAAGTCCGACCGGCCCCGATGGGAGCGCGTCGAAACGCGACCTCCCTTGGCGTCGGCTCCGGAGAGATGTGGCTCCGGGCAGACGCCGGTTGCGCTGAAAGCGGCCCGGCCCGCGCGCCGGTCCGGAGTCACCCCATGTACGACAGTGCAGTCATCGAAAGCGTCGCCCATTATCTGCCGGATACGATCGTTACGTCCGAGGACGTCGAGCGCCGGGTCTATGCATGTACCGGCTTTCGCATCGGCCGCGGGCTCATCGCCCGGCTGACCGGCGTCGAACGACGCCGCTTCCGCGCGGCCGACGAGCAGACGTCCGACATGGCGGTTCAGGCCGCCCGCGCCGCCCTGCACCGGGCGAAACTCAGCCCGGCGGACGTTGACCTCATCGTCTTCGCCTCATGCACGCAGGATCTGACCGAACCCGCCACCGGCAACATCGTGCAGGAGAAGCTGGGCGCGCTGAACGCCCATGTCTTCGACATCAAGAACGCCTGCAACAGCTTCCTGAACGGCCTGTACGCGGCTGAAGGGCTGATCCGCGCCGGCCGGTCGCGCACGGCCCTGGTGTGCGTCGGTGAGACGCCGTCACTGAGCATCAACTGGCACGTGGACTCGGCGGAGAAACTGCGCCGATGCATCGCCGGGCTGACCCTCGGCGACGCCGGGGGCGCGGCGATCCTGCGGGCGGAGCGCCCGCCGGAACCTCGCGGCGTGCTGACCAGTGCGTTCCGGACGATCGGCAACAAATGGCGGCTCGCCACCGTGCTGGCGGGGGGGAGCATGCACGGATTCCGCCCGCGATTCGGGCACTTTCATGGCAACCCGCTCGCGCTGCGGGAGCAGGCGCTGACGCACGTACCGTCGGTCGTGGAGACCGTCCTCCGGGGCGCGGGCTGGACCGCGGACGAGGTGGACGTGGTCTGCTGCCACCAGGTCACGGCCGATCTGGTGGAGTCCCTGGCGGTTCGCTGCGGGCTGGAGTTCAGCAAGTGCATCATGTCCGTGCAGGAGTGCGGCAACGTCGCGGCCGCGAGCATCCCCGTCGGCCTGTCGATGGCCTGCGAGGCGGGCCGACTGCATCGCGGGGCGAAAGTGCTCCTCGTCGGCGCCGCCGCAGGGTTCAGCGCCGGCGCCACCGCGCTGATCTGGTAAGACCGGCCGAGCCGGCGGAACGCGGCTTGCAGCCCCGGAAGCGACGCGATATCTTCGCGCCGCCGGGGGAGTAGCGCTAAAAAAGGGAGATGCCGCCGTGCTGGAAGTCACGCCGTTTCAGGCCATCCGCTACGATTTCTCGAAAAACCGCGACCTCTCAACGCGGATCGCGCCGCCCTATGACGTGCTCGACCAGGAGGACAAGGCGGCGCTGCTGAAACGCTCCGACCGCAACATCGTCGCCATCGACCTGCCGCACGTGCCGCCCAAGTCCGCCGGCCCGGCCGAGGTCTATCGCAAGGCGGCGGACACGCTGAAAAGCTGGCTGGCCGACGGCACGCTGGTGCGCGAGCCGAAGCCGGCGATCTACCTCTATCACCAGACGTTCACGTTCGGCGGCCGGACCTACACGCGGAAGAAGTTCATCGCCCGCGTGAAGCTGTGCCGCTTCGACGAGGGGGTCGTCCTGCCGCACGAGCAGACCTTCGGCGGGCCGAAGGAAGACCGCCTGGCCCTGATGAAGGCGACGAAGTGCAACCTGTCGGCCATCTTCGGGCTGTATTCCGACCCGGAGGGCACGATCGACACGGCGTTTGCCGCCACGGCCGGTCGCCAGCCGGACGCCTTCGGCACGCTGGAGGAAGTCGAAAACAAGCTGTGGATCGTGGATGACCCCGCGACGACAAGCACGGTCACGTCCGCGATGGCGCAGCGGCAGGTCTTCATCGCCGACGGGCACCATCGCTACGGCACGGCGCTGATGTATCGGGATTGGCTGGCGGAGCAGGCGGGCGGTTCAGCATCGCGTGCGCAGGGCGGCGGCTCAGCTACCGGCGGGGGAGGCGGCTCGCGCGGATCGTCGTCGACGGGGCAGGGCGGTTCGCGCGGCTCGTCGGCGTCCGGGCAGCAGGGCGGCTCGCTGCCGGCGGATCACCCGGCGAACTTCGTGATGTTCGTGCTGGCGTCGATGGATGATCCCGGCTGTTTGATCTGGCCGTACCATCGGGCGCTGGCGGGGATCGAGCTGGATGCGCTGCTGGCGGCGTGGAAGGACGGCTGCGCGACGTGCGGCGAGTCTGACGCGGACCTGACCCTGGTCGACCGCACCGGCCGGCGGCAGGGCGTGCGGTTCACCAACCGGGCCGTGCTGGCAAAGCTCGCCCCGGATGAGTGCGACGCCTGGCGCAAGCTCGACACGGCGTATCTGCACCGGTACCTGATCGACGAGTTGCTGCATGGGAAGGGGGGGGCAGGCGCAGCCCGCTCGGCAGGCGGCGGGGCTGCACGTGCGGCAGGCTCAGGCGCCGGCCCTGCGGGCGCGTCAGGCGCAGGCAAGTCTGCGGGCGGCTCAGGCTCCGGGGCACTGGCAGGTGGATCAAGCTCCGGTGCCGCCGCGGGTGGCTCAAGCTCCGGCGCGGCCGCGGGCGGCGGAACGAGTTCGCTTTCGACCGGCGGCGGCCAGTCGCCGGCCGTGCGGTTCGTGAAGTCTGAAAAGGCGGCCCTCGAAACCGCCCGAACCGAAAACGGCGTGGCCCTCCTGGTCCGCGCCACGCCCATGGCCCACCTCAAAGCCGTCAGCGAAGCCGGCGGCCTGATGCCGCAGAAGAGCACGTATTTTTATCCGAAACTGGTGACGGGACTGACGGTGAATGGGCTGGAGTAGGGGGGGCGGGACTTGAAGTTCCCGCTGGAGAACCTGCTGGCCGAGCGGAGACGACCAATGCCGAATGAAGACGCCGGCGAGCAACGGCCGGACGGATCGGCCACATACGGAGTCGATGAATCGAGCAGCGATGCTTTTGACAGGCACCTTGCCTGGGCCAGTTCGGTTGTACGGAAGTGGCCGAAGTGGAAGCAGGAGCTTCTTGGCGGCACCTCCGCGGCACGCCCGCCGGACCTCAGTAGCGAAACGCGAGAATGATCCGACTACCGCAGAATTGACCGTGCGACCTATCCCGCTTGCCGGTCTTCGTCCAACAGAGCGTCCATTGCCGATGTCGCCCTCCCCTGACGCACGTGAGACCCCAGCGACCGCCGACGATGACCGTCGCGCGTGGCAGCGGGAAGTCGACGCGTTCGAGCGGATGCGGGCGGGCCTCTGCGCCGATCCGGAACTGATCGGCCGCTTCGTGGCCGTGTACGGCGGCTCCGTCGTAGACCGCGGCGAGCACGAGTTTGACCTCGCCCGGCGCGTGTTTCGCCGCTACCCCGGCCAAGTCGTCCTGGTCAAACGGGTCGAGCCGCACGAGCCGATCTTCGAATTGCCCTCTCCTGAGCTTGCCTGACCGTCCAGCGCCCGCACCTCCCCGACCTCCTGCCACCCCTGTCCAGGACGCCGTATTTTTCTGATTTTGGGCAGGCTGATTCCGCCTTCGGTTTTTTCTTGCCGGGGGGTTGCATCGACGTAAACGCACGCTACAATACAATACAATGACTACACCGAAAACAGTCGTGGACGTGCTCGCGGAAGCGGAAAACCGGCTCCGGGGCCTGGTCGGGGAGGCGGTCGGGAGCGGGGAATACGACCTGGCCGTCAGGGTCACGAACGTGGCCAGGGACGTCGCGAAACTGGCGCTGCTGTTCCAGGATGAAGGCTCGTCGGCCGTGATCGACGCGCCACCCGCCATCCCGCCCGCGGCGTCGGTAGCCGCCCCCCAAACGGCAGAGCGTCCCAACCCAACCGCCGCTCGCCCGGCGGCGCGCGCTTCGGCTCGAACGACGAAGAAGAAGGTCAAACGGACGGGGCGAACCCAGAAAAAAGGCACATACCCGAAGTTTTTCCGTGACGGCGACTATCTAGTTAAGGTATCTTGGTCCAAAAAGCAGCGGAAAGAGTATCAGCACAAGGCCCCTCGCCGGGTTGCGGAGCTACTCGCTTCGGCGATCTCAGCGCGGGTCGCGAACGGGCGGATGTTCACGACGGAGGATATCTTCCCCTTGCATGACCCGGATACTGGCGACGTGCCGAGTTCTCAGGCGTACGCGGTGTTGGCATGGTTTAGGCTGTGCGGGATCGTTCAGCCGCACGGCCGGAAAGGGTATACCGCCGGCAACGGCGGGCGGCTACCGGAACTGTTCACGACAGCATGGCAGAGTCTGCCTTCATCCGAAAGGTGAAACGCCGGATCCGGGCCGGCGGCGGAGTCACTCATGGCTTGGGCAAACTGGCACCTCGAGCGCCGCGAGCGGTTGGACGCAGTGGCTGATCCGATCCAGGGCGAGTTCTTTGACGAGGCCTCCGATTCTGAGGAGCGATGCCGAGGCTACCCACCCATCAGGCCTACGCGAGCCTGGCTAACTGATCCTCCAGGTGGCCGGCAAGTGTACTGCCTGCCGCCGAACGTCAGCCTCACGCATGCCATCGAGGAACCCAGGAGCTGCCCCCAAGTCATAAACCGCCGAGAGGAACCAACATGAACGACTCCCAAGCGAAGGAGCTTTGTCATTCCCTCATGCAAGCGGATTCGGAAGACGAAGTCGTTCGCATTCTATCGCAATCTGGATTATGGGAGATGAAGGAGTACTGGCGATACTACGGCGACCGAGAAACCAACTTCAACTCGGCCGGCAATCAGCAGGCCAAGCCCGATTCCGCACTCGTCGAGAAAATCATCAACTCGGTCGATGCTCGGCTGATGAATGAGTGCCTTGTCCGGGGCGTCGATCCGGCTGGCAATGCTGCACCGCAAAGCATCCGCGCAGCTGTGGCCGCCTATTTCGAGGAAGCCGCCAGCGCTGATAAGCCGCATGCCGGGCAGATGAAATACTGGTCCACGGACAAGCGAACACAAGTAGCGCGTGGTATTACGCTTGCCGCGACCGGGTCGAAACCCCCAGGAAGACCATGCTTCTCGATCGCCGACGCAGGCGAAGGCCAGACCCCGGAAAAGATGTCCGATACCCTGCTATCGCTCGACAAGTCGAATAAGCTCCGCATCCCATTCGTGCAGGGAAAGTTCAACATGGGTGGGACGGGAGTGCTAAAGTTCTGCGGCCGTCGAAACCTGCAATTCATCGTCACGCGACGCAACCCCGCGATACTGCGCGGCAGGTTCGACCATCCATCCGACGATCAGTGGGGTTTCACGGTCGTTCGCCGTGAAGACCCGGGCGATGGGCGGCGCAGCTCCGTCTACACTTACTTGGCGCCGCTGGGCGTACTCGAAAGCAGGGCACTGCCAGGCCATGGAGGAGTTCTCCGGTTCTCGTCAGATACGATGCCGATTTTCCCAAAAGAGACTAACCCTTACGGCCAGGATGCCGAATGGGGCACTCTCGTTAAGCTTTACGAATATGATGCGGTTGGCTTCCGGTCGAATATCGTTTTCTCGACGCCCAGCTTGCTAAGCCGGATGGACCTACTACTTCCAGATGTGGCTCTGCCTATCCGCCTACACGAATGCCGGGATTACCGAGGCCACGCAGGTAGCTTCCAAACCACCTTGACCGGCGCCGGCGTGAGACTGGAGGATGACCGCGCAAACAATCTCGAGGAAGGATTTCCATCATCCTGCCCTTTAAGCGCAGCCGGCCAAGAGATGACAGCCACGATCTACGCGTTCAAAAAGGGACGAGCGGAGACCTACCGGAAGCATGAGGGCATTATCTTTACGCTCAATGGGCAGACACACGGCCACCTCACACCCGATTTCTTTCGCCGAAAGAAAGTCGGCCTGAGCTATCTGGCCAATTCGATGCTCGTTGTCGTGGATTGCAGCCGATTCTCAGGTCGCGCCCGGGAAGATCTTTTCATGAACAGCCGTGACCGGCTTAGCGGGGGAGAACTTCGGCAGGAGTTGGAAGACGTTCTAGAGGACATGCTCAAGCAGCACCAGGGACTGCGGGCGCTGAAGGAGCGTCGACGACGAGAGGAAACAGAGGAACGCTTCGCCGACAGCAAACCGCTGGAAAACATCCTCGAAAGCCTGCTCAAGAAGTCGCAAACGCTGGCATTGCTATTTCTGCCTGGAGGGCGCGCGTCTAATCCGTTCAAGCCGGTGAGAGTGCAGGAAGCTGAAAGATCTTATCAGGGCAAGGTGAGCCCGACATTCTTCAAGTTCCAAGGTAAGCAATACGGTGAGGTTCTTCAACGCGAAACGCCCAAAAACATGCGGAGCCGAATTGCTTTCGAGACCGATACGGTCAACGACTACTTCAGCCGCTCCAGCGATCCTGGACAGTTTGCAATCTGGCTCGAAGTGGACGGTGAGCGCCGGCCAGTTCTCAACTATGTCGGTCCAAACCTGCAAAACGGGACCGGCACTCTCAGTGTGCAACTCCCTGAAGCCTGTCAGCCGGGAGACGAACTCCAGTTCCTGACAAACGTAACTGACGCAAGCCGTGTGGATGCATTTGAAAACCGATTTGTCGTCACGGTTCGCCCTGCGGCCGATGTGTCAGGAGGGGCCAGCACGCGCCGCAAGCCGCCGGCCCAGACGCCGGGCGCTAATCGAGACACACCAGGGGGTATCACGCTTCCCAACATCATCAAGGTTCGCGAAGTTGATTGGGACCGACAGAGCCCGCCATTCGACAAGTACACGGCCCTGCGAATCAAGGACGCAGGCACGGAGGAATCGAATGGGCCGAGCGACGAGAAGCCTGCGGTCTACGACTTCTACGTGAACATGGACAACCTTTACCTTCAGTCGGAAATGAAGCCGGCCGCCGCCGACGCGGAGCTGCTAAGGAGCCGATTCATCTACGGGAATGTTCTGATCGGCCTCGCGCTTCTGCACCAAGAAGAGTTGGATAGGAAGGCGCGAGGCTCTCGTCAGGCAGGCGAAGGCAACGACGAAGACGATGAGGCGACTCCCGAAGCCAATATCGAAGATCGTATTGCGCAAGTCACGCGAGCGATCGGTGCTGTGTTGTTGCCAACGATCGAGTCCCTCGGCGGGCTTGATATGGCAGAACTGGGAACGGCTGATGCGGCGGCCGGCGACGCGACGTGACGCCATCAGCGTGGACGATGGAAGAGGACAAGTTCGGTGGAAGTTGACAAGTTACCCTGAATAAGGGCGAACCAGCGGCGTCCCGGAACATTTCGCCACAGCCTCCCCTCGCTGAGAGTACCGAGGGATTGGGGCATCACTTCGCGAAAACCGGCCGAGTCCATTGCCTCCAGAAAGCGAGGCAGTTGCCACTCTGGCTCAGAGAACGCCACCATTTGTATAACGATGGCGCCAGGGTCGATGACTTGCCGGACGCCGGTGAAGGACTCACGGATGCCGTTAAAATACGTGGTAAGTCCTCGCTGTTTGCGGTACCCGAAGCAGTAGTGAGCCTGGCCTTGACCGTCCTGACAATCTGCGACCCAAAATGGAGCTGGACTCTCCTTGCGTCCGCGAACCTTCCATCGGTGGTACAGGACGTAAACACCGGGATAGGGGGGCGATGTTACGACGAGACTCGGTTTTTTCGGCAAGGTGGCGAACGACGATTCCGACGGGAGGCCGGCCGCGGCGCTGTGGATCGAAATCGTGATTGCTTTCGCCTGCCCCGGCGGTGGATTATCTCGCAGGGTTTGGCGGTATTCCCGCATGCCCTTGATGAAGCCGTCCAGGAACGCGGACAACTCCAGTCGGAACTCTTCCGCCGAGGGAATGCACTCACGGCAGTCGAGCGCCCATTGTCCGGCCCGCAAGAGCAAACAGCGCCCAAACCGCCGCTGTCGCGGGCGGGGAAGTTCCGGCAGGCGGGCCAAGGCCAGTTCGATCGTTTTACGAATCGGCCAAGGCAAGTTACGCTGATAGCCGGCCTCTTGCCACCAAGTAGCCCGAACCGGCGGGCGGTGAAGGTTTAAATGTTCAGGTAGGCCCCGCACCCAATTCTCGATGCGCCCAAGGTCGTTGTTACTCAACGGCGTCGTCTTCACCTGAGACAGAAACACGGATAGCGAGCTAATGTCGCAGCCGACGGCATGGCGGCCGAGGGCGCGGGCTTCAACGAGCGCCGTGGCCCCGCCCATGAACGGGTCAAGGATCACATCGCCCGGCTTGCTGAAGGCTTCGATTGCTGCCCGCGCGAATTGTGGGGAAAAGCGGGCTGGATACCGGTAGAACGCGTGCGTCAAACCGCTAACCGGTGACGAGTCGTTCGCAGCCCGGCGGAGCGCGGCGAGCGATTCCGGTTGCATGTCGAGCCGATTCACTGTTCTCGAACTCACTTCCACTCCTCCGACCGGTCTCAGATTCTATCGGCCACGGCGAGACGAAGACAAGAACGATCTTCCCGTTCGGCAGGTTGTCTGCGGACGGAAGCGAGGAACCCGCCCCCTTACGGATCGCACCTCGGACTAACAGGCAACTGCTGCCGCGCGGCATCTTCGCGCCTTCGCATCTTCGCGTCTTTGCGTTGACTTCCGCCCGCGGCGGCGCGCCCTACCCCCCACCCCGCCCATCCACATACCCCAGCGCCTGATCCGTCTCCCCGTCCAGCGCCACCGTCACCGTTCTTCCGTCCGCGATGGCCGGGACGTGGGTGAGGTGGACGATGTCGGCGCAGTCGTGGTCGTCTTCCAGGACGCGCTTCAGGTCGTTGGGGGACCGGAGGAGGAGGTCTTCGTTGAAGCGGCGGCCTGGCTCGTCGGGGTAGAGGGGGAGGTAGTGGATGTTGGCTTCGACCAGGTCCTGGAAGAAGTGGGTGCCGAAGGAGACTTCCGGGGCGTGGCCGGAGCGGGTGCGGGCGACTTCGATGAGCATGCGGGCGTGGTTGATGTCGGCGTATTGCACCGGCACGCCCAGGCGCAGGTCGTTGCTGCCCCAGCGGCCGGGGCCGATCAGGATGAACCGCCGCTCGGGCAGGTTGCGGTTGAGCCGGCCGATGACGCGGGCGACGTTGACCCGCCGCTCGCGGGTGGGCAGGGCGTCGTAGGCATCCGGATCGACGTAGACGAGGTATTCGATGCCCGTCACCAGGCCGGTGCGGACGAATCGGCAGGCGTCGAAGACCACGTCGGCCGGCGCAACGTTTTCCGGGATGCTGACCGTGCCGATCTCCTGCGTCACGGCCAGCGGGCGGCATTGGAGCACGTGGAAGCGCCGCCCGTCGCAGGCGAACTCCATGTCCACCGGCATGCCGTAGGCGGCCTCCAGGCTCTTGAGCATGTGCCGCACGTGCGTGGCGAAGTTCGTCGAGCGCAGCAGCTTGTCGAACGTGATGCACAGCCTGGAGGCGTCGGCGTCCACCTGCGTCGTCACGGGCGGGTAGAGCGCGTCGTCGCGGAACTCGGAGACGACGTGATCGAGCATGGGGAAGGCGTCCCGCGAGGCGAGCAACTCGGCCAGCGTGACGGACTCGAACTTGTTCGCTTGCAGGTTGATCACGTCGACATGCCGCTGGGCGTGGGCGCGGATCTCGCGGGCGCTGGATTCCGGTCGCAGCGTCGGCTCGCCCAGGGCTACCATCCGCGGATACTCGGAACCGACCCGGTCCACCGCGCGGGTGCCCATGCCCATCACCAGCCGCACCAGCCCGTCCTCGCGCTTGATCCGCGGGGACCAGCGGTACTCGTTGCGGCTGAACGCGACGCCTGCGAACGTGGGTACGAAGTAGTTGCCGACGCGCCGCCCGACGACCTTCTGGATCAGGACGGCCATGTCCTCCTGGTAGTCAATCAGGTTGTGCTCGCGGCGGTACATGATGGGGTCGGGGGCCAGGGCGCTGGCGTAGACCTCGGCGATGGCGCCCAGCAGCACGCGCAGCCGCGCCTCCAGGTCGCCCTGGTTGGCGATGAAGACGCTGGCGTATTTACCGGAAAACGCGGTGCCGAATCGGTCTTCGAGCAGGCTGCTGGAGCGGACGATGAGCGGATGCGTGCCGACCTTTTTCAGCACGGCGCGAAGCTGCTGCACGATTTCGACGGGGAACGCCCCGTTGCGGAAGACGCCTTTGATCAGTTTGTACTCGCGCTTGACGTCTTCGATCGCCTTGTATTTCTGGTTCTGCCACTCGCCCAGGCGGTTGAGCCGCATGAACTGCTCGATCACGTCCGAGCGCAGGTAGTAGGAATCCGGCATCGAGATGGGCAGGAAGGCGTCCTCGGGCGGCTCCTCGGACATGAGGATCGTTCCGGCCAGCAGCATCCCGCCCGCCTTGCCGCCGATGCGCCCGAACCCCTGCTCGGGCGCGACGATCCGCCGGGTCAGGTCGGCGAAGTGGCGGATGCGCAGGTATTTCTTGGCGACGCCGATGAACTCAAGCTGATCGCTGACGAACGTGCGGATGAGCGCGGCGCGGGTGCCCACGACCTCGGCCGGGCCGAGTTGCGTCTCGCCCTCGGGCAAATCGCCGAACGCCTGCACCTTGTTGGCCAGTTCCCGGAAGGTGCAGTTGCCCAGGCTGGCGAGATCCTCGATGACGTGAACCTCTTCGCGCTTGAGCGTCAGGTTGACCAGGTCGTCCACCTCAGCGACGGTGAAATGGCGGCAGACGTGGGCGCGGACGACTTCGTGCAGCGTCGTCAGGTCGCCCAGATCGAGCCGGTCGCGTTCGGCCCGGTTGGGGTCGTCGAGGTTGGTGTCGTCGAGCCGGCCGCGGCGCTGGCGGACTTCGTCTTGCACGTCGTCGATGGACGCGAATCCGCGGGTGTGCAGGGCGATGAGGAACTGCTGGTGGATGTGGTCGACCAGCGCGTGGTGGCCGGCCAGATGTTCGCCCAGCCGCTGCTGGATGAGATCCGCTTGCGTGTCGGTATTCATCGGGCGATCGACCCACCGCGACGGTCCAGCCAGGGCCGCGAAGATCGAACCTACCTGCCGCGGCGGCGCGGGTCAACGAGGTGAAACACGTCGGTGGCGTGGCGCCGGGGTCTCGGTTTGCGGAAAGATTCAGCGCAGCAGCACGCGACGCGAGCATCCTGCGCTGGGAGCGAGCCCGCGCCGGCGATCGCTCGCAATGATCTCGCCGACGAGGCGTTAGGTCTGGCTGAGGACGGCGGCCGGTGCGGCCGGCGCCCGTCCGGAAACAGGTGGATGGGGTGCGGAGCGGGGGATGCGTCGCCCCGGGGGTGGCGGCCAGGTCGTGATCCCGGCTCCGCGTCATTTTCGCGTCCCCAAGTCAGCCAGCCGGCGAGCCGATGGGGCAACTGCGGCGATTCCGCGCTCGCGGGTGATGGTCCGAGAAGAGCGGCCTGTGCGTTGCGTTGCGGGCGGGAAGCGCGGCCCCTAGGATGCGTGGTTCGACCCGCGCGGCGGCGGGACGGCGGCCGGAGGTGGAACGCAGCGCCGTCGGTGGCTGAATCGACGGTTTTTGGAAGTGATGGCAGTGATGAACGCGAGCAGAGAAATGAGCGCCGGTCGGGCGGCGACGCGCCGGGCGGTCCTTCGAGCGGCGATCGTGGGGGTCGCGGTTCTGGTCCTGACGGAATCGCGGGCGGAGGCCTACATCGGGCCGGGCGCCGGCTTTGCGGCCGCGTCGTCGATCATCGGCGTGGGCCTGGCCATGCTGGCCGGGTTCGTGGCGCTGCTGACCTGGCCGATCCGGTTCATTTTCCGCTGGATCCGACGTCGGTCGGCCCATGCCAGGGCACGGGTGAAGCGCGTGGTGGTGCTGGGCCTGGACGGCATGGAGCCGAAGCTGACCGATCGCTTCATGCAGGAGGGCAAGCTGCCGAATCTCAAGCGGCTCAAGGAGCAGGGCTGCTACCACCGCCTTGCGACGACGGCGCCGCCGCTGTCGCCGGTGGCGTGGTCGACGTTTCTGACCGGCTCGAACCCGGGCAAGCACAACGTCTTCGACTTCCTCACGCGCAATAAGCACAACTATCTGCCGGAACTGTCGTCCGTCCACGTGTCGAGCCATCGGCGGACGTTCAAGTTTCTGGGCATGAATATCCCCTACGGTGCGCCCGAGATTCGCGGGCTGCGGCGGGGCAAGCCGTTCTGGAGCACGCTGGGCGACTACGGCATCTTCAGCAACATCATCCGCGTGCCCATCACGTTTCCGCCCGAGCGGTTCCGCGGCGTGCTGCTGTCCGCCATGTGCGTGCCGGACCTGCGCGGCAGCCAGGGGACGTTCTCGTTTTACACCACGCGCAAGGCCGAGGACGTCGATCACACCGGCGGTGAGCAGATTTACGTCCAGCGCAAGGGCAACGTGGTGGATTCGTACCTCGTCGGCCCGCCGGGCAAGGACGGCAAGCCGATTCACACGCCGTTCCGGGCGACGATCGACGATGCGACGCAAACCGTGAAGCTGAAGGTGTGCGGAACCACTCACACGCTGAAGAAAGACGAATACTCGCCGTGGATCACGGTGGACTTCAAGCTCGGCCTGACCAAGAAGGTCACCGGCATCTGCGAAGTGCTGCTGTTGCAGACCACGCCGGAGTTCGAGCTGTACGTGACGCCGATCCAGATCGACCCGGCGTCCCCGGCCATGCCGATCTCGCATCCGGGCGTTTACTCGACCTACCTGGCGAAAAAGCAGGGAGCCTATGCCACGCTCGGCCTGGCCGAAGACACGTGGGCGATGAACGAAAAAATCCTCACTGACGACGGCTTTCTGCATCAGTGCATCGAGGCTGACGAGGAGCGCGAGGTGATGTTCTTCGACGCGCTCGACAAGGTGAAGGAAGGGCTGTGCGTGTGCGTGTTCGACGGCACCGACCGCATTCAGCACATGTTCTGGCGCTACATCGACCCGAAGCACCCGGCCCGTGCCGGTCAGACGGAAGAAAACCTGCAGCGCCGCAACGCCATCGAAGACCTCTACCTGCGCAACGACGAACTGGTCGGCAAGGTGATGGCCAAGTGCAACGATCGGAACACGCTGCTGTTCGTCATCAGTGATCACGGGTTCAGCTCGTTCCGCCGCGGCCTCGACTGGAACCGCTGGCTGATCGAGAACGGCTACATGGTGCTTAAAGAAGGCGCCGACCCGAAGGCGAAGTATCTGAAGCGCGTCGACTGGTCGAAGACGAAGGCGTACTGCCTGGGTCTGGCCGGTATCTGGCTGAACGTCAAGGGTCGCGAGGCCCAGGGCATTGTTGAGCCGGGCGAGGAGGAGACGGCCCTGCGCGAAGAACTGTGCGCGAAGCTGACCGGCTTGAAGGATCCGGCGACGGGCGAACTGGCGGTCAAGCGGGCGCTCGATTCACGCAAGATCTACCGCGGGCCGTACACGACCGAAGCGCCCGACCTCATCATGGGGTACGCCGAGGGGTATCGCGTGTCGTGGGAAGCGGCCGTCGGCGACATCACCGACGAAGTGTTCCACGACAATATGAAGGCCTGGAGCGGTGACCACTGCATCGACCCGTCGCTGGTGCCGGGCGTGATGTTCTGCAACCGGCCGGTGCAGGCCGAGCGACCGCGCCTGATGGACATCGGGCCGACGTCGCTGGAGATGTTCGGCGTGAAGGTGCCGCCATACATGGACGGCCAGCCGCTGACGGTTCTGGACTGGGGTCAGCGTGCCGCTCCGCCCACGGCCGATGACGCGCCGAGAGGATCACGCGTGGGCGCCGCTGTGGAGCAGGTGGGGGCGGGTGCATGAGGGGACGAGACTTGGTGAAATCACGCAACTTCCGGGTTCTGGCAGCGATTCCGATCGTGCTGGGCGCGGTGGCGATGCTTGGCGGCGGCTGCAGCGAGCCCAAATCGAAAGCGGGCGGCAAACGCTTGGTCGTTCTCGGCTTCGACGGCATGGACCCGCGTGCTCTGCAGCGCATGATTGACCAGGGCCGCATGCCCAACTTCAAGAAGCTCATCGAGAAGGGCGGCTTGTGGAACCTGGGCACGAGCATTCCGCCGCAAAGCCCGGTGGCGTGGTCGAACTTCATCACCGGCTGCGACCCGGGCGAGCACGGCATCTTCGACTTCATCCATCGCGACCCCGGTCAGCAGACCGATCCGACATCGCCGTTTTTCTCCGCCAACAAGACGGAGCATGGCGATGAGCCGTGCATTCTCGCGGAGCACGCGATTCCCCTGCCGTGGCAGAACCCGCCCGAGATCAAACTGACGCGCGGCGGCATTCCTTTCTGGGAATACCTGGAAGATGCCAAAGTCCCGTCGCGGTTCTACCGCCTTCCGGCCAACTATCCGCCCACGCCGTCGAAGGACGGCTACATGAAGAGCCTGTCCGACATGGGCACGCCGGATATCACCGGCTCGCAGGGTACGTTTCAGTGGTTCAGCGCCGACTTTTCCACCTCGACCGAGCAGCCCAGCGGCGGCATGGCCCTGCCGATGACGCCGGTGAAGGGGCGCAGCGGCGTCTACATGCTGGAACTGCAAGGCACCGGGAACCCGATCGAGGTCAAGACCCGCGTGGACGCACAGGGCGTGCGGCACATTGAGCATCCGACCATGACGCTGCGGATGCTGCTCGAAATCGATCGCGATGCGCCCATTGCCCGCCTGTCGTGGAGCAACTTCGCCGTCGGTGGGTTGGGCTACCCGGCCGAGAAGAAAAAGGACGCAAACGGCAAGCCGGCCGCAGAGGACGAACCGCTGCCGGAGTTCAGCGAAGAGTTGATTCTGGAACAGGGCGAATGGAGCGGCTGGCAGAAGGTCGTCTTCCGCACCTGCAATCTGGATCCGGGCGGGGGCTTTCCCGCGATCGTCCGGTTCTGGCTCAAAAGCGCGAACCCGCTGTTCCCGGAACTGTACGCGTCGCCCGTCAACTTCGATCCGGAAACGCCGATGGCCGAAGTGAGTGCTCCGGGCGATTTCGTCACCGAGATCGGATCGGAAATCGGTCCCTTCTACACGCAGGGGTTTGCGGAGGACTTCAAGGCGTTTGACGCGGAAGTCACCGACATCGCGGGCGACACGAAGCGGCTGTTCGACGCCGAGGCGTATCGCATCCAGTCGCAGATCGTGATGAACGAGCGCATCGAGATTCTCGACTATGCGCTGAAACACTACGAGGACGGCCTGCTGTTTGTGTACTTCTCCAGTACGGACCTCGTTGCGCATATGATGTGGTGGAACCCCGAACTGGGCGGCCTGCCGCCGGACGCGCAGCATCCGACGCGGACTTCCGAGGACGCGAAGAAGTATCATCGCGTCGTCGAGGGCATCTACGAACAGTGCGACGAGCAGCTCGGCAAGGTCATGAAGACCGTCGGCGAGGATGCGCCCATCCTGGTGATGAGCGATCACGGATTCGGCCCGTTTCAGCGCAAGGTTAACCTCAACCGCTGGCTGTACGACAACGGGTACATCGTGCTCAAGCCCGGCCAGCAGCCGCGCGGCGCGCTGTCGATCATTGCGGACTGGTCGCGGACGAAGGCGTACAGCATCGGCCTCAACGGCATCTACCTGAACATGGTCGGCCGCGAGCGGGAAGGATCAGTCAAGCCGGAAGAGCGCGACGCCCTGTTGAAGGAAATCTCCGAGAAACTCATCGCCTCGCGCGATCCCGAGAACGACCGGCCCGTCGTGCGGCGGATGTACCGGACCGACGAGGTTTACCATGGGCCGTATGCCCCCGGCGGCAAGCTGTCGCAGCACACGCCGGACCTCATCGTCGGCTACGAGTACGGCTACATCACGCGGCAGGGGACGATGGGGACGTTGACCTCGCGCTGGCTGACGGATAATCGTAACGAGTGGAGCGCGGACCATTGCATCGCCGCGGAACTGGTGCCCGGCACGCTGGCCACCAACGTCAAGATTCATCTGGACGACCCCGACCTGATGGACCTGGCGCCGACGATCCTGAAGTATTTCGGCGTCGAGAAGCCCGCCCAGATGCGCGGCCGCAACCTGTTAACCACGCCGCCCGTGCGGACGGCTTCGAGGGAGTAGTTTGGCATGGCAGAGAAGATCAAGATCGACGGACATCTGTACGACCGGCTCAAGAAGGTCAGCGACATTGCCGGCTACACGTCCGTCGATGAGTTCGTGCAGCACCTGATCGAGAAGGAACTGGCCGCCATCGAAGCCGGCGGCGGCTCCGACGCCGACGTGGAAGAGCGCCTGCGCGGGCTGGGATATATTGAGTAGACGAAAAGGGAGTGAGGGAATAAGGGAGTGAGGGAGTCAGGGAAGAAAGAGAAAACGATTGGTCCCCCTGTTCCCCTCCTTTTCGGTCCCTGCATTCCCTTTTGTCCCGACGCTGGTTGCGGCGTCTGGCCGCGTGCGGCACGGTGGCCTCGGTCTGGAACGAAACGCTTGGAAGGGCGTGAGAGAGCAAGGCGTGGCGAAGTCATGACGAGAAGGGCACGAATCTAAGCGTCCCTCGTCCCTCACTCCCTGACTCCCTCGTCCCTGACTCCCTTCCGCCTGGAATAAGAACGCCCCTATGTGGACGATCAACAACGCACTTACGTCGCTGTTCAACCTCGTGTTTGCGCCCATGGCGGCGTGGCCGGCGTGGTTGTCGCTGGGGCTGATCAGCGCCGTGACCGGCGTGGTGCTGCTGCTGGCCTATCGCTACACGTCCAATCAGGACGCCATCGGCCGCGCCCGCGACGAGATCAAGGCCAACATGCTGGCCATGAAGCTCTACAAGGACAGCCTCATGGTTCCGCTGGCGGCCGTGTTCGGCGCCGGGTGGTCGTCGTTCAAGATTCTGCTGCTGTCCATCCCGCCGCTGCTGGTGGCGCTGGTGCCGGTGGGGGCGCTGTTCGTGCAGATGACGGGGCGTTACCAGTTCGCCCCGGTTCCGCCGGGCGAGCCGGCCACGGTGCAGGCGTTTATGACGGAAGAGTTTGGCGCGCTTGAGGTCGCCGGGCAGGCCCGCTTCGAGCTGTCGGTGCCGGAAGGCGTCGAGCTTTTGACCCAGCGTCCGTGGCGCAAGGACGACTCGACGCTGGCCTATTGGAAGGTCCGGGCCGAGAACCCCGGCCGGTATGAACTGGCGGTCACCGCCGGGGATGAAACGCTCACCAAGCAGCTTACCGTCGGCGACCCTGCGTCGGTGGACGGTCCCGTCAGCCCGCTGCGCACCCGCTACAGCTTCTGGGAAAAGTTCGGCTTCCCCTGGGAAGCCTATCCGCCGTCAGACTCCAACTTCCGCGCCATCCAGATCCGCGAGATGATCAAAAGCGCTATGCCGGATGTCCTGCCGGTACCCGTGCTGGGCAACTGGATCGTCTACTTCCTGGTCGTTTCGATGGCCTTTGCGCTGATCTTTAAGCCGATTCTGAAAGTCCGCATCTGAGGCGCTTCGCCGCGGCCCCTGGCCGAACGGCTGCCAGCGCCGCCCGTTCGAACCCCGACCGTAAGGGAGGGGCCGACCGTTGGAATAACGGCAGCGAAGCGAACGCTGCCCACCAGGCGCGACCGCACCCACCTGCACCGTCTGCTCTTTGTCTGCGTTTATCCGCGTTTATCTGCGGTTCGACTCTCTTCGGCTGCGGCCGGTAAGTGGCGGCGCGTATCGACCGCAGATGAGCGCGGATGCAGAGAAGAGGGAGAAGAAGACGAGGGATGGAGTTCTCCGAATCCGTTGCCCGCCTGAACTTGATTGCGCCCGAACATCGCCCTTGGGTGCCGGGCTGCGTTGGTTATTGATCGCACCGGCACACGGATCGCGAGCAAGGCGCGACATTTGCTATTCTCCGATAATCTTGATCAGCACGCGCTTCGCCCGTCGCCCGTCGAACTCGCCATAAAAAACCTGCTCCCACGGGCCGAAGTCGAGCCGGCCGGCGGTGATGGCGACGACGACCTCGCGACCCATGATCTGCCGCTTGTGGTGGGCGTCGGCGTTGTCCTCGCCGGTGCGGTTGTGGTGGTAACGCTGCTGACTGGCGTCGAACGGGGCCAATTGCTCCAGCCACACTTTGTAGTCGCGATGCAGTCCAGGCTCGTCGTCGTTGATGAACACGCTGGCGGTGATGTGCATCGCGTTGACCAGGCACAGCCCCTCGGCCACCCCGCTTTCGCTTACAGCCGTTTCCACCTGCGGGGTAATGTTGATAAAGCCCATGCGCGAGGTATAACCGAATTTCGTTGATGGCGGTCGGCAAAAAGGTGGCGTACTCTC
>CAZYLK010000041.1:0-38372 GCA_964648365.1 uncultured Phycisphaeraceae bacterium
GGCGATAGTCCCCACCGTCGAAATCGACGAACTGCGGGTCGAGGCCGTGATTGCCGATGCCGCCGTACTGGCCCGACCAGCCTTTGACGCAAGTATTTCGAATGGTCAGGTGTCTGGCGCTAAGTTGCTGCCCCTCCTTAGTGCCCAGGCGAGCTATGTTATTCCAAAACACACAATTCTCTACCAGAAGGTCAACGGCGTCGGAACGATTATGAAGCCCGCCACTCCAACTGCCGCGTGAATTGCCCCAACAAGCGTTCCGATGTCCGCGTCGTCTCTGGCGGCGTCGTTTGCCCCCAGCGCGGCGATCGGCAACCGGAGTTGGAGGATATGGCGTGGTAAGGAGCTTGAGCAGAACCGCCGTGGTGGCGGCCGTTTTGAGCGTGGCGGTTTCCGTGCAGGCCGGTGATCCCGTCCGTACGATCTTCCTCGAGCGCGGCACGGGGACGGGTTCGTCGCCAGCGGCACCCGGATTCAGGACAGTGAGCTGTCGCACCAGCGATCCGTCTGTACGGCTGACGACGTTGAGGCCGCCGCCCGTGTTGCGCGAATAATCGTGGTGGTCAATGACGGCCTCGCCCTCGCGTATGATACCGAGGGCAACCAGGTGGATGAGTGGACGCTGGACGTGCCCGTCCGCACGTCGTTCGGCATGGGCTACGCAAACCACCAGTTGTTCGTGTTCGACGCCGGTCGCAATGGCTGGCAGGGCTATGACCTGAGTCTGGGCGGCGGCGGCTGCACCTGCCTGGTCAAGAAGAGCAAGGCCAAGGGCGGTTGCGAGACCTGCCCGGAGAAGGGTGGCGACTATGCCAGCGGCGCTGACTGCGAGGTTGTGAAGGACTGTGAGAAGAAGTTCAAGGCAACCATCGCCTGCCCGCGCGGCGGCAACGGGACGTGCAAGGTGAAGGGCAAGCGGTCGTCCTGCGGCTAGCGTCCGGCGTCTGTCGGCCCGCCGACCGGAAGCGGCCCGTCCGTCGATCGCCGGGACGATAATGCGACCAGACAAGCGACGGCGCCTCCGGGTGGCCGTCGCTTTTTTTGTCCACGCCCCTCGCGTGCACATCGGCACGTCCGCTCCGTCCGACCGGCGCCAGATGCGGCCGTTTGACCGCCTCCGCCGGCGGGTGTTACGCTCGACTCCTGTCAGGGCGCGGTCGTCCGTCGTTCGCGACCGAACGCCGGCGTCGAGTGCCCGGCTTGCCCTCGCTTGGAGTCTGTCCGTGACATCCCCGCCCCGCTCCGATGCCGGCCTCCCCGCCCGCGGCGCGTCCCGCTTCAACCGTGCCGAGGTCGTCGACGAGAATTTCGTCCGAATTCTGACGGAATTGGCGTCCCGTGAGGACGGCGCGGATGTCTCCGGACCCACGGATGCGCCAGTCGTGGTCGGACGACGGATGACGCGGCGTGATCTGGTCGAGCTGTTCGACTCGCAGATGGTCTGCCGCCATCAGGACATCGAGGCGCGGCGGATGCGGGCACGCGACGAAGGCTTCTACACCATCGGCAGCGCCGGGCATGAAGGCAACGCCCTGGTCGGACGCCTGACGCGGCACACCGATCCGGCGTTCATCCACTATCGCAGCGGCGCTTTCATGGCGGAGCGAGCCCGCCTGGCCGGCGCGGTGGACTTCACCGCAGACGTCATGCACAGCTTCGCTGCCAGCTCGCTCGATCCGATCGCAGGCGGGCGACACAAGGTGTGGGGCAGCGTGGCGATGAACGTACCGCCTCAGACCAGCACCATCGCCAGCCACCTGCCCAAAGCCGTCGGGGCGGCGCTGTCGATCCCGCGGGCGAAGCGGATCGGCGCCACGCTGCCCGTTCCGCAGGACGCCATCGTGGTGTGCAGCTTCGGCGATGCCTCCGTCAATCACGCCGTCGCGCAGACGGCGTTCAACGCGGCCGGGTGGAGCGCTCACCAGAAGTTCCCGGTGCCGATCCTGTTCGTCTGCGAGGACAACGGCCTGGGCATTAGCGTCCATACCCCGCCGGGCTGGATCGAGGCGACCCTGTCGCGCCGGCCGGGCATCCGCTACGTCCGCGCGGACGGGCTGAATCTGCTCAGCGGCTTCGACGCGGTCGACGAGGCGGTGAAGCTCTGTCGCACGCGGCGCTGCCCGGTGTTCCTTCACCTGAGCGTCGTGCGCCTGCTTGGGCATGCCGGCAGCGATCCCGAGACCGAGTATCACTCATGGGATCAGATCGAGGCGGCCGAGCGGCTGGATCCGCTCCTGCGGACGGCCGAACTGGTGCTTGAGCATCGCGTTCTGCGGGCGGCCGATGTGCTGGCGCGCTATGAGGCCACCCGGGCGAAGGTTCAGGAAGCGGCGCGGAAGGCGGCCGCGGCGCCGAAGCTGACGTCCGCTGCGCAGATCATCGCGCCGCTGGCGCCGTACACGCCCGACGCGGTGCTGGCGGAAGCACGGCGATCGGCGGGCGACGACGTTCGCGCCCGCACGTTCGACGGCGCCGACCGCCTGCCCGAGAACGCCCCCCCCCGGCACATGGCGGTGCTGATCAACCAGGGGCTGCACGACCTGCTGGCGAAATATCCGCAGGCGATTCTCTTCGGAGAAGACGTGGCGAAGAAGGGTGGCGTCTATCACGTCACCGCCGGGCTGCACGAACGGTTCGGTGCGGCCCGCGTGTTCAACACGCTGCTCGACGAAACGATGATCCTCGGCATGGCGATCGGGGCGGGCCATGCGGGCCTGCTGCCGATCCCCGAGATCCAGTACCTGGCATACTATCACAACGCCGAAGACCAGGTACGCGGCGAGGCGTGTTCGCTTCAGTTTTTCTCCAACAATCAGTTCCGCAATCCGATGGTGATCCGTATCGCGGGCTGGGGCTATCAGAAGGGGTTCGGCGGACACTTTCATAATGATAACAGTATTGCCGCACTGCGCGACGTGCCGGGCCTGGTGGTGGCGACGCCGTCCCGCGGCGACGACGCGGTGAAAATGATGCGCACCTGCGTGGCCCTGGCGGCGATCGACGGGCGGGTGTGTGCTTTTCTCGAGCCGATCGCCCTTTATATGCAGAAGGATCTGCACGAGTCGAAGGACGGCGGCTGGCAGTTCGCGTATCCTGCGCCGGGCGAGTCCATCCCGCTCGGCGAGGGTTGCGTGTATCACGAGGATGCGAGCGACCTGACGATTCTTACATTTGCCAACGGGGTGTGGATGTCGCTGCGGGCGGCGAAGGTGTTGCGGGAGCAGCACGGGATCGCGGCGCGGGTGGTGGATCTGCGATGGTTGAATCCGCTCAACGAGGCGTTCATCCTGGAGCAGGCTCGGGCGACGGCGCGGGTGCTGGTGGTCGATGAAGGCCGCCGGACAGGCGGCGTCGCGGAGGCGTTGCTGTCGCTGATCTGTGAGTCCTGCAACGGCAGCGTGCTCGCCCGGCGACATAACGCGCTGGATACCTATGTTCCGCTGGGCGCGGCGAGCAACCTGGTCATGCCGACGGAAGCGACCATCGTCGCGGCGGCGCGTGACGTGTGTGCCTGTGCCGAGGCGGCGGGGCGATGCGGATGAGGGGCGAATAGCGAATAACGAATGGCGAATAACGAATGACCTCTGGTGTGGCACCGGTTTGCAGCCGGTGTCTTCGGGCGTGTGAGTGGACGGCGGCGATTAGAAACCAGCGCCGCAGGCAGTGTCAGAAACACCGGTTGAAAACCGGTGCCACAAAGGAACACCGGTTGAAAACCGGTGCCACAAAGGAACATCGGTTGGAAGCTGGTGCCACAGGTGCCACACCGGAGGGAGCCGGCTCTACATAGTGAGAGGAAATCACCAACATGAATGAACCCCTCATCGAATGTGTTCCCAACTTCTCTGAAGGCGGGGATCCGGCGATTATCAAGCAGATCACAGATGTGATCGAATCAGTCGATGGCGTCACGCTGCTGGACGTCGATCCGGGCAAGGCAACGAATCGCACCGTGGTGACGTTCGTCGGTGCGCCGGAACCGGTCATCGAGGCGGCCGTGCGGGCGGGCAGGAAGGCGGCGGAAGTCATCGACATGAGCCGCCACCACGGCGAGCACCCGCGCTTCGGGGCGATGGACGTCTGCCCGCTGGTGCCGGTCGCCAACATCACGATGGAACAGACGGCCGAGCACGCGCGGGCGCT
Organism: uncultured Phycisphaeraceae bacterium; assembly: GCA_964648365.1. Taxonomy (GTDB): domain Bacteria; phylum Planctomycetota; class Phycisphaerae; order UBA1845; family UBA1845; genus SURF-32. Next base: position 4,144 of record CAZYLK010000041.1, read on the forward strand.
GGCGAAGCGTCTGGGCGAGGAGGTCGGCCTGACCATCTTCTGTTACGAGAACGCCGCGTTCAGCGAGAAGCGCCGGAATCTGGCCGCGGTGCGGGCGGGGGAATACGAGGGCCTGCGCGACAAGCTCAAACGCGACGAGTGGAAGCCCGACTTCGGCCCCGCAACTTTCAACGCCCGCAGCGGCGCCACGGCCGTGGGCGCGCGGGACTTTCTCGTTGCCTACAACGTCAATCTCAACACGACCTCCACCCGCCGCGCCAACGCCATCGCCTACGACATCCGCGAAAAGGGCCGCGTCAAGACGGACGACGGCACGCCGAGCGGCAAACCGCTGGTCGATGACAAGGGCGAGACGCTCTGGACGCCCGGCTCGCTGAAGTGCGTGAAGGCGATCGGCTGGTTCATCGAGGAATATGGCGTCGCTCAGATCTCCATCAACCTCACGAATATCTCGGTGACGCCGGTTCATATGGCCTTCGACGAGTGCTGCAAGAAGGCCCATGAGCGCGGGATCCGCGTAACCGGCAGCGAACTGGTCGGCCTCATCCCGCTGAAGGCGATGCTCGATGCCGGGCGATACTTCCTGGCCAAGCAGCAGCGGAGCCTCGGCGTCAGCGACCGCGAACTGATCAAGATTGCGATCAAATCGCTCGGACTCGACGAACTGTCGCCCTTCAATCCGGACGAGAAGATCATCGAGTATGCGATTGCCGCTCGGGAAAAGGGCAAGCAGAAGCGGCTCGTTGATATGACGCTGGAGGCCTTCGTCCACGAAACGGCCAGCGAGTCGCCGGCGCCGGGCGGCGGTTCGATCGCGGCGGCGATGGGCGCTTTCGGTGCGGCCCTGGCGACAATGGTGGCCAACCTGTCCTCGCACAAGCGCGGCTGGGACGACCGCTGGGAGGAATTCTCGAATTGGGCGGTTGCGGGCAAGAAGTATCACGACGAACTGCTGCGCCTGATTGACGCAGACACGAACGCGTTCAACAAGATCATGGATGCGTTCGGCCTGCCGAAGGGCAGCGACGCGGAAAAATCGGCGCGGTCCGCGGCCATTCAGGAAGCGACCAAGGGTGCGATCGAGATACCCCTGAAAGTCATGGAAACGGCGCTGGCGAGCTTCGAAGTCATCGAGGCGATGGCGGCGACGGGTCTGGAAGCGAGCATCTCCGACGCGGGCGTGGCGGCCCTGGCCGCGAGATCCGCCGTGATGGGCGCCCACCTGAACGTGAAGATCAACGCCGGCAGCGTCAAGGACAAGGCATGGGTGGAGGGCATCCTCAAGCGGGCGGCGGACCTGGAACGCACCGCGAATGAGCGCGAGCAGAGCGTGCTCAAGACCGTGGCAGCAAAAATGAAGGCGTGACCGCCGCCGGGCGCTGGGTCCGGTGTAAGAAGTGAGGGGCCGAGAGCGCGGCCGCGGAGATCGAAGGTCGAAACCGAAGAACGGGAGGAACGGACATGGCTCGATGGGGACTGTTGAGGTCGGCTTTCGCGGTGGGTGCGGGCGCCGTGCTCGCCGTGGCGGGCTGCTCGCGGGCGTTGCGATACACGACGCCTGCCAGCGGCGTCTCGCTCCAATCGCTGTCGGACGCGGACGCGGACATCGAGGCCCGGCTCGCACGGGTGCCCGGCGCGGCGTTTCCCGCCCGCATCGCCGTCGCGCGCGTGCAGGAATCCGGCTACCGCTCCTACCGCCACGAGGGCGTCGGCGAGGGTCGTTATTCGATCGTGATCGGCCGCGACCCGGAAGAGGTTGCGGAACTGGAGCGGCTGGCCGACCTTCCGATGGTCGCCGGCGTCGCGGGGCTCAACCGGCTCGTTCTGCCCACCCGGCTCGAATCGGATCGGGAACTTCGGCTGGCGGCCGCGTCGCTAAAGGCGGACGTGGTGCTGGCGTATACGTTCGACACGACCTTTCGCATCGACGGCGAGGACATCGGACCGCTCGGGCTGATTACGCTCGGCCTGCTGCCGGTTGAGGAGGCGATCGTCACGTCCACCGCGTCCGCAGCGTTGTTTGACGTGCGCACCGGCATGGTGTTCGGCTTGGCCGAGGCGACCGTGCGTCAGACCCGCCGGGCGAATGCGTGGACGTCGGAAGACGCCGTCGACGACGCCCGGGTTCAGGCGGAGCGCGAGGCGCTCGGGGGTCTTTTCGACGAAATCGAGGCTGCCTGGCGTCAGATCGCACTTCAGCACGGCGGCCCTTCGGCGTCGGTCGCCTCCAGTCCCTGAGCCGCGCGGTACCGCCCGTGATGGGCCTGGCTCGGTGACGAGCGGCCGCGTCCTATCACTCCCGCACTGCTGACGGGACGCGAGCGTGCCCACGGCCGCAGCACCCCTCCCGGCCCTCTCAAAGCGGACGCTGGCAGTGAACGGCTGCGCCGCGATCGTCGATAAATCGGGTGTGCCGTCGCGCCGCGCGGCCGCTACACGGATTTGTTGCTGCCCTATTCTGAGGGTGCTAGAATCCGGGTGCGATAACCGCCTCGCACGGGAATGGCGGGGAATTCAAGCGCGAATCGCCCCGATCGCGCGGGTTGATCTAAACCCCGAAGCCCGTGGGAGTTACGCGGCCGATCTCGATGGGCCATCGATCGGCCAGGAGTGAAGGATGTTTGAACGATTTACGGACCGTGCCCGCAAGGTGATGGCGCTGGCCAACCAGGAAGCCCAGCGGTTCAACCACGAGTACATCGGGACGGAGCACATTCTCCTGGGCCTGGTCAAGGAAGGCTCGGGCGTGGGGGCGAACGTGCTCAAGAATCTCGACGTCGACCTGCGCAAGGTGCGGCTCGAGGTCGAGAAGCTCGTCAAGAGCGGCCCCGAGATGGTGACGATGGGCAAACTCCCGCAGACCCCGCGGGCCAAAAAGGTCATCGAATACGCCATCGAGGAAGCCCGCAACCTCAACCACAACTACGTCGGCACCGAGCATCTGCTGCTGGGCCTGCTCCGCGAGCAGGACGGCGTGGCCGCCCAGGTGCTGATGAACCTCAACCTGAAGCTGGAGGACGTCCGCGAGGAGGTGCTCAACTTGCTCGGCGCCAGCCAGGAGGAGGGCGAGGCCGCCAGCACCGGCATGGCCCCCGCCGGAGAAACGAAGAACAAGAAGAGCAAGACCCCCGCGCTGGACTCGTTCGGGCGCGATCTGACGGAACTCGCGCGACTGGGCAAGCTGGACCCGGTCATTGGCCGGCTCAACGAGATCGAACGCGTCATCCAGATTCTCTGCCGCCGCCAGAAAAATAACCCGGTGCTGCTGGGCGAGGCGGGCGTCGGCAAGACGGCGATCGTCGAAGGACTGGGTCAGAAGATCGTCAGCGGCGACATACCGGAACTGCTGGCGGATCGGCGCATCGTCGTGCTCGACCTGGCCATGATGGTGGCGGGCACCAAGTATCGCGGCCAGTTCGAGGAGCGCATCAAGGCGGTGATGAACGAGGTTCGCCGGGCGGGCAACGTCATCCTCTTCATTGACGAACTGCACACGCTGGTGGGCGCGGGCGGGGCGGAGGGCGCCATCGATGCGTCCAACGTGCTCAAGCCGGCCCTGAGCCGCGGCGAGATCCAGTGCATCGGCGCCACCACGCTCGACGAGTATCGCAAATACATCGAAAAGGACAGCGCCCTGGAGCGCCGCTTCCAGCAGATCCTGGTCGAACCGCCGAACTATCAGGAAACGATCAAGATATTGAAGGGTTTGCGCGACCGCTACGAGGCGCACCATCGCGTGCAGATCACGGAGGGCGCCCTGCAGCAGGCGGTCGAACTTTCCGGCCGGTACATCTCCGGCCGCGTGCAGCCGGACAAGGCGATCGACGTCATCGACGAGGCGGGCGCCCGCGTACACCTGCGCTCGATGACCAAGCCACCGGACCTGGCGGACATCGAGAAGGAAATCGAGAAGTTCACGCTCGAAAAGGACGAGGCGGTCAAGAACGCCGACTACGAGCGGGCGGCGCAGCTTCGCGATTCGATCGAGTCCTGCCGGCTCAAGAAAAAGTCGCTGCAGAAGGACTGGCGCGACAAGAGCAAGGAGATCGACGGCGTCGTGGACGAGGAGGTGATCGCGGAAGTGGTCGCCACCATGACCGGCATTCCTATGACGCGGCTGGAGAAGGACGAGGCCGAGCGGCTGCTGGGTCTGGAGACCGAACTGCATCGGCAGGTCGTCAGTCAGAGCGAGGCGGTCAGCGCGGTCGCCCGGGCCGTGCGGCGTTCCCGCAGCGGTCTGAAAGACCCGAACCGCCCGATGGGCAGCTTCATTTTCGTCGGCCCGTCCGGCGTGGGTAAGACCTATCTGGCCAAGTGCCTGGCGAAGTTCATGTTCGGCGATCCGGACGCGCTGCTGGTGCTCGACATGTCGGAGTACATGGAGAAGCACAACGTGTCGCGTCTGATCGGCGCGCCCCCGGGCTACGTCGGCTATGAAGAAGGCGGCCAGCTCACCGAGCGCATCCGCCGCCGGCCGTATTCGGTGGTGCTGTTCGACGAAATCGAAAAGGCCCACCCGGATGCCTTCAACATGCTCCTGCAGATCATGGAGGAAGGCCGCCTGACCGATTCGTTCGGCCGCCATGTGGACTTCAAGAACACGATCGTAATCATGACGTCCAACGTCGGCGCTCACCGCATCACGCACCAGGACTCCTTCGGCTTCCAGAAGCGCGACGACATGGTCAGCTACGAGAAGATGAAGGAAGTGCTCAAGGGCGAGATGGAAAACTACTTCCGTCCCGAGTTCCTCAACCGTGTGGACGAGATGGTGGTCTTCCACAAGCTCGGCCACGAAGATCTGGTGCTGATCGTGGATCTGGAAGTCAAGAAACTGGCCGACCGCCTGTCGGAGAAGGGTCTGGAACTGGAGCTGACGCAGGAAGCGAAGGACTTCCTGATCGAGCGCGGCACCGACGAGAAGTTCGGCGCGCGGCCGCTGCGCCGGGCGATCGAGCAGTACCTCGAAGATGCGCTCTCCGAGGCGATGCTCCGCGGCCAGTACAAGGAAAAGAATCGCGTCGTCGTCAGCGTCAAGCAGCCTGATACGCCCGAGGGTCTGCCCATGCTGCTGTTTGAAGGCAGCTTCATGCCCACCAAGAGCGAGAAGGAGCAGGGCGAGCCCGTCACGGCCGGGGACGGGGCAGAGACGACGTAGGTCTGGTGTGGCACCGGTTTGCAACCGGTGCATTCCGGTGTGCCACCGGTTTTCTACCGGTGATCCGATGTGGCACCGGTGGACCTCCGCATGAATGCGAGGGCTCTGAGTTCGGCGCCGGCCCCCGCGAGGGCAGCGCCCCAGACGTGCAACGCCCGCCCGCACCCTCACGGGCGCTGGCGGGCATCGTCGATAGCTTGGCGCAATCGACCCCGCTGCCTACGGACAGCTCGTACACTCATATTCCGGGTACGGAATGACCGTTCCGCAGCCGTCCTGGATCACGTTGAAGGCCGACGCCGGTGCGTTACCGTCGACACAGATGATCATTTCATCCTGCGTGCCGTGGCAGCCGTTGACCACGATTTCGCCCGACAGGTTGCCGTAGTCGCCCGTGTTTCCCGACTCGTCCTCGTCAAAGATGCGTATGCACCCGTCGAACGTGACCGAGTCCTGCACTTCCAGATCCGGGTTGCCGAAGTGGATGGTGCCATAGGCGTCACTCTCGTCCTGCTCCGTGTTGATCTGGACGGTTGCACCCGCGGCCAGGCCGGTAACGGCGCGAATCAGCGAACCGGAAACGGTATTCTTCTCGACGAGTAAGTCTCCTTTGCATAGCCCCGCGATGAGAATCCGGCCGTCGGATTTCATGCGTTTGGTGGTGATGCTGCCGTTCGTTTCGAGGTGCCGGGCGACGATGATGTCGCCGGACAGGCCGTCGGCGATGTCGATGTCGCCGTCATAGTCGACGGAAGTTCCGCCGGCGCCGAAGACGATGTCGCCGGAGCACCGACGCAGATGACCGGGAACGATTCCGGCTCCTCACTCACACAGACCTCATCCGCAACGCAAAGTTGCACCATGCATTGGCTGATCGCTCCGGCCGATAGTGCGATCGCACAAAGAAGCCGCGCGTTCTTCATTCTCGGACTCCTTTTCCAGTTTTCGCGACTTCTGCCAAGCCCCACTTGACCCACGACGGGTCCGGATGGATAATGGGGGGCGAACATGGAGGAACACCCGAATGTCCCTCAAATTGGCGCTTGTACTCGTGGTCTTAGCTACGTCAAGCCTTGGACAAGTTTTTACATATGAAGCTGCCGATGTCCCCGAGAACAGCCAGTGGATACTTCTGCAGCGCTACTGCAGTCCGGAAACTTGGATCGAGGGAGGGCGGTACATTCAGCACACCGCTCTTGATTGCGGACCGCCGCCTCATGGGCACGACTCCGAATCGTTTACTCGGCCATTAACAGAGTATCAGGGCCAGTATCGGTTCTTCATCGAATGGACAGTCGAGACCAGCGGTGATCGATCGGAGATACTCTGGGGGGCTCCCGTTATCCTCTCGGCTTGGAGCCAAGGAGCGGTCAACTACCAGTTCAGTATCGCTCGCGACCAAGTTCGCTTGATTCGCGATAACCGCCTTCCCATTCTCTATGTCGATGTTGTGCCGGGTGTGCTTCATACGTACCGGCTTGAGCTTTACGGGGCTGATCTGTACGTCTGGTACATCGACGGTGAAGTCATCGACTCAGGTATCCCGGAGGCAGCGTATCCCTCCAGCAATCCGAATATGAACTGGCGCGGTAAATCGGCGTATTACGAAAGCACAACAAAATGGGACTACATCCGCTACGGCGTCACCCCCGCTGACGGCAGCGCGGACTTCGACAGCGACGACGCCCTCGACCTGTTCGACCATTATTACGTCCAGGAGTGCTTCGACCGCTCCGGCCCCGCGGCCGACGCCGGCCCCGGCTGCCGCTTCGCCGACTTCGACGGTGACGCCGACGTGGACCTGCGCGACTTCGCCGAGTTCCAGAACCGCTTCACCGGCCCGCGCTGACCAGCCGCCCGGATGCAATTCATCTTCGACAGGCCTTTTTCTTGCGAGCCGCGTGGCTTTAGCCCGCGCGGATGCTCCGGATAAATGCCGCGCTCCGTTGCGGCACGCTTGTCTGCCGGCACACAAGGAAGTGGCGACTCATGCTAATGCCTGGAGCAGTCCTTCAGTGGAGACTCCGCGCGGGCTAAGGCCGCGTGGCTCGCTCAGGGTATCCGGACGCTTGTCCCACCGTCCGGACGTCGGCTATAAAGAATCAACCCAGAGGAGGGACGTGCGTCCGTCCGACGGGGCCAACGAGACGACCGATGATGACCGTACTGTTCCCACGCAAGGCCGGCCTCGCAGCACTGCTGGGCGCCGCGCTGATCACCGCCGGCGGCTGCATCAGCCTCCCCGACAACGTCCTGCCCGCCGGGACGCCGTTCGTGCTCAGCGGGACGATGGTCGTGGTCGATCGCGCCGGCCCGTGCCCGGTGTGGGAGGGCGAAAACGGCGTCACCTATCACTTGTTTCAGGGAATCCAACTCGACAACGAGTCGTTCGACCGCATCACCGTCCCCGGCGTCACGTCGCGGCTGGTGATCGCGACGCGCTCCGATCTGCGTCTCGACTGCCGGGTCGGTACCATCGTCGAAGTTCGCGACGTGCTCGAGATCATCGAATGAGGCGCGCGGGGCAGGTGAGGACTCCGCCCGCATCACCTGGGACGGTGCCGCGCCGTCGCCACGGCCGGCCGGCCACCCGCCGACATGGGCGGGCGGCTGTCGCGGCGATCGTGGCCGCGGCGACGACCGGCTGCGTCCCGGTGAGCGACCCGGCGTCGGGCGATCGCCCGGTGCTGATCACGGCCACGCGATGGCTCGAACCGCCCGCCGTCGGCCACGAGCGCGCCTACCGCACGCCGTATCAGCGGCGCCTTGCGGCTGACGACCCCGGCGCGTCGCTCGTGGTCGGGTTTGAGCTGACGCTGCTCGCCGACCCGGACGCGGCGCTTCTCATGCACATCGTCGAGCAAGAGGCGCAAGCGTCCACCGCGCTGATGCCGGCCGCGACCGCGCTCCCCGGGCACGATCTGGACCTGGATCGCGACCTGCCGCAACTGGGCGACGCGGAACGGGCGACCCTGACCAACGGGGGCGGCGTGTACTGGCGGCTGCCGGGCGGCGACGACGACGCGCTGGCGACGCGTGTGGCCGTGGTCCTTTCCGCCTCGCTGATCGGCACGTCCTGCCGTCTCAGCGTGGCGACGCGCGAGCTGGACGGCGTGGCGATCAACCCGGCCGGCGTGGAACTCGTCGACGACTTCTTCTACCTCGCGGTCATCGGCGACTCGATCCTCTGGGGCAGCGGGCTGCCGGAACGGCAGAAGATCTCCGCCTTGGTGGCCGACGAGATCGAACACAGGCTCGGCCGGCGCGTCATCACGCAGCGCTACGCCGTCGCGGGTGCAAAGATCCTCCCCGCAGAGGGCGACGGCATTTGCGAATACAACTGCTTTGCGGAAGTGCCGAAGCAGTTAACGTCGATCCTGACGCAGGTGGATCAGATCGAGCGCGCGGACCTCGTCGATCTCGTGCTGCTGGACGGCTGCGTCAACGACGTCGGCTTGGACACCATCACGCTTCCCCTGACCGACACGCAAGAGCTGGCGCAGATCACGGAGCAGTACTGCAACGGGGCCATGGCGGCGCTGCTGCGCAAGGTCCGGCGCGTGATGCCGGAAGCCGCGGTCGTCGTTACGGGGTACTACCCGTTCATCAGCGAACAGAGCAGTCCCGCGGGGATCGACACGCTGCTTTCGCTGAACCAGGCAACGTCGTCGTCTTCGCAGGATATTTTCGAGCTGCGCGACGCGATGGCGGAAAACTCGCGCGTTTTCTTTAACGTCTCCCACGCGAATCTGCGGGCCGCGGTCGACCACGTTAACGGCGAGACCGGCGGCGCCGTCACAATCGCCTTTGCCGACGCGCGCTTCGGACCCGCCAATGCGACATTCGCGCCGGAGCCGCGCCTCTGGGGACTGACCGACGATCTTGAACTGCTGCAAACGCTGCAGGTGAACCTCTCGCTGGCGCCGGAGGATCCGCTGTTCGAGAAGCGGCTCAACGTATGCACCGGGCGGAACCTGGCGTTCTTTGACCTGGTGTCCTGCCTCTACGCGGCCGTCGCCCACCCCAACCCGACCGGCGCGCGGGCCTACGCCGACGCCGTCATCGAGCAACTGCACGTGCTGGGCGTGCTGCCGCCACGTTGAGCGTGCATGACAGCTTCGGCGGGTGGCATGTGCTGGGCGTGCTGCCGCCACCTTGAGCATGCATGACAGCTTCGGCTGGTGGCACGGTCTCGTCTTCGAGGCCGTGGTGTTGCGACCGGACCGGCCGGTGAGAGTGCGCGGTGGCGCTGAGAGCGGCTATACTGTCGGATGAGCGCGCAGCTTCGCCCGTCGGGCAGGCTGTGCGCCGGTTACGGAGTAGCACGACATGCCCGATCCAGCACCCAGGCCCGCAACCGATCCGCCCGACGCCGAGGACCTGCGCAAGGCATTGAAGGCCTTCAAGAAGCGGCTGAAGCTGGCCCGTCTCGACGACGAGTCGCGGCTGGGACGCGGCGCGATGTCCGGCGGCAAGGCGTCGGGCATCGTGGCGATCATGGCGCCGAATCAATACCCGCAGGCCGTCTGGGACGCACTGGTCGAACACGGCCGGCTCAAGTATGCCGGCAACCGGTTGTACCAGCTTCCGGATGAAGAGCGGCGAGGCTGATTCACGGACCCGGGCGGCGACCGCGTTAATGAACACGACGGCGCGCGCGGCCGATCTCGATACGCGGTACACGCCGGGTCGCACGACCCACCCTGCCTGCCGCGCGATGCACCCACTTGACCCGCGCGCAACGTGGGCGACAATACCGCCGTTATGAAGGAGCGGACGCGAGCCCCGCGGAATCGAACGGTCACGCTCGACGAGGCCGAGCAGGCGGCGTATTCGCGGCGACTATTGCGGCTGGATGCTCGGGCGCCGACGGCCTCCATACTCGGGCGTACTCTATGCCAGGATATTCTGGAGGCAATTCCGCACCTGCCGTCGGGATTCGTAGATCTGATGATCGTCGACCCGCCCTACAACCTGGACAAGTCATTTAACGGCGCCGCTTTTCGCGGGCGTTCCTCGCCTGAATACGCCGCGTGGGTCGATTCCTGGCTGGCGCCGCTGTGCCGCGTACTGAAGCCCGACGCATCCGTGTACATCTGCTGCGATTGGCGCTGTTCATCTACGATCCATCATGCGTGCGAAAAGTATTTCCTGGTCCAGAACCGCATCACGTGGGAGCGGGAGAAGGGTCGCGGAGCCGCCCGCAACTGGAAGAACTGCTCAGAAGACATCTGGTTTGCTACGGTGTCGCGGCAGTTCACCTTCAACGTTGACGCTGTCAAGCTCAAACGGCGCGTCCTGGCGCCCTACACGACGGGCGACGGTTCACCCAAGGACTGGCAGAAGACGGATCGTGGCGGATTTCGGCTCACACACCCGTCGAATCTCTGGACGGATCTTTCCGTGCCGTTCTGGTCGATGCCGGAAAACACGGACCATCCGACGCAAAAGCCTGAAAAGTTGATCGCGAAAATGATCCTGGCAAGCTCGAATCCAGGGGACGTCGTATTCGATCCGTTTCTGGGGTCCGGAACGACATCGGTTGTTGCCAAGAAGCTCCGGCGGTCGTTTGTCGGTGTGGAACTGGACCCCATGTATTGCTGCCTCGCCGAGAAGAGGCTCGCAGCGGCGGAACACGACGCGGTCATCCAGGGTTACCGCGACAGCGTTTTCTGGGAGCGCAATTCACTTTCTCGTGCTGCCGGCCCGGCCGAACCAGCGCGGCGGGACGGGCTCACCCTTCCATTGTTCTGTCAGGCGAACGGCGCGCCATGAAGAGCCGCCTGTTTCACACGGATCAGTATCAGAAGATCCAGAAGAGAATCAAGAAGTTCCTGAATGCGCAGCGGAGTTCCTGTCCGACAGCACGGCGGGCAGCCCTCGGGCCGTCGGAGACGCGATTCAGGACATTCTGTCCAGAAACTTTCAGACGATTCTCGGGACAAAGCTGTGTGCGACGTACTCGCCGCACTTCGCCCGGCGGGCCATGGCGGACCTGGCGTTTGAGGACATCGATGGGGTTTACTACGTCGTTGACGTCAAAACGCACCGACGTAGCACGCGATTCAACATGCCGAACGTCACGTCCGTTGAGCGACTCGCTCGCTTCTACGAGGACGACAGGAACTATTTCGTGATTCTGATGGTTTCCTACGATATAGAGGAGCGTCGCGCCGTCGTCGATCGCGTGACCTTCGTTCCAATCGAGTTCCTCGGATGGGACTGCCTCACGATCGGTGCGTTGGGGTGGGGTCAGATCCAGATCGCGGACTCGAACAGAATGACCCTGGATCCGGGGCGCGCCCGAAGAGCATGGATGCTCGAACTATGCGACAGGATGCTCGAGTTCTATCCACGGGAGATCGCCAAGGTGGAGGGCCGGATAGAGCGGTTTCGACAGATCCGCAAGGCATGGTCGAAGCGCCGGCCCTGATCGTGTCTCGCGTCGCTCCCCCCTCAGTGTGCCGGCACACGCAGGATGAACACGTCGCGACGATCCGCCCCGCCCCAGTTGCTGGTGAAGGCGACGAAGCGGCCGTCGCGGCTGATGTTCGCTCGCGGGCTGTCCCAGTACTCACTCACGCAGGAGCGATGATGAGCGAGCCGGAGGACGCGCTCGCTGCCGTCCGTGCTGACAAGCGCGATCTCGTTGTGGAGCGGGCGTTCGACGCCGCACACGCCGTCACGATAGAAACTCAGCAGCGCCCACCCCTCGTCATCCGCCAGCATGGAGATGTGAACGTCCTGCGACCAGTCGTCCGCCAGATCGAGCACGGGCTTCTTGCCGTGCGGCTTCGCCAGCTTTCGCCGGAGAATCCGGTTGCGCCAGTTCTCATAGCCCACCACGACGCCGCTGCCGCTGTCGCTGTGGCCCGGCGCATAGTCGGGCGGCCCGTCGGTCAACTCCTCGACGGCGCCGGTAACAAGATCAACCACGCGATCCTGGATTGCTTCGGGGCCGTGGCCGCCCGTCTTGATCAGCAGGTAACGCCCGCTCTTGTCCACCTGAACCTCGTCCAGCCCTTCCGGCTCGTCGGGCCGAAGCACGACGCGGTCCTCACCGCGCAGCCACGCCATCGAGCCGCTCACGCGGTGACGCTTGTTCTGCGTCGTGGCCGCGAAGACCCGGTCGTCGATGCTGCGGCTCATCTGTGACAGGTAGCCCTCGGCCAGTTCAGGCGAGAAATCACGCACCAGCGTGTATTCGTGTGTGGCAACATTGTACGCCCACAGGTTCAGCTTCGAGTGGCAGTAGAGGACGTTTGGATCAACGCCGCTCCAGATGGCGTCCTCGGTGCGCGGGAAGTCGCCGTCGGGCGAGGGCTGGGCGAACACGCGCGACTTTTCGGATATCGAGAAGCGAACCGGATCGAACCGCCACGTGTAGCCGGTCAGGCCGCCCTCGTCGCGGAGGACGTAGATGCGCGTGCTGTCGACGTTGAACGTCGGCCAGTACGCATAGGCGGTCTGGAAGAACTGCCCGCCCGCGTCATCGGTGACGCGAAGGATCCGCGTGCAGAACGTCGGATCCCACATGGCCTCACCGGCGGCGGGCAGAGGCGGCAGCGGCGGCAGTGAGATGACGTCCCGGTCCGCCCGCGGGCCGCAGGCGCGGTGCAGCGCCGGCGACTGGCCACAGACCACACCGGCGAGAGACGCCGATACGAGCGTGATCGAAACAGCGAGTTTCACGCCTGATCCTCCAGGTTCGGGTCGGGGCAGCGCCGATGCTCCCGACGCGATCGCATTCCCCGGGCGTCGCGGCAAAACGGCGGCGCTTTGTTCCGCATCATAGCACACCTGATTGCTCAGTCACGAGTGGGTTCACCGTCGTGGGCATTCACGCCACGGCCGTTATCACGCTACAATCCCCGCATGAAGTCTTATAAGATCATGGCGTTTATCCCGGATCGGGGTACGCAGGAGGTTCGACAGGTCGGGTTGGCCGACGTCGGGCGTGTCGTAGAGCAACTGCTGGCCCAGGGCGTCGAGCGGGTCGTGATCTCGGTCGATGCCGAGTCGGCGGCGCCCGGAGCCTGATTGTTCGGAAGCCGGCGACCATGCGCGATTCCTTCGCTCCACTGACGCTCGGCAAGGTCGAAACCCGGCGTACGTTCTCCCGGTTCGCCGTGACGGAGTCGCTCCACGCGCCGGGTCAGGTACTGCCGCGTCACGCGCATCGCAACCACGATCTGACGATCGTCTGTACGGGGGCGTTCGAGACGGGGGTCTCGGCGACCTCACTCGAATGTGGTCCGACGGACGTGCTCTACCTGCCCGCCGCGACGCCGCATACCAATCGATACGCGCCCAGACCGGTTCGCTCGCTGATCATCGAGTTTTCAGACGAGGCACTGGAGGACGGCGGGCGAAATGAACGCCAGGCGTGCGTGCTGCCGTCCGTGCTTGTGTATCGTTCGGCCCACCGGATTTCCGAAAGCTATGCAGATTCCGACCCGGATGCGACGCTGGCAATTGAGTCGGCGGTGGCAGAGCTCTTTGCGGTCGTAGGCGCCCGGTTTGAAACCCGCTGCTTCAGATCGAAACCGAACTGGCTGGCTGCGGTCTGCAGCTTTCTTCGCGAGCGGCTCGCCGAAGGCGTTTCCCTCGATGACGTAGCGCGCGTGGCGGGTGTCCACCCCGTTCACGCCGCCCGCGTATTCCGAGCGCACCACGGCTGCTCGGTGGGCGACTATGTGCTGAGACTGAAACTGGAGAAGGCGTTGCCGTTGCTGCGGTCGACCCGACTGAACGTAGCGACCATTGCCGGCCGCTGTGGCTTCTTCGACCAGTCCCACTTCGTCCGCCACTTTCGACGTCGCATGGGGGTAACGCCGACGCAGTACCGCATCGCGACGCGGCCGTAAGAACGGCAGTGCCCAGCGTTCGCGGGGCGATTCGCGCGCTTCAATCGTACAAGGCGCGGGCCGGGTGCGTATGGGATCGTGGCGCCGCTGGTTGGGTGGATCGCATCGCCACGTGGCGAGCGCTCCGCGATGATTGTCGGTCGCGACGGGATGGACTCCGATGGCGCAACTTCCTGCCGGGTTGCGCGCATGTTTCGCAAAGAGCCGCGATCGTGACCGGAATGAGGGATTCAGGGAGTACGGGAGACAGGAAGGAAAGACGAGGAGTTCAACTCTTCCTCTTCCCCTCACTCCCTGACTCCCTTACTCCCTCACTCCCTTCGCATTTGGCCTTTTGGTTGCGGCTGGTGGCCGCCTCAGGAGATTCGCCATGTGGGTCTGTGTCCTTGCGTTTCTGCCTGCCGTGGCGCCGGCCGATCAGGAGGCATCCGTCGGCCGGAGCGCCCCGCGCTGGACGGTGATGATCTACGGCGGCGTCAACAGCAGTGCCGAGGATCACATCATGCCGCACCTGCGTTCGCTGACGTACCTGTCGCGAGCGGGTCAGGCGAGCGAGGTTGTGTTGCTCATCGACCGTGCCGCGGGGTTCAGCGAAGACGCGGACGTCCTGGGCGCCAACTTCGAGGACACGCGGCTGTTCCGGCTCACAAGCGGTGCGTGGGAGCGCGTCAGTGGTGGTGAGCACTTCCCGGAGATCACGACGGAATCGAGCTTCGAGGCCAACACCGGCGATGCCCGGACGTTGCGAAAGTTCATCCAGTTCGGCAAGGCGACCGCGCCGGCGGACCGGTATGCGCTCATCGTTTTCGGTCACGGGCAGTGCCAGAGCGTCTGCCCGGACATGGACAGCGTCAACGCCGACAACGGAGACGCGGCCGACGAACTGTACTCCGCCGAAATCACCGAAGTGCTCTCACAAGCTGAATCCGTCGATCTGGCGTGGTTCGACGTATGCTCCTTTGGCGGCGTGGAGAATGCGTACGAGTTCCGTCCCGGGACGGGGCGATTCAGCGCCGCCGCGATGATCGCTACCCCGCCGTCGAGTGTCCCCGCGCCGATGCGCGACATCTTCAAAAACGCGGGCCTGCTCGGAGCGCAGGACGGCGCGGCCGTACCCGCAGACGGCGTGGCCTTCGGTCGTCTGGCTCTGAAGATCACCGAGGACCGCCTGCGCCGCGCTGCGGGGATGGATCCGGCGATCAAGCACCAGTGCTGGGCCTGTTACGATCTGAGCGCGGCCGGCGACGTGAAGGCGGCGGTCGACGTGCTCGCCCGCAGGCTTGCCGTCGAATCGAGTAAGGACGCCATCGAAGCCATCCGTGGCGCGAACTCCAGCGATGCAACGATGCACTACTTCCCGAACGACGAGCCGAGGGCCTGGAAACGTGAGCCGCATTTCGACCTGTACGACCTGGCCCGCCGGATGGCTGACCGGTCGGATTTTAGTACCACGGTTCGCGACGCGGCGCGTGGCGTGATGGCCGCGACCGATCGGCTGGTGGCGGATTCATTCGGGATGGAAGCGTACGACGGCTTTGCCCCCGGCCGCAACGGCGTATTCATCGTCTTCCCGGACGGCGACGCGCTGGACGGATCAACGAAACGCTGGGGCAGCTTCCAGTGGTATCACCCGCTGGATCAGCGCAGAACCAAGGCAGCGTTCGGAAACTATGCCTGGTGTCGAGACGGCGCGACGCCCGACAACAAAGTCGTCGAAAACTGGTTCGAGCTGCTGGATGCGTGGTACGACGAGCCGGACGCGCGGGGCGGCCTGAACGGCTACGGCTGGTAGCACGCTGCACGCAGCCCGGCGCTCAGCGCTGACGGCCGATCGCTTTCGACTACGGCGTCACCATCGGAATCGGCGGATGCCGGCGCAGCCAGTCTCGCCAGGCGGCGGTATCGAAGCCGAAGTTCTCACCGGTAATCGCGATCAGCGCTTCCTGCACTTCGGATCGGTGTCGCCCGGACGCCACGCCCGCTCGCCCCGCGACGGCATCGACCGTCCGGCTGAAGTCCGGGAGGATGATGCCGGACGGATAGGAGCGCGTCGTGTCCGTCAGCGCGACGGAAATCGGGTGGGAAAACGTCCGCGTCGCCTCTTCGATGAGGGCGCGCAGGGACAGTTGCGCTGCGCCTGGACCATCGGTCGGCAGCGCGTCGATCAGATCCGCCACGGCCGCGCGGTCGCCCAACTGGCCCAGCACCAGGGCGGCGCGTCGCACCACCTCGTCGACGTTGCACCGCAGCGCCGCCCGCATCACGTCAACCGTGCGCGTGTCCTGCCGCCTTCGCATCGCCACGGCCGCGGACGCCCGCACGTCCGCGTCGTCGTCGAGGAGTGCTATGGCGAACAGATTGAGCGACGCAAGGTCTTCGTCGAAAGCGCCGAGGTACTCGGCCAGGATCCGCCGCACTTCCGGAGTTTCACCGTAGAGAAAGCGACAGGCCGCGGGGATGGCCAGCGGCGACCGCATGGCCGCGAGCATCTGACGGCCGGTGGCCGTGTCGCGCGATTCGCGCCGCGTCCCCGTCAGAAAGTCGTCATGAATCGCCCTCATGCGGCGGTGCCAGCCGTTGACCAGTTGTTCGACGATGCGCCGGTCGCGCTGGGCGATTGCTCCCGCCCGGCCGTCGATGGAGGCATCCAGCCAGACGTCGCCGAGCCGGACGAAGCCCGCCACCCCTCGCGCCTCGACGTGCATCGGATCCAGCGCGAGCGCCTCGCGAACGTGCTCCGCCGCCAGATCCGTGAATCGCTCCTGCCGGCACCAGTTCGCGAGTTCAAGGTGCCGATCGAGCGTCAGCGGCGCAGCGTCGCGCAGTGTGGAATAGGCCTCGAATCGCGAAGCACCCCGGTCGCGACGAGCCACGATCACCGCGGGAATGTCAACGACGCCCGTCGCGGTCCGAACCCGCAGCGCATCCGCCGTCTCCTCGATGACCTGGCCCTCGATCGCGCCGCCCTGAGACAGCACAAACTGATCGGCGCCGGCGGAAAGGGTAAGGCAAACGCCGACAACCCAGGCTGTGGTCGCCGGGCAGACGCCGACGCGGCGAGAGGCGCAACGGATTGGCGCTCGTGGCTCGAACATGGGCTGTCGGGATTGTGCCGCCGCGGGGGCCAAATTGCCAATCCGCGGCCGCCGGGTCGATCCGACCGGTTGCGCCACGGTATGCTGCACGTTCGGAGCCGCGTGGGAGAATAGTGTGCAGAACACGGTCGCCATCACTCGCGACGTACCCGACTCGTTTGCCGGCGACTGCGCGCTGACGTTTCTGGCGCGTGAGCCTATCGACACGGTCGAGGCTCGCCGACAGCACGCGGCCTATCGCGCCGCGCTGCACGACGCGGGATGTACGGTGGTCAACCTGCCGGCCGGCGCTGGTATGCCGGACGCGGTGTTCGTGGAAGACGCGGCGATCGTCCTGCGTGACGTGGCCGTCATGGCTCGACCCGCGCTGGCGACGCGCTTAGCGGAGGTCGCGGCGGTGGCTCACGCCCTGGCGCCCTATCGCGCGCCGGCGTTCATACAGCCCCCGGCCACGCTGGAGGGCGGCGACGTGCTCGTGATCGGGCGGCGCATCTTCGTGGGGCTATCGTCGCGCACGAATCGGGCCGGCTTCGATCAGTTGGCAGGCATTGCCACGCCGCATGGCTACGATGTGGCCGACGTCGCCGTGCCTGCGTGCCTGCACCTCAAGACAGCGGTCACGGCGCTCGATGGTGAAACCGTCGTCATCAACCCGCGCTGGCTCGACGCCGCCGCGTTTTCCGAATTCCGCCAGATCGAGACGCCGCCCGACGAGACGTTCGCCGCCAACACCTTGTCGGCCGGCGGCATAGTCCACGTTTCGAAACGTTGGCCGCGGACGGCATCACTGATCGAGGCGGCCGGCTACCGGACGCGACCGCTCGACATCTGCGAGTTCGAGAAGGCCGAAGGCGGTTTGACCTGCCTGAGCCTGATCGTCTGATGCGTCGGGCGGGGCCGGGCGACGAGCTCACCTCGCCCACGCTGCGCCCGACCGAGCGGCGTGCGCATCAGCAATCAGATCCTCCAGCGCCTCCGCCACATCGTTATCGAATCCGGAAAAGGCGCGGCCGCGGTAGAAGAACACCGGCAGGTATGCGAAGGTGCTCGAGACCCCCTCGCTCGCCGGGAACTCCGCTTCCATCTGATGCAGCAGATCCGACTGGCCGGATTCATAGGTCAGGTGCTCCTCGACCACCAGCGCCGGATGGTCCGCCTGTCGGTCGGCCAGCCAGTCCAGCGCCTCCAGGCACATCGGGCCGCGGCTGTTGTGGAAGATCAGCATCGGTTCGTCCGGAGCGGGATTGCCGATGTCATTGGCGTTGGCGTTGGCGTTGCTGTTCTCGTTGTCGTTCCTGTTTCCCGCGCCGTCCGGAGCGCCGCAGGGGTTGTACATGTTGTCAACGTCCTCCAGTTCGTCCAGCGGCTCGGAGGGCGTCGGCGTTTCGTATTTGACTTCCCGGTTTTCGGGCACCAATTCCAGCGGCACGCACACGTTCACGCCGCTCTCCGATGCGACCCATTCATCGAAATCAGCAGCCCATGTTACCTCGTCGGAGTCGAGAAAGTCCTTATATGCTTCCCACCACACCTTCTTCATGCCGCCAAGGTATGCGTGGGAGACAAGCATGAGGCGCTTGGGGTGCTTGTTCAGTGTCTCCTGCAGGATGTGGGCAAAATCCTCAGCCGTCGAGCCGCGCGCCCACAGCGAATAATCGCACAGGCTCCCGCGGCCCATGTCCTCGAAGGTGACGTTGCTGACCGAGATGATCTTGCAACGATACTCGTCAGGCTCGTAGATCAGCGCTTCCACGTCGGTGGTCCCGCGGGCGACGATGAACTCGACGCCGAGTTCGTCCGCGGCCTTGAGCGTGTTTTCGTCATACGCAAAGTAGCGGCTGCCGAACACGCGCATGGGATGACCTGTGACGCTCTCGACCGCCTCCTTCGCCGCCGACATGCCCGAAAGCTGATCCTCGTAGGGCACGTCCCACAACGCTTCCCCGACGTAGCTTCCCATGACTTCGTGGCCCTGGTCGGCCAGCCATTGCACATCCTGGGGATATTCGCCAAGGATGTTGGCCTGCACGTTGACCAGCGCCTTCATGTTGCGCAATTCGAGTTCATGAGCCCAGTTTCTCAACCCCTGGATATCATGGAACTCTATCAACTGGACCAAACCGACCGGCTTGCCCGTGGTGGGCTCAGGTTGCGGCTCGGGTTGCGGGTGGAGGCCGCAGCCGGATAGGAGTGTTGCGGCGCACATCCACATGATCGTTCTGCTCGTCATGACCGGTCTCCCTCACTGAAGGCGCACGGAAAGAAGCCGATCGCCAGACGAGAAGGTGGCCCCCCGGTCCGGGGACGCTGCGTCAGGGGCCGCCGGATACGTTCGGCGTGCCCCGCTGGACGGCGGGCCACCTCTCTTCTGCGTCGCTTCCTCCCACTCGCGCTTCTCTCTCTCCAACGTCCAGGATCGGCCGACGACTGAGAATCGCCGGCACTCACTTCCGGCTCGGCAGCCGCAGGATCGAACCAGGCGCGACCGCCATGCGTTCCACGTGTCCGGTCACGGTCCGCCCGTTGACGGTCATGATCGCATGGGCATGGACGGCGGTGCCCGGATGTGTCAGGTCGCCGACCGAGTCGGCGGCATAGAAGCCGATGATCCTCGCCGACGAGGGCCGGTCGATCTGATGCCGCCAGGGCTGCATGTCTGACGTGAGCCGCACGCCCGGCCGCATCGGGCAGGCGCCGTTGACGACGTGCATCTGGCAGTCGGTCAGTCGCCCCTCAAGGATAAACGGAAACGGCTTCGATGCGTCGAGGCTCCGATCTTTGGCGCACGAATGAATGAAATCCTCGAGCGTCTCCTGCGTCATGTCGCCATCGATCGGGATCTCATCCCAGAATTCAACGTAGGCGATCGTCAGCAGTGCAGCGCCGCCTTCCGGCGCCGCCAGCGGGCCTTCGACGCGCAGTGCGTCGCCCGACAGGTGCGCCAGCCAGGCCCGGCCATCGTCAATCGTGATCTCACCCTTCAGTCCTTCCAGAGCGCCGACGCCGTAGGCGTGCGGCCGCTCCATTGCCGTTGCGAGGCCGATCCGCGCGTGTGCCGCTGCGCCGCCGCCGCCCAGCACTTCGTGCATCTGGCCGTATTGGTGGACTTTCACCGGGTGCGACGCGCATCCGCAGGCCCAGATGAGCGCCAGGCACACTCCGGCCCGACCGATCAGGCCGTGCATTCCGCACTTCGTACGCACAATACTTCCACTCATTTGATGCTCCTGAAATGACCACCAACTTCAGTTCCTCGAACGGTGTTTAGCGAGCACGGAGAAAAACGGCCCTCGGCTCGCTCCTGAGCACTTATGGTCCAGCCGCCACTCGCTATTATTCGTTACTCCTCATTGGCTCCGCCGCAGCGTGGCTTGAATCCTCGCGACCGCGATCGGGAACACGATGTCGCTTGTGCAGCATGGCACCCACACGGCCAGAAACAGAAACAGCGTTGCCACCGAGATTTCCCACAGCGTCACCGAAGATCCCATCGCCAGCCGAAGATGAAACAGCGACGCCCACGTGCTGACAATCACATGGGCCGCATGAGGGAACTTGCTGTAAGGTACTGCCCACCCCAGGGCGATGCCGCCCAGCGCCATCGGGTTGACCAGCCACCATTTCTCGATGAATCCCAGGTGGACGCCGCGGTGGGGCAGGTCCAGCAGCCATTCGCCGACGTACGGAATCAGGCAGTCGCTGAGCGTGGCGATTCCAATGGACCCCACATAACCGGCGGCGATGATGGCCGGAAGCCGCGGACGGGCGTAACGCACGTACAATGCCGTCGTCGGGACCGCGCTGAGCAGCACGTGCAACGGATGCAGCGTCCAGAACGCCTGCTCAGCCCTTTCGCGTCCCCAATCCATTGCTACGATCAGCACCATCACCGCCAGCCCGGTGGCCGTGCCGAACAGCGTGAACGGAACGTGCCGGCCCAGTTCCGGCAGAACCCGTGCGGGAGGGGCGCCGGTCCGTGACGTTTCTACCAGTTCCTCGATGGCGGGTTGTTTCGACGCTGCCTTCAACGTGCGCTCTCCTGCCACTCGCCCCGCTCAGAAACTCGCATCCAGCGCCGCCGCCAGGGCCTGCAACTGGGCCGTTGCATGGTCGTGGTGCCGCCTGATCCGCTCATGGACCTCTCGAAGTCGAACGTGCCGCAGGGTCAACTCCTGGAGCGTCTTCGACGCGTCGAGGGCCGGCCGCGCCGGTCGCGCCTCGCGGTCGAAGGCGTCGAATCGCTGCCGATGAGCCGCCAGGTCGGTGGCGTATTCACGCAGGGCAGCGCCGTGTTCGAGAACCAGTTTCTCGATTCGCGCCAGCTCGACGACGGCCGACTGGTGATCTGCCTGCCAGCGGCTGATGTCGGATTCCCAGGCCTGCAACTCACGCCGCCAGTGGGAAAAGTCGCTATCAGCGGGATCGGCGTCGGGTTCCTTCTGGCTCATCACAACACTCATCCGTTGGTCAAGATGCGGCGGCGCGACCGGCCGTGGCCTACCAGTAATTATGCTCCGGCGCAAGCGCGCCCGACTCGACTGCCATCACCACCGCCTCGACCGGACCGGAGACGCCGCAGACGAGTTCGGCGCCGCCATCACGCAGGCCCGCCTCATCCAGCCGGCTCAGCGCGCCGCAGACCAGGCGCTGGACGCCCAGCCCCGCGATGCGCGCCCCGCGGCCGTGGGGCGACCACCCGCGCAGGTCGATGTCGCGCCGGATCCACCCGGTCGTGCATCCGTTTTCCAGCAGCACAAGCTGGTCGGCACAATCGAGGCGGGGGCACACGCTTTGTTCGGAAGTCGCGATGGCAACACGCATCGCACGCCATCCTCTCGAGTCCGATCGGCGTCACACGGTCCCGCCGGGACGGCGGTGCGGGGTGCGTCAATGCACGTCCGGTCAAGCCGCGGGATTCAACGCGGGTGAACGTCCCACCCGGAAGGCCGACAGAAGTCGCGGCCGCCGCCGGCACCGGAGCGCCCCGGCAGAACCCATATTCCGCGGCGCGCGAGCATGGGAACCGGAGCAACCTGTTGGCCATCGCACGTCGCGCACCGCGGCGGCCTGCTCGTGACATGCAGCGTTCCACGAACGCGCGGCCGCCGCGTCGGAGGCGGAGTCCTGAGCCCCGGCATCTCCACGAGGACTTCATCCGGGTCCAGCGGCCGACCGCTTTGCCGATGCGTGGCAGAATTGCAACGGCGCCGCTAACATCCTTGCAGGAATGAGCGCGCGCGGTTTCACAATGGCGCGCCCCACGGCGCACACCATGACCCGCACCGGCGCCAGCCCAGCCTCATCCTTCAACGGTGTTCCTATGGACGCCGGCGCACTTTACGCCTCCATCATGGAAAGCGTCGCCGACGGCGTGATGGCCGTGGACCACGACCGCCGCATCACGGCGCTCAACGGCGCCGCCGCGCGGATCGTCGGCGTGGCGCGGGACGACGCCATCGGCCGCCGCTGTTTCGACGTGCTGCGGGCGAACGTCTGCCAGCGGGACTGCCCGGTGCGCGAGGCGATGGACCAAGGACATGCCGTGCTCAACCGGCGCGTGACGATTCTCAGCGCCGGCGGCGATGAGATTCCCATCAGTATCAGCGCCGCGCCGCTGCGCGACCGCGACGGCAACGTTATCGGCGGCGTCGAGACGTTCCGAGACCTGTCCGCCCTGGAGACCCTGCGCAAGCAACTGACCGACTCGTTCAGTTACCAGGATATGGTCGGCAAGAGCGCCCCGATGCGGCGGCTCTTCAAGGTGCTGCCCAACGTCGCCGAGAGCGGCAGCACCGTGCTCATCGAGGGCGAAAGCGGCACCGGCAAGGAACTCTTCGCCCGCGCCGTGCATGATCTGAGCCCGCGGCGCGACGGGCCGTACGTCATCGTCAACTGCGGCGCCCTGCCGGAATCGCTGCTGGAGTCCGAGCTCTTCGGCTATCGTCGCGGCGCCTTCACCGACGCCCGCCGCGACAAGCCCGGCCGGTTCGACCTGGCCGGCGGGGGGTCCATGTTTCTCGACGAGGTGGAGACGCTCAGCCCGGCCATCCAGATCAAGCTGCTTCGCGTGCTGGAGAATCGCGCATTCGAACCGCTGGGCGGGACGCGGACGGTCCCCGCGGACGTGCGCGTGATCGCGTCGAGCAATCAGCCGCTTGCCGACATGGTTGCAGGCGGGGCCTTTCGGCAGGATCTGTTCTACCGGCTCAACGTCGTGCGGCTGGAGCTTCCGCCCCTGCGAGCGCGGCGCGACGACGTGCCGCTGCTGGTCGATCACTTCGTCAACCAGTTCAACGTCACCAAGGGCCGGGCGGTGATAGGCGTCACGCCGGCCGTGATGAGACTCCTGCTCGAACACGACTACCCCGGCAACGTGCGCGAGTTGCAGAACGTCATTGAGCACGCCTTCGCCCTCAGCGACGGGCCGATCCTGGACGTGACCCACCTGCCGGCGTCGTTGCGCGAGGGTGGGGGCGGCGACACGCTCTCTCCAGAGCACACCCCTCCCTCGTCCACCGCCGGCCCGCTGGCGGAGGCGGAGGCGTCCGCCATCCGCGCCGTGTTGATTCGCCACCATGGACATCGCCGCAACGCGGCCCGCGAACTGGGCATTTCGCCGTCTACGCTGTGGCGAAAACGCCGCAGGTACGGCATCTGACCCA
Organism: uncultured Phycisphaeraceae bacterium; assembly: GCA_964648365.1. GTDB lineage: Bacteria > Planctomycetota > Phycisphaerae > UBA1845 > UBA1845 > SURF-32. The sequence continues at coordinate 27,926 of CAZYLK010000041.1, forward strand.
TCCCCGCCCGGCACGGAATTTGCTCGCTTATGGCTTGGAAACCGAGGGGAAGCGGCTGGACCGCGCGCCCTCTAGCGCCCGCCGGGAGGTAGGGAAATGGATTCTTCGCGCATACCGTCGTTCGAGACACTGGCCGTTCACGCCGGGATCGGGGATCACGAGTTTCATCCCGTCATCCCGCCGATTTACCAGACTTCGACGTTTACGTTCGAGAGTGCGGCCCATGGGGCGGCGCTGTTTGGCGGGCAGCAGTCGGGATACATCTACACGCGGATGGGCAATCCCACGGTCGAGGCGCTGGAGAAGTGTCTGGCGGCGCTGGAGGGGGGGCACAAGGCGCTGGCGTGCGGCAGCGGGATGGCGGCGATTCACACGTGCCTGATGGGTCTGCTGGCGGCGGGCGACCATGTGGTATGCAGCGACGCCGTCTACGGGCCGACCTGCACGCTGATCGGCGACTTCCTGGCCCGCTTCGGCGTGGAGTCGACGTTTGTCGATACCTCGGACCTCGACGCGACCCGCGCGGCCATGCGGGACAACACGAAAGTCGTCTACGTCGAGACGCCGGGCAACCCGACGCTGGTCATCACCGACATCGCGGCCGTCGCCGGAATTGCTCACGAGCATGGCGCGACGCTGGTGGTGGACAACACCTTCATGGGACCGGCGATGCAGCAGCCGCTGACGCTCGGGGCGGACATCGTGGTCCACTCGCTGACCAAGTCGCTGAACGGCCACGCCGACGTGATCGGCGGCGCCATCATCGTGGCCGACGAGCCGACGTACCTGACGATGCGCAAGACGCTCAATCAGCTCGGCGGCGTGCTCTGTCCACTGGAGGCGTTCCTGGTGCACCGCGGGGTCAAGACGCTGGCGTTGCGGGTGCGGGCCCAGTCCGACAACGCGCTCAAGATCGCCCGCTTCCTGGCCAGCCACCCGGCGGTTGCGTGGGTCCGCTATCCCGGTCTGCCGGATCACCCGCAACAGGAACTCGCGAAGCGGCAGATGTCCGGCGGCGGGGCGCTGATCACGTTCGAGCTGCGCGGCGGAATCTCCGCCGGCCGGCACCTGCTCAACGGCGTGCGGCTGTGCGCTTTGGCGGTGAGCCTGGGCGGCATCGAAACGCTCATCCAGCACCCCGCCAGCATGACGCACGCCTCGATGGGCTCCGAGGCGCGCCGCCGTGCCCACATCACCGACGGCCTCGTGCGTCTCTCGGTCGGCATCGAAAACGCCGACGACATCATCGCAGACCTCACCCAGGCGCTCGATCCGCTGACGCGACCCGGAGTCGTCGCCGGGCGGTCGGCGCGATTATCCGCTATTGATCCACAGACCTCGACGGAATCGGCGTCGGCTACGCACTCCTGAAGCGCCTGCGGCAGCCTACTGCGCCCGACGCCGCCGCGCGGGGACCAGCCCAACCCCGAACCACCCGATCAGGCCCCCGCCGCCGCGGGCGCTACCGCGCCGTCACCGTCACCTTCATCGTAAGCCGCGCCCCCTCGCGCACCACGATCGCCTCTACCTCCTGCCCGGCCTCCAGCGTCTTCAGGATGTCGGAGAATCCGCGGAGGTCTTCCACCGTTTCACCGGCCAGTTCGAGGAGGATGTCGCCCTCCTGCACTCCGGCGACGGCGGCCGGGGACTCGGGCACCAGGCCGTCGACGCGGACGCCTTCGCCCTGAAAGGCGAAGTCCGGCACGACGCCGAACATGACCTTGCGCTCGCCGGTGACTCCTTGTGCCGGCGCGCCGGCGGGGGGGGGCGTTGTGCCGTGCGGATCGGCGCCGGATGCGTGGGGATTCGACGCCGTGCCGGGAGCCGGGGCGGCGGCGCCGGCGTGTGGATCTGCCCCGGCGCCGTGTGGGTCACGCGAAGAGCCATGCGGGTTGGCTGCGGCGGCGTGCGGATCGGTCTTCGCGCCGTGCGCGCCAGCGGCCCCGGCATGTGGATCGCTGGCCCTGGCGGCAGGCGCAGCGGAACCGTCGGGTGATCCGCCGGCCGCGCTCAGGTCGATGCGTACGTTCAGCGGCGCCTCGCGCTCCAGCATGTACGTGACGGCTTCTTTCGTGAAAGTCGCCACCTGCACCAGCCCGGCGCCATCCACCTTGTCGATCGTGTCGCCGGGGCGGTGGTAGTCGAGGTGAGCGCCGGTGAAAAGCTGCACGCCGGGGATGCCGCGCTCAATGAAACTCCACTGGTCGGAGCCTTCCGCCCCCCCCGGGACAATCTTGTTCTTCACGCCGGTCACGAACCCGCAGCCGCGGAAGATGTGCTGCCATTCGTCGGCGGTGTTGTTGCCGTGGATGGCGAGTTGCCCGTCGAACAGGCGTCCGACGGTGTCGAGGTTGATGACGCCGCGCACGCCTTCCAGGGGGAAGCGCGGATGCTCGACGTAGAACCGGCTGCCCAGCCTGCCGGCCTCTTCGGCCGAAAACGCGGCGACCACCAGGTTCCGCGAGCCGCCCCCCTCTGCGGCGAGATTGCGGGCCAGTTCGATGATGACTGCCACGCCGGTGGCGTTGTCATCCGCGCCGGGATGGACCTGTCCCTCGAAGCCTTCTCGCACACCCGGCCAGCCGCGGCCCAGGTGGTCGTAGTGGGCCGAGAGCACGACGGATTGATCTGCCCATTCCGCCCGTTTGCCGGGCAGGATGCCGATGACGTTAAACGCTTCGACAGGTGTGCCATCGGGGCCGCTCTCGACGGTGAATTTCTGCAGCCACGTGCCGTCGTCGCCGCCCGGCTGCAAGCCGGCTGATGCGAACTGCTGTGCGATGTAATCCGCCGATGCGGCCAGCTCCGGCGTGCCCAGGCCGCGCCCGGCTCGCTCCGGCGACGCCAGCCACGAGACGTGCGACATCAGCGTGGATTGCGAGAACACCGGCGGAAGCTCGGCCAATGCCTTGCGCTCCTGCGTAAACGCGCTGGCGACCAGCGGGCGATCCTTGTCGAGATTAACCACCATCGGCGAACTGTCCGGCTCCCACTGACCCTTGACGACGTTGGTCGGTTCGTCGCCTTCGAAGGCCAGATACGAGTACTTGCCGTAATGCGGGAGCTTGCGCCCCATGCCGGGCAACGCGGCCGGGGGATCGACGGTGATCCAGCCGATGGCTTTTTCCATGTTGGCGGGGTGCCGCTGGATGACGACGGTGCTGTGGGCGCCAAACGGCACCGACTCCCCTGCGAGCGTCAGCGCAGAGTTCTTACTATCCAGTATCGCGCCGCCACCCGCGGCCAGTACGTCTTTCACGAATCGGTTGTCCCGCCCGAGCACCCAGACGGCCCGATCGCTCGGCAGCGCCGACACGTCGGATTCGCTGACGATCTCGATGCGATGATCGTCGCTCTGCCAGCCTTCCATCAGCGCGCGGTATCCGTCCGCGTCGGCGGCGGGGAGGATGGCGAGGATGTTCGGATCGCCGAAGAGCTGGCCGATCGACGGCGGAATCTCGCGCGGGTCGAGCGTGCGGAACAGGTCGAACATCGGATCGGCAGCAATGGAAGACGGGCGCGAACCGGTCGTGATCTCGAAGTGGCGATCGCGTTCGTCCGTTTCGATCGTAAACGTCTCGACGCCGGCATCCGTCTGCACGAACAGCGGCACGCTCAGCGCGAACGGATCGGCCGGTTGTGTCTGGCGAATCACGCCGGTGATCTTGAACCCGTCCCCGCTCGGCGACACCGACACATCGGCGAGCGCAAGCGCCGGCGCGCCGGCGCGCGTCACCCACTGCTCGAAAAACGCCTTCAGATCGGCGTCCGACGCGCGCTCAAATGCGATCCGAAGGTCGTCAAACGACGCCCGCTTGCCTTTCTGCTTGCGGTACAGTTCGGCCAACCCCCCCCGGAAGGCGTCCTCGCCGATCTGCCGGCGCAGCATGTGAAAGAGCATCAGCGACTTGCCGTAGCCGACCGCTTCGGTGGCGGCGCTGTGGCGGTTGTGAAACTCGGACAGTGGGAAATCGCGGCTTTCCTGCACGTAATTGCGATACTTCTGCAACGCGGTGCGGCGATAGTTGGCGCCCTCGCCGCGCTGCTCCTGAATAAGATGGTCAGCAAGGTACGCGGTCAGCCCCTCGCACCAGTTGCCGCTGTCGTAGTCGACGAAGACCGAGTTGCCCCACCAGTTGTGCAGAATCTCATGCGGATAAGACGACGTGAGGATAAACGGGAAGCGGATGATCTGCGGCCCCAGCAGGGTAAAGGACGGCATGCCGTAGCCGGTCTCCCAGAAGTTCTCCACCAGGGCGAACTTGCCGTACGGGTACGGGCCGATGAGCTTGCGATACATCTCGATGTAGCGGGCGGTGGCGTCCAGGTATTTGCGCGACAGGGCCTCGTCGACCTCGTGCAGATAAACAAGCACTTCGACCGCGCCGGCCGAGTCGCGCTCAACGTGCAACGGGCCGCCAACCAGGTACACCTGCTCGACGGACGTACCGCTGGTCCAATGGGCCTTGCCGTCGTCGCCGTGCGACGTGCCGTCGCCCTGAGCGATCACGTGCCAGTCGTCGGGCTGGGTGACGGTCACGTCGAAGCGGATCAGATCGTCGCTGAATCGCGGCACCCATTCGCTTTCGCCGTGCAGGTAGACGCCCTCCGGGCCGAGAATGCCGCGGCTCTCGCGGAAACCCCGCGTGTACTCTTCCTTCTGGTCGGACAGGCCGTGGTGGACGTTGCCTTCGTAGCGGATGCGCACGACGCCGTCGGGGGGGGCGGTTTCGAGTTTGTAGCGCTTCACGTTTTCGTCGTCGGACGCCGTCGTCGTCACGGCCGGGTCGCACGAGAGAATCGTCAGTGCCGCGTCCAGCGTGAACTCGACGCCGGCGCTGCTCAGCGTGCGCGGAAGCTCAACCGTGTTCTCGACTCGGATGTGATGTTGCGCAGGATCGAGCGCGACCACGAGCGTATGGTGGACCGGCGTTGCGCCGGAACTCCCGGCATGAATGCCGGGGCTCTGAGGTTCCGTGCCGGGGCGCTGTGGAGATTCGGGCGATGTGCGCGAGCCGGGCGAGGCGGACGAGGCGATCGCCGTCGCCACCGGCACGTCGCGGCCGCCGAGGCCGGGCATCCACTGGAGCGTCATGGCGTCTTCCAGCGAGCGGACGCTGCGGCGCAGGTCGCGCATGGTGGCGGCATCGGCGCAGTACGCGGCGGGGACGATGAGGATGTTCTCGCGACCCTCGGACTTCAGCGTCGCCAGCACGTCGGGCAGCCGGCTGCCTTCCTCGTCTTTCGCGATGCGCAGGCGGTGGAAGCGACTTTCCTTATTGAGCGGATCATCCTGCGCCAGCGCCTCCCACGCCCGCACGTCCTGCGCTGCCGCATCTTTCGGCAACACGATCACCGTCGTGCCGCCGAACGGGCCGGGACACTTTGGGAGCGCATGGGGCGAAGCGAACGACTCGGCATAAATCTCGGTCGGGATCGGCGTCGCATCGCCGGAATCTGGCGGAGCATCGAGCACCGCCACCGCGACGCCTTCTGCGGCGCTGACGCGCAGCGCCTGCAAACGCGCCCACTGTCGCGCCCGCGGCGTATCGCCCGACGCCACGATGTAACGACGCTCACTCGCCGCCGGCGCATCCCTGAGCGGCGCGTCCACGGCCTGCCGCAGCGCATTTTCCGCGAACGTCTCGCGCTGCCACGCATCATCGGGGGGGGGCGACAGTTCGGCGTTCAGTCCCACGTCGACGTATTCCGCCAGTTCCGCCTTCCACCAGTCCCCGTCGCCGCCGCCAGCGATCACGCGCAGCTTCCCGTCCGATCCATCGGCGCCGCCGCGATATTCCGGCAGCGGGAGCGGGAAGTCTTTGATCTTCGCGTAGCGACTCGGCTCGAACGCGATCGCGTCCCACCCCGACAGCCCGGTGAGCATCCCCGCAGCCGCGACGACCGTGGCGCCGTCCCCCTCGCCCGCCAGGCATACGCGCTTTGGATCGACGGGGAAGTTGCGCAGCACGTACCCGCGCACGCGCTCGATCGCCCCGATCAGCGTGCCGATGTCGGACGAGAACGAATCCGGCTTGAACCAGCGCCCGCCTGCGCTTAAATCTTCGCCCGTCTCGGGGTAGAGTGGCTCCAGCACGGCGATCGCAACGTCATCGCCGAGACGATCCTTCCACAGGTCCAGCCCGTCGGACGCCTCCAGCCCTTCGTCGTTGAGCCAGATCACCAGCGGCGCGCGCCGGTCGTCGGTCGCCGATTTCGGCACGTGCAGCCGATACTCATGCTCGCGCGAAACGTAGACGGACCATTTGCCTTCGTTGACGTCCGTGGCCCGCGCCTCGGCAAACACCACGAAGTCCGCTTCCGGCACCCGGTCCGGTACGGCGACGGCCGGATTGATGACCGGCGAGATCGCCACCGTCAGAATCTTCGCATCCGGCTTGCGAAGTCGAAGCTGATGCACGGTTCCGTCCCAATAGGCACTGTGAAACGCGCCGTTGACGTGCAGCACCGACCAGCCGGGATGCCGGTCGAGCGCCATCGCGCACGCTTCGCCCATCGAGTTGTCCCACAGCGATTGCGTCGAATAGAGCCGCTCCGATTCGCTCGTTCCCCCCATCATGCCGCGATGTCCGCGGATGGCGTTGTCGACCCGCCGCCAGTACGCGGCCGTGTTCGGGTGCATTTGGGCGGGCACGTGCCCGGCCGCCTCGCCCTCCAGCGACTCAAACGCCGCCGCCCCCTCCATCGCCACCTTCATCCGCAACGGCCGGGGGAAGTTCGACGCGACCACTGGCAGCCCTGCCTCCCGAGCGGTCTCGACCATCGGCCGGTAGCCGGTGCGATAGTTGCTCCACGGGCGTGAGCGCGACAGGAACGTCGCCTCGTCGATGCCGCCCGCCAGGTACGCATCCAGCGCCGGCTGCACGTCGCGCTCGAACATCTCCATCGCGAGGACGACCCGCCCGTTGAGCCGTTCGATCAGGCCCTGGTAGACGGCGTGCTCGACGCGGTGCGTCGTCTCATCCGTGTGCGATTCGCCGAGGAATACCGCGTCGGCGCGGGCCAGCCGGTCGAGCATCTCATCCAGCGAGAGCTTCTCCCCGCTGCGCCCGTCGCGCACGACGACGGCCCGTTCCAACGGCGGCGCCGCCCAGCCGCGCGCGTCCACCTGGGTTGCGCGATCCCCGGGCCGTGAACCTGCACGAGGCGGCGACGCACACGACAACGGCATCAGCAGCAGTCCGATGGCCGCGATCGCCGCCGGACGGAGTCGCGATCGCTCATGCGTGGCGATGCTCCGCTCGTCGCGGCTGGCGGCCGGAATGCGGTCGGCGGGAAACGGGTGACGATGTCGGCGGTCCATGAACTCCACTCCAGTCGCCTCCGGGCACGCCCGCGGCGGGTTGACTTGCGGTTGTTGTGCGACCGCCACCTTCACAGCGGCCGGGTGGCGGATTGAGCGAATCGAACGTAAGTCCGGACGGCGCATGATGCAAACGGCGCGCCCCGACGGGTCGGCCGAGCGGCCGCCGCGGGTCTGGTCGGCGGCGCGACGACCTTCAGACGGACGCTCGCGGCCGGCTCACGGCACTCGATCCGGTTCGACGGCTGCATTCGGCGCGCCGGGCGGCTGAACCCACCGGCCATACGTTCCGATAATTCTCATGTTGGAGCGTGCGCGCAGGCATCGGCCGCGGTTCGGCGGCAGAGCCGGATGCGCGGCCGCCCGGTTGATGCGCCTTGTCTCTGTAACGACGGTATGACATCCACGACTGCTGCCATGCTGATCCTGCTCGCGGTTTCGAGCGTCGCGGCCGGCGTTCGCGGGCTACGGCTTCTTCGTTCGTGGGGGCTGGGCGGCGCGGCGGCGCTGGCGCTGTGCATCCTTGCGCTGGAGTCGCTCCTCCACGTCGCGTTCAACGCAACCGGCTGGATCTGGCTCTCGACGGGCACTGCCTGCACCTCGGTGGCGGTCATCCTGTTCGCGACCGCGGCGGTGTACACGGGCGCGGCCATGCTCCTGCCCGCGGCGTGCCCGCCCCTCGCTCGGGCGAGCCGCCGCCCGTTCGGTGTCGCCGCCGTGGTGGTACTCGTCGGAACATATGCCGTGTTCCTGGTGGACGGCGCCACGCGCTACCCGACGGGCTGGGATGCGCTGAGCTACCACTTGCCGATGGCCGTGCGGTGGATGCAGACCGGTTACCCGGCGATGGTCCCCGAGTGCTCGCCGCCCAACTTTCCGGGCAATGCGATGGTTCTGCCATTCATCCTGGTCGGCAGCGGCCTGGAGCGACTGGCCGGCCTCGCGATGCTGCCCCAGGCGATGATGATCTGCCTGCTGGCGTGGGGCCTGGCGCGCGATCTCGGCGCTCCCCGCCGGGCGCGGTGGGTGGCCGTCACGCTCACGGCCGGCAGCCCGATCGTCATGTATCAGGCTTTTTCGCCCTATGCAGACCTCTACGCCGCGGTGGCCTGGTTGGGGGCGGTCGCGGCATTGCTGAGCTGCCGCCACGTCCGCACGCCGCGGCAGTGGCACGCGCTGACCTTGCTGTCGGGCGCTGCCTGCGGCATCGCGATCGGCGCGCGCTACTCGATGGCGCCGCTCGCGCCGATCTGCCTCATCCTCGTCGTGGCATCCCCCTGGCTCGCGGATCGACCGGCGCCGCGGGCGGCTGCGCGACTGGGCGTGTTCATGATGGGCCTTCTGGCGACGGGAGGGTTCTGGTACGTGCGTAACTGGGTGCTGACCGGAACGCCGTTTTATCCGTTCGGTCTCGACGTGGCCGGCTGGACGCTCTTCCCGGGCGCATCCTCGTCCTATGAGTCGATGTACCCGCTCTGGTATCGCCTTTGGAAGTGGGCGACCCACGCGTGGATTGAATCGCGCATGATCGGCTACGGGTACGGCGTCGGCAGCGGCTTGGGCGCCGCGTTCGCAACCGTGGCGACGGCGGGTCTGGCGGTCGCGCTGCTGCGCGGCGGCGCGATCGACCTTCGGCGGCCGCAGCGTCGGCGGCGGTGCATCGTCATTGCACTCATGGGCGTGGGGGCCGTGCTGTTTCTGACGATGCACCGCGAGTTCCTGCGGTTCGCGCTGCCGATGATCGTCTTGTGTGGGGTCGTGGCCGCGATCGGCATCTGCATGGTTGTGCCGCGTCGTCCGCTGGCGATCGCGCTCGCCGGTTCAATGGTTACAACGTGCGCCGTCGCGGCGCTGTCGCCCATTCACGCGCTGGCGGGCCGTTGGGTCGATCGCGTCCGCACTCGGGCCGATTTCTACGAGATACCCGCGGCCGTTGATCAATGGCCCGCGGGAACGGTCGTCCTGAACCTCGGCGCGCTGACGCAGAACTACCCGCTGGCGGGGCGGCATCTGCACAACGTCGTGGTCGGTCCGGACGAATGGCAGGGAACGACCCGGTCGATCGACCCGTTGAGCGCGCTCGAACAACGGGGTGTGCAGTTCGTGTATGGTCCCGACGGCCTTATAGACGAGCCGATTCGCGCCTTCGTGACGCCGGTGGCAACGCGGAACCGGGCGACGATCTATCGCGTGGACGTCGACGGGGTCAAAGCGGCGCTTCGCCTCCGCTCCACTTCGCCGCCAGCCGTAGCGCTTCGTGAATGAAGGTGCTGAAAGCGTAGGACGACGCCACGTACGTCACCAGCGAGAGGCCGAGCACGCAGGTCCACGCGCGACGTGAGGCTGACGATACGCACGGGCGCTTCATAATCGGTTTATCGTTCGGAGGCGCCGCAGGCTGAAGCTGGTCAGCCACCGTCGAACGTATTCTGCATCGAAGCCGCGTCGGCGAGGTCGACGTCACCGTCCATGTCGGCGTCCGCCGGCTTGCAGCCGTCATTCACCCCGCCGCCCGGCCCGCGGAGGCAGTCGGCGAAGCGGCGGAAGTCGTCCAGGTTGACGCCCGATTCGCAGTCAAAGTTGCCCGGGGCGGCGAGGCGGATGACGTCCACGGCGTCGATCGCGGGCATCGCTGCCACTGCGGTCCGAAGCGACGGGCTGTAGACCAGGTCGGAGGGATCGCCGGCCAGTTCGATCGAATCGAACAGCGACGTGGCGGCGCCCGCGGCGCGCAACCGGGCATAATGCCCGCCCGCGCACGCGACGTGCAGTACGGGCGGTGCGGCGCTGTAGCGAATCTCGCGCGGCGGCCCCGGCAGGTCCGTGCGGGCTACGATCTGCATTGCATCCGCGTCGATCGTCACCACCCGGGGCGTACCGTTGTCAAAGCTGCCGACGTAGGCGAAGTCGCCGTCGTCCTCGAAGACCACCGAGAGCGGTGTCGGAATCCCGCCGATGGTGCGAACGACGCGCGAGTTCGGACCGGTCACCGACACGACGCGCACGTCCTGGCTGAACGCGTGGGTCACGTAGACGTGCCCGCCGTCCGGCGTGAACGCCGCCCGCAACGGAAAGTCCCCCACCGGCACGCGGGCGATCTCACTGCGCTGCGCGGTGTCGATC
>CAZYLK010000042.1:0-38226 GCA_964648365.1 uncultured Phycisphaeraceae bacterium
AAAATAAAGGCGATTCGTGAAGAAAAGACAGCCGCATAGTGAACGGCGTTGGATGCCACGGTCGAATACGACGGCACGCGCGTGCTGGTCGACGGCTACGCCCCCGATCGCGATCCGATTGCGCAGGCGAAGGCGGCCGCGTCTCACGTCCGCGGAATCCTGGAAGCGGCCACCCGCGCGAAACCGCCCGTGCGCGCGGCGGTCGTCTTCCCCGGCTGGTGGGTTGTCAGCCCTCCGCGCGTCGAGGTCTGGGTCTTGAACCCGACACGGCTGCTTGGCTACATACGGCATGAGCCAATCCGCCTGGCCGACGCCCAGGTCAACCAGCTTGCCGCCGCGCTGGCGACGCACGTGCGTGCGAAGCAGAACGCGGTTTAGTTTAGTGGCGCGCAGCGAGCCCGCAGGGCGTCTTCGTCGGCCCCATGCTGCCTGTTGCGAGAAACGCGAGGGAGGGTCCGCGGGCAAATACTGGCGCGCATCCGTCGAATAGCAAGGTAGAACGGTCGGACTCGACGCGACGCTCCGATGCCGCGAGCACCGTGCCCGCGACGTTGGCGATGGGTGTCGCACGGGTCCGGCGAGGGAGGTTTTCAATTGAAAAACCTATTGCCCTTTCACCCAAAAACCTGTCGAACAGCCGGATAACCACAGACCGGGTTGCTGGATTGCCAGCCCGCTGACCGCCCAGCGGAAAGGTCGAAATGATGTGGTATCGCGTCATGGCACGGTATCGAGCTGCTGCAGGCGGGTGCAGCAACTCCTTCTTTCGCTATCTGGACGGCGCCAATCCGCATGTGGCCGATCGGCGCTTGTGACGTCGCGCTCCGCACAGGGAACGAGACATCGAAAGTGTCTCTTGCAGCGCGCGACTCGGGGTTCGAGCACGGTATCGCCCCCTCTGCCGAGCCGGATGGGGTCGATCGGCGGCTTGGAGGCGCCGGCGGGAGAGCGGGACGGTCAGGCTTGCAGTTGAGAGATTTACTGGTAAGGTCGCGTTCGAGGAGATTTCCGAAGGGACGCGTCTCTAGCGACCGACGCGCTAGCACCCGACTCCGGGCCAGAGAGCGGCCGGAATCGTTCGCTTTAACGTGATGAATTGCAATGGTTTATGGGTGCTCAACCGCATGGCCAACCTGCAAGAGAGCGTAGTCTTGGGGCGGTGCGCAGCTGGCCCGTTCTCCGGGGTACTCCCTTGGCCCCCGGCGCTCTCCGTCTCTCTCGCCAACAGCAGAACAGCCAGTTAACTCGCGTGCGCTTGAGCCCTCCGAGAGTCCGTCTAGCGCTGGCCCGCGCCCAACGCGCCGGGCCGGTAGCAGCGAAAGCTGCCCTGGCCGCCCTGCGGGCCGTGACACAGCCTCATGCTTTGCTTACAATGCCAAGTTTGACGTGGCGGTCGCCCGCCGCTCACTGCGCCACCTGATCCAAGTTCGGACTATGGCACAAAGCATCTCAGCTCAAGAGCGCCCCTTGGTGCGAGAATCGCGCTCCCGCGGAAGCGTTGGACTTTGGCACGAGTTCGTGCAACAGGTCGCGAACTACCGGCCCGATGTCGCGATTCTCGTTGCGAGGAAGATGCCAAGGCTCCGGGAAGCGTTTGGCCTGGACTTTGGCGCCTCGCTCACCTGCAGCGACCTAGCGATTCCGTACGTGACGCAGCATCTCGCGGGTACGCGTGTCGCCATCGTCGACGACGTTGTAAACGTTGGCACGACGATGCGGCACGCGTATGAGCGCGTCGTGGCATGTGGCGCATCAGACGTTCGTCTCTTTGCGCTCGGTGCTCGACCGAATCACTCACTGTCGGATCTTCCATTGCACACGGTTGTTGGCGCGCCAATGACGCCGCACCGGTATCGCGAGCTCGTGGATAGCGTCCCTGAGGCTATCCAGATGCTGGCGAAACCCTACGACATCGAGTTCCCTATTTTTCGCTGCGTGCTCGCACCTTGGGTAACATCCGCGCTCGATGTGCTGGACTGGGCAAAGTCTCGCTACGGTGACGCGGTTCAAGACCTGCTCTGGCCCAACAGCTTGAGCCACCTGCGGCGGATCACCATTGACCTACCGCGGCGGTTGGGCGCCCGGAAGCTGCGCCTTTACGTCGACGAAGACCGTCGAGTATGCTCTTTCGTGCCATTTGATCTCCCAGATACGTTATCGAATCTCCACATAGAGGAGCCACTCGCACGAGGCTTGGCGGAGCACCTTGCCCAACTTGCTGAACTCGCACCGCCAGGGGCGCAGTTGTGGCCAGGCGAAGCTGAAGCACGTGCGCGGCTCTTCTGCGCGTCGCTTGACCTTGGACTCCACTTAATAGGTGAATTCAACGATGTCATCTTGCCACTGGATGAAAACCTGTTTAGCTGTCGCGACGCAGTTGAACTCTTCGGGCCGGGCGTAGGCAAGTTCGTGCCGTCTGCCACGACTCCGTTCACGGCCGCGCAGAATGACGATTGCATGGCGATCCAACATCGATCTACTCCTTTCTTCGATCAGTTTGGTGCTGGTGGCTTTGTCGATCAAGTGGCGCAGCGAGCATCCTGCAGTAACGGAAGCACGGCTGCCGATCAATTCGCCGCCATTTTTGACGTGCTCGCACACCTTGTGCGTGCAAATGAATGCACCCCGCCACGACTCACGTGGCCATACGCCCCTGAAGCCGTTGCGGTGGCTCCGTATCTGAGGCTACGCATAGGACCGACCTTTCAGGATCTCTGTGCGATCATGCAGCAACTCCGTCCGGAGATGCACGATTCTGGTGGCGCCACCCGACTTGTCAGTGGTCTGCTTGACATCTCCATCGATAGTGGAGCCGTCGTGCCAACCATCGCACAGTACGACGGCACGTTTTATCGCATCTACCGACGAGGTGAAAGTGAGTATCGCGACTCGGTGAGCCAACGCCTTCTGTTCGCTCGTGATCGTCTCCAAGCGTCAGGACATGCCATCAGTATGACACGAATGGCTAAGGTCAATGCAATCCTAGCCTACTCAAGTGCAATGCCGGAACTTCTGTGGCCTGCGGGTCGAGAGCGGGGGACGGTAGCTACTATACAGGAGGTGGTACTCGATCAATCCGGCGCGGAGGCCGGACAGTACTTGCGGGACTGTGGCGTATTTCGTTCACGAGGACAGGCCGAATGAACGGAGATGACCAGGCTCCAAGTCAGACCGTTACTCTGGCTGTGCCATCCAAGGACGACATCGACTACGCCGAGTATTTCGTCGATGTCGCCACAGCGATCGATGCAGCAGCGCATTCTGAATCTGTTGCATTGCGTCTCTCAACTTGTCGCAACCTGTACTTGACGGTCAATGCGATTTTCGTCGATGTCCGATTAATCCTAGGCCATGGACGAAATCCGTCCGAATTGTCGAGCGCTATCGAGACCGCGCGGCGATCCGACTACGTACGGAGTAATACTCTCATCGATCGTGTAAGGTCAGTTCTGTCTCAGATCGATGACAAGGTGAAGTGCTGGAACGATCGCGAGATGCTTGATGCCGAATTCGCATCGGCGGTTGCGGAACTAGATGTAATCGCGCGGGATCGAATACACTATCTACTTCATCACTGCCGCACTACTAATTCGCGAACGGGCCAAGTCTGGGATCCCAAGTACTACGAGCTCTCGAAGGCGCAGCCGGCTGACGCCTTAGAATTGATGACGAGTTTGGCCCGCGTTACGGACCGCGTACGCGCCGTCGCTTCCGTACTGAGATGCGTGACAGCATTGCAGCAACGCTGGCGCGAAGGCGAGCAGTTGTATGGCCCGGACTGCGCGTCCTTGTGGCATGATCTCGCCTCCTGCATTCGGCACAACGCGCTCGTGCTGGGAGGGGCGATCGAGGATGATGCGTGCCACCTTCAGCCGGCCGATGCGGACGAGCCAGTTGTCACGGTCAGTTCTCAGATTCCTCACGATGCGAAGGTAGTAGTGCAGCATGTAATCGCGTCGATGTCCATAATCGAGAGAGAGCAATATGGGAACTTAGTCCGCTCATTCTCATCCAATGAATCCCCGCCTCCACTGCCACCACCTTTCGTGGTCGACCTCCGTGAGAAACAACTCAGCGAGTCTCGTTCGAAACAGAGTGAGGTGCCGCGGTTGCGTTACTACGATGTCGGAACGCGAGTGCCAAGTTCGACACGCGTGGCCGTCCCGCAATTTGGCATACCGGTTGCGTGGTACAACGAGCGTGATTTTCGCTTCATAGCGGACAAAGAGCGGGAGGAGGTCGTGCGTCTCGCAAACGCGTCTCTTGATGCTGCGACGCGCGCTGGCGCATCTGCGATCGTGTTTCCAGAGTTCTTCTTGCCGCGCTTTGCAATCGACGACCTCGCGATGCGCGCGCGGGACGCAGGGATGATTCTTGTGGCCGGTCTGGAAGGCATGCTCGCCTCGGGGATGCTTGTGAACTCACTCGCGATCGAGATACCTGGACATCCACGGATTGAGCAGGTCAAACAAGGACCGTCAGGGTATGAGACGGCCGACTTTCATAGATCGCCAGTGCTACACGTCGTCGAAAGATCGAGCTTGGGGACTTTTGCCGCCCTTGCATGCAGCGATGTGCTTGAATGGCCGTTGATTAGTGCGCTGGCCGACGCTCGGACGCTTATTGATGTCTTGATTGTCTGCTCGTGTAATCCTTACCCCGAACTTTATGAACAGGTAGCGCGAGCGGACGCATCGAGATTGTATTGCGGTGTTGTGATCGCGAACAATTGTCCCAACGAAGGTGATGGGAGCACGGCGAGTGCGCGGGGTACGGGCCTCTGGTTACCAACGCGGCACGCCACGAATGAGATGGCGGAGGATGTGGACGTTATCACAGCACCTGTCTGTGGGGAACCGCCTAGGCTCCGAGTCTTGACTGTGCCGTTAGGTGAAGTGCGTCGGAACCGGCTGAAGCCTGCTACAGGCTTCCTGCCGGTGCCGCGCTGCCGGCAGCCGGTTCGCACGAGCCTGGGAAATGCGGTCTGATGGGCAGTTTCCCGACAGCGGACGCCGGGAGTACCCGAACTGCGTGGGCGTCCAAATTGTCCGTCAACTGCTTACAGTCGAACTCACCGATGGCGGTCACCCATTTCGGCACGCGACGGGAACTCGCGTGGGGCGCCCGAGCATTGCGAACTCGCCCGTATTCAACAATTCGTGACAATACGGCGTTTTCGTGGCCCAATACGCTGGTGTCTGCGGTGCCTTGCAACGGTTCGCCCGTCGTCGTAAAGTCCGTGGCGACTAAGCCTTTGGGGCTTTTCGGCGTGTGGCTGGAGTTGCTTCACAACCCCTGAGTCTCCGGTTTCAGACATCGCGCCTTCATCGTGTCCGGGCGTGGAACGCTCTCCAACAGCCTCGCCGTCTGCCGGTCCGTTGGCTCAGCGGCCCCTGGAACCTCTCCTGTCTGGCCCGATGGATCGGTTCGGGATAGGGGAGAGGGTGGGCTTGGGTGACCGAGCCAGGACTCACGCAGCGCAGGACCGAGAATCGTGCGGTCTCGGCCCACATGTGTGAGCGTTACATGAGGTAGTCGTATCCTGAGGGATTCCCGCAATGCCCTTCGATGATCTCGTCCTGACATTCGGTCACCTCGCGGCCGAATTCGATCGGATCGGCGGTGACGCGGGTCGGCCGCTCAACGTTGCCGGGTACGAGTTGCACCAGCGTATGATTCAGGCTGGACGATTGCTAATGCAGGCATGGAGCCGTGGCGCCTTTCGTAGCGAGAAGTGGTGGGCTGGCGGCCCCGGTCAGAGCATGTTCGAAGCGAGACTCGACCCTCAGGGAGCATCACTCAGCGCTTCCAGCGATGCGGGGCTCGCGTTCAAGGACGACGTCCACAAGGCGTGGCATCTGTGGCGGTTCGCACTGGGGTCGTGGCTGGCTCGAGAGCACTCGCATCTGGTTCCGAATCGTACGGGTGAACTTGAATGGGGGCACACGCGCATCACAACTGATCCAGAGATTCTGGCTGAGAATCAGCGCCGCGTCGAGGAGTTTCGCGACAGGTACGACGAGTACACGGCGGGCGCAAAGGCTGGGAGTCGTGGCATCGTGCGATTGAAGTTCGCTCACCCCAAAGGCTACCTCGTGCGCATCGAGAATGGCTACTCCGAACAGGAGAAGGTCGAGCATACGCGCATGCGCGCCCACGTGCTCGCCGCGGCGTGTCGAGCGATGGTCCTTATTCTCAAGGGCCAAGTCAGTGACGACCAGTCCACCTGGCTCCCGGTAACGCGAGCTGCGGAGCTGTTGATGAAAGACGTCCTTTCTCTCAGCCTCGCTGCGGCCAAGACGCGAGTCTCCCGCGCCGCGAACAAGCAGAACTTCAGATCGAACGGGAGGAAGGGAACAGCACGCCGCATCGAGCCCACAAGCTTCGACGCTTGGCGCCTCAAACAGCGAAACAAGAGCCTCGACGACGAGGACGATGAGGGGTAGCGGGCTGGCCGCGCGGTCGGAGCGCGGTGTACACCGCGCTCGTGGACGCAAACGGCCACAATCCGGCGTAAAACCGCGCAATCCTTGCAAAACGTAACCCGCGACGGTATCGTCGTTTGCGCGTTTCAGGCAGGACGGAAAGTGGGTTCGCAATGCGAAGGTCGAGGGTTCGAATCCCTTCGTCTCCAGTTCAGGTCAGGGCACGTACTTTCGATTCGTACCGCGGCGGGGTTGGCCGCTTCGGGCAGGCGGGCGGTTGCTGGTTTCGGGCGTGTTCTGCGCACTTACATCCGGCGGGTTTTGGCTGGCCGCTGACCGCGGCTGGTGTCGCGGCATCCGGTGGGCACCCTGGGTAGTCCAATCCATCGCCTGTGGCTTGAATAAACCACTGCACTCGCCGGTAAAATCGTGACTGGGGGCTTCTATTGCCTCGTTCGATTTGCTATGATGGCGGTCGATCGAGTGGTCTTCGTGAAGCTGGGGTACCGGCAGACGACGGCCGTTGGGGGGGTGGCCACTCATGTGAACGACGCCCTCCCGCCTGTCGGCCCACGTCGCGGCAGTTTCGACTCGCGGCCTCCTGCCGGTCGCCCCGGTTGACGACTCGATCCGGCATCGGTTTGTACCCGTTGAGGGCAGCCGGCGCCGCATGAGCGGAGTGACATCGAGTTCGCGGCGGCCTCGTTGGGGAACGCGGCTTCGCGAGCGTCCGTTCTCTTATTGGGAGGTACGTTATGAGAAAGGGTCTTTTGGCAGTCGCCTTGATGGCGGCGCTGACGGGAATCGCTTCGGCGCAGACGCCGGTGCCGGAGTTCGTCGGCGATGTCTCGGAAGGTTTCGAGACGCAGAACTCGCCCGGGTTCAACCCGTGCATCATCGGCGGCGTGTTCGGCGGCGGCAGCACGCTGTGTACGCCGGGCAACAGCGGCGCGCACATCACCGGCGGCTGGTCCTTCCGCTGCGTGATTCGTCCCCACGGCGGCTCGCGCTTCTACGGCAGCGCCGGCGGCTACTCGCAGTACACGCTGAATCCCCCGGTCGACATTTTCGGCGGCTACTTCGGCTCCAATGCCCCGAATCCGGGCGAGAACAACGACGCGACGATCGTCTTCTATGACGGCAACGGCAACGACATCGGCCGCGCGATCGCGAAGACCGGCGAAGGCGACTGCGCCTGGTACTGGAGCGGCTGGAAGACGGACGGCGCGCCGTTCGCCATGATCGACGTGGTCGGCCAGCTCTTCGGTGGTGCGTTCATCGACATGGATGACATGCAGATCATCGAGCGCGGCGGCAGCACCTGCGTCTACCTGATCAAGAAGAGCAAGGCGAAGCGCTGCGACGCCTGCCCCGCCAAGGGCGACAACTACCGGACCGAAGCCGAGTGCGAAGGCGTGAAGGACTGCCCGAAGAAGGTCAAGACGACCATCGCCTGCCCGGACGGCGGCAACGGCACCTGCAAGATCAAGGGCAAGCGCTCGGATTGCTCGTAACACTCGATCGGACCTCCCGGCCTGACAACGGCCGTGGTGTCTGATTCGAACACGGGTTTCATGGGGCGGACCGCTGCAAGCGTCAGGGGTCCGCCCCTTCCTGTTTACACTCAATGGTCGAGTGCATTCGCAGGACAGTACGAACGCTCGGCAATGACCCCACGCGCCGGGCGCCCCGTCCGACCCTGAGAAAGACGCCTCATCCGCAGATCCTCCCGCTCGCGAACGGAGCGTGCCGCGCTCATTCTCGGACGCAGTCCAGGCGGCTGAGCGCCCGCGTCACCGGCGGCGCGCAGGGGGCCGGATGCCTCTGCAAAAAAAGGGGCAAATCCGCGCCCGCAGCGCACTTGCCTCTTGCATCCGGACGGGCGTTTCGCTAGAGTGCAGGTTCGCGGGGGGGGCGAATCTTCACCGGAAGGTTCTTCCCGCGATTGGGGTGTAGCAGACCATGACGCGCACGGCGACCTCGGCCGCGCCGCGGCTGTCTGTGAAGAGTTCGTGATTCTGTGACCTTAAAGTCAGATCGTCGGCGGTGCAGCGTGTCGCGTGATCGCGCGAGCCGCCGGATTTCTCTCTCTTTTTGAGGGGAGCGTAACGAAATGAAGAACATCGGAATTGCTGCGATCGCTCTGGCGGCGGTGGCGCTGGTCGTGCCGTCGGCGACAGCCCAGCCGCAGATCCTGCTCGCGTACGACTACGTCGACATCGGCGGCGGTCAGTACGAGTACGAGTTCGAGATCTCGCTGAGCGATCAGTGGGCGCCGGGCATGGGCTGGCGCTGGTTCATCTTCGGCGATCAGCAGAGCGCCCCCAGTCCGCTCACCAACTTCGTGGGCGATCAGGGCGACCTGCCCATCGGTCCCTGGACGGCCTACACCTCGTCCGGCGGCTTCCACAACGGCCCCACCCTCGGCTACGTGCTCGAGTACTGGGTTCCGAGCAGCGGCGACGAGAAGCTGACCTGGAGCGGTACGTCGACGGCGGCGCTAGATGAGCCGGACCTGCTCTACAGCACCCTCGCCGGCACCATCGGCGGCGCCATTGCGGCCGACTTCACGCCGGCCGTTCAAGACCTGGGCGGCCCGACCTGCGGCTACACTCTGAAGAAGAGCAAGCCGAAGCAGGGCTGCGGCGCCTGCCCGGCCAAGGGCGACGACTACGGCACCGAGGCGGCCTGCGAAGTCGTCAAGGATTGCGAGAAGAAGATCTCGACGACGATCGCCTGCCCGGACGGCGGCAGCGGTACGTGCAAGCTGAAGGGCAAGCGGAGCGCTTGCAGCTAAAGTTGGCTGACCTCCTGCTCTAGAACGAAACCGGCCGGCACCCGTTCTTGACGGGGGCCGGCCGGTTTTTGTATGGTCGACGCATATCGCCGCCCTATAACGATGCCACGGAGAAGCTCGCTTTGGAGGTATGGCACAATTATCGGACTAGGGCCAGGAGAATCGCCAGCGGACGACGCAAGCAGAGCGCTTGCATATCCCAGCCCGCCGTGGTACAGTGCAGACTGTAGGGCTTCGTCCGATAGTCGAAGCCTCATGCATTCGAGCGCGAAGTCGGTGTTCGGCGTCCGCTGCGATTGCGTGTTTCTTGTTATGGAGAGTTGCCGATGTGCAGAGTGGTATTCTTGCCGATCCTAGCTTGTTGGTGGCTTGGGGGAACGTCGCCCCACAGTAGCTCCGCTCAAGCGCCGCTGCCGCAGTTGGCTAGCGCAGATCAATCATCAGCGGGCGCATCCGCCGCCAAGCGATTCCTAGACATGGTCGCGGCGGACTTTGTCGGGCAAATCGACTTCGAGTACACTGCAAATGACGCTGATGGGACAACGCGCCTCAACCGCGGGGTTCTGTATTGTGGGGGTGCCGGCGAGGTCCGGTTGGACGTGTGGCTGGATCCGAGTTCGGATGAACCGCTAATCTGTTGCCTTGCAGACGGGCGGGCGTGGGCATCTTTTGGCGATGGTGAGGTGGTACATGAGACTACTTTTTTGTCGGAAACAGCCCCCGATCCTGGGTGGAGAAACCGCATCTGGGCCATGACCACGCAGGTGAAGTCTTGGAAGTCAATGCTCGTGCATGCTGGGCTGCAAGCCCCGGCAAGCAGGCGGGTGGTGAGTTCGAACTCTGAGTCTGGCAAACTTGAGGTTGTGGTTTCGGGAATTCTGACGCACGCGGGCGAGATGTCCAGCCCCCGGATTACTGGTGAATTTAGTGGTGAGTACTCCGTTCACCTGCCAACCTGCGTGACTTTTGACTCCGGAACATTGCGTCTGGATCGCTACAGAAGTGCCGGCAGCGGTAAGCTGCTCCCCGGCGGCGTAACGTGGCACCTGTCCCGCCCGCTCTCAGTGATTTCCACCGAGTGGAACGTTGTCGACATCGTGCCATCCGCTCCTTCAGATTCAGCCTTCCACCGGCTGTTTGATCCGGCATCGTTGCCGCGTCTTAGGTTGCATCACGTGCATGCCGAGGATGGGACCGAGCGACTCAATTCCGTTGCTCGGGGCAGCTCGCAGTAGCGGCAATTCACAGGCGTCTTCGAGGTCGAGGAACGCCGAATTCCAAAACCACTGTCCGTTTCTCTTGTGGAGAACAACATGCGAAAGTGCATTATGCCGATGGGCACTCTTGGTATCCTAATCATAGTCAGCCTTCTGGCTAAGGGCGGCTTGGCGAGGCCTGGGGACTGTTACGTTGACACAGCGGGACCTGATTGCGGCGAGCACATTGTTTGGCAAACAGTGTCATGCGGGACGGGTACATGCGTCACGATCGAAGAGTACGCGGACCCGCTTTACAACTGCACTGCGTCACCAGTCGGAGCCACAGGTTGTTCACCGAAGCAGTGTAAGTCCCATTTTGTGCTGCGATCCTGCATACAGGAGGGTGAGACATATAGCTGTGTCGTCACAAATCTCCTGAGCCAGGTTGAGGCAAACGGATCAACCGCATCCGGAGAGCAGTGTGTGAACGGGAATTCCGTAGAGCCCTAACCTGAACCGAGCTTCGGCGATACGTTACTCACTCTGGATGCGCGCAACCGTGCTATGAGTACTTTGGGCGGCGAGCTCACCGTGGAGCGTTCTTCTGAGCTCTCGGCGTAGCGTTGGACTATTAGTAAGTTGAGCCGGGCGAGGTCGGCGTTAGTGGCATCCCAAGAATCCGACGCTCATACCGAGCGGTGTGTTCTCGCCGACGTGCCGGTCGGCTTCGCGCACGGAGCATCGCCGGCCGGTGCTTTGTTCACGCCAAGCCTTCGGACGGGTGCGTTCAGTATCACAGGTGTGTCGGGGCTCTGCTCTAACAGCGGCACCGCCGGCGGCAGCGGAACCTGCAAGCTGAAAGGCAAGCGGAGCGCTTGCCGCTAAGCGCTCGCACAGGTCGTCGGATTCGAGCAGGACCGGACCGGGCAATCGCCCGCGCCGGTTCTGCTTTTTGGATTGCCCCTGCCCCGTGGGCCGCAGCAGCGGCGCCGAGCGCCGTTTGACCCGCCCCAATGACAGGCGTAGTATCAACCGGACCGTGCCCTCCCGCTGAGCGCGCCCGCGCTGGACCGGCGGTCCGCCCTCGCCGCCCGACCCTGCCGGCCGGCGGCCCAGCACACGCGAACATGGCCACGCGGATCGCACTCTTCGGCGGCAGCTTCAATCCCATTCACGTGGGGCACCTGATCGTCGCCCGCAGCATCGTCGAACAGCTCGGGCTGGACCGCCTCATCTTCCTGCCCTCGGCCCGCCCGCCGCACAAGAACGGCGCCACGCTGGCCGAAGGCGACCACCGCTGCGCGATGGTCCGCCTGGCCATCGCCGACGAACCGGGCTTTGAACTCAGCGCGTACGACTACGACCGGCCCGGTCCGAGCTACACCATCGATACCGTGACGCACTTCCGGCAGACGCTGGGGCTGGAGATCATCCTTTACTGGATCATCGGCGCGGACTCGCTGGCGGACCTGACGACGTGGTACCGCGTGGGGGCGCTGGTGGACTGCTGCCGAATCATCACCGCCCGCCGGCCGGGGTTCCGCGAGGTGGATTGGGACCGGCTGCGCAGCCGCCTGTCGGAGGAGCAGATCGCCGTGCTCCGAGCCGGCGTGCTGGATACGCCGATGATCGAGATCTCGGCGACGGACATCCGCCGCCGCGTGCGCGAAGGCAGGACGATCCGCTACCTGGTGCCTGAATCCGTGCGCGCGTACATCGGAGAGCATGGGTTGTACGCGGCGCCGCTCGCGGGGGCGCGAGCGGCAGGGAGTGAGGGAGTGAGGGAGTAAGGCACGGAGGGAAGCGGGAGCCAGACAAGCGGCCGGCAAAGCCCGGACCGGCGCACGCTCCCCTCGAAGCTCAATCGCCGCAGCCTTGAACGCCGTCACGCACCATCGTCTTGCGATCCGCGCTCATCCGCGTTTATCTGCGGTCGATATCCGACCGGCAGGAGAATGAACCGCAGATGAACGCGGATGAACGCAGATGAAGAAAGAGGGAGTTGGCCGGCAGTGGCGGGAGCGGCGCCCGCGCGTCGTTCTGACTTTTCTCACTCCTGTAACCCCCACGGAACGTGAGGACGACCAACCTACGGCCGAAACGCGGAGGCAGTGACGGAAGCGGGAAGGAGGAAGTGAGCCAGGAAGAATGGCCCGGCATCTTTCTTCCCTTACTCCCTCACTCCCTCACTCCCTTACTCCCTTCGGGCACGCATCAGCGTGCCCGCTCGTAGGCGTCCTTAAGCCAGCCGATCAACTCCTTGTTGACGCCGGAGGCGTCTTCCACGCGGACGCGGTGGGTACACATGGCGTTGAAGCTGCCGGATGCTTCCAGTCGGCCGGACGGCTCGACGCCTTTAAGGTTCAACCCCACGTCCAGGCGCGTCTTGGTGGACGGCTGGATCAGGCCGAACTGCTTGCTGCGCCGCAGGCTGACGTAGGTCTTCTTCGGTGACAGTTCCACGTCTTTGCCGAACTTGCCGATCGCGGCCACCAGCGATTCGTATATCGGACGCAATGCGGCCTTGTCGCCGGCGTATTGCGCCTCGACCAGGTCGGTTTCGGAGGCCGCGGGCTGGCCGGCCTGGAGTGTGCGGTGGGCGATGAGGTTGGCGAAGCCGTGGCCGACCCCGTGGTCGCCCTTGAGCATCTTGACGATCTCGCCGTGCTTGGACAGCTTGCTCGCCTTGGTGATCTTGAGCCACTGATCGAGCGATTTGCCGGTTTTTTCCGGCAGATTCGCGATCATCGCAGCTTCCATCTCTTCGGGGGTCTTGGCCATGTGGGCACTCTCCTCTGCGGGCGCATTTCGCGCGACGCCTCGATGTGCGGCGCGACTGACGCGGCGCGCCGGGGTTCACCGTACTGTTACGCGGCACGCCGGTGGATCATTAGCGGCGTCCGCGACCGAACCATCGTACCGTCCGCCGGCCGGCGGCGCAATCGTCGCTTCGCTGCGTCTTCCCCTCCGCGCCTTCGTGCCTGG
Organism: uncultured Phycisphaeraceae bacterium; assembly: GCA_964648365.1. Lineage (GTDB taxonomy): Bacteria > Planctomycetota > Phycisphaerae > UBA1845 > UBA1845 > SURF-32. The sequence goes on from CAZYLK010000042.1 coordinate 13,407, forward strand.
ATGCCCTTCCGTCTCTCGACCGCGTTCCGGGTTGGAGACGTCGAAACGCCGGACTGCCGGCTTGAAAGCCGGGGCTCAGGGGCCATGCGTGCCTTCTTCCCCTCCGTGCCTCCCTGCCTCCGTGCGTGCATGCCTTCCTCCCGTCCGTGGCTTAGTGGCTCCGCGGCTTCTTCCCCCCTTCCCCACTTCCGCCCGTAGGGTAAATCGCCTATCGTGCCCCGGCCGCGGCGATTGGCACGGTGTTTGCTAACCAATTGCGGCATGGACGGTGCGGAGCGTAAGCTCCCGCACGCACAGGCCCGCCCCGGGCGTCAACAGCGTGCGCGAGGCGCCGTCGTGAAATCAGCGGGGCGCGTTCGCTCGATCGGAGTACCCAACACATGTCAGAACTCAATCCGTTCAAGATCGCTCAGGAACAGCTCGACGAGGCCGCGGCCAAACTCGGGCTGGACAAGGCCACGCACGAACTGCTGCGCTGGCCGATGCGCGAGTATCGCTTCACCCTGCCCGTGAAGATGGACAACGGCCAGACGCGCGTCTTTCACGGCTACCGCGTGCAGTACAACTGCGCCCGCGGCCCGACAAAGGGCGGCCTCCGCTGGCACCCGGACGAAACGATCGACACGGTCCGCGCCCTGGCCGCGTGGATGACGTGGAAGACGTCCGTCGTGGACATCCCGCTGGGCGGCGGCAAGGGCGGCGTCACGTGTAACCCCAAGGAGATGTCGGAAGGCGAAAAAGAGCGGCTGTCCCGTGCGTTCATCCGCGCCGTCGGCCGTGAACTCGGCGTCCATCGCGACGTGCCGGCGCCCGACGTGTACACCACGCCGCAGATCATGGCGTGGATGATGGACGAATACGAAACCATCGTCGGCCACTCGCATCCCGGCATGATCACCGGCAAGCCCATCCCGCTGGGCGGCTCGCAGGGCCGCGGCGACGCCACCGCCCGCGGCGGCGTGTACTGCGTGCGTGAGGCGGCCAAGGCCATGGGCCTGGACGCTTCCAAGGCGACCTACGCGATTCAGGGATTCGGCAACGCCGGCCAGTTTGCGGCCACGCTGCACAAGGAGATCCTCGGCGGCGGCACGCTGCTGGCCGTCAGCGACTCACGCGGCGGCGTGTACAACCCGAAGGGGCTGGATGCCGAAGCGATCGTGCGCTACAAGCTCGAAACAGGCAAGGTCTCCGACTTCCCCGGCACCAAGCCGATCTCGAACGAGGAGCTGCTCGAACTGCAGTGCGACGTGCTGTATCCGTCCGCCCTGGAAGGCGTCATCACCAAGTCCAACGCCGGCAAGATCAAGGCGAAGGTGATGTGCGAACTGGCCAACGGACCGACCACGCCGGAGGCGGACCGCATCCTGCACGAGAAGGGCGTCTTCGTCCTGCCCGACTTCATGGCCAACGCCGGCGGCGTCACCGTCTCGTACTTCGAGCAGGTGCAGAACACGTACAACTACTACTGGTCCATCGAAGACGTCCATCATCAGCTCGATCGCAAGATGACGGATGCTTTCAAGGCGGTCTACGGCATGAGGCAGAAGTCGAACGTCCACATGCGGCTCGCGGCCTACATGGTGGCCGTGGCCCGCGTGGCCGAGGCCTGCCGCCTGCGCGGCTGGGTCTGATCGACGCAGCCGGGCCGTGGGCGCAGCGCCGGCGCATTGGCGTGTCGCGCTCGACGCGGCCGCGGGACCGGATGAACTTTGGTTCTCCTTTCGACGGGCGAGTTCCGCCGCAACGCGGGGCTCGCCTGTCTGTTTAGTTTCTGACCGTGGAACTGCTCGCCATTCTGCGCGCATCCACCGCGCGAAGCGCGATTCTCTTCAGAACGAGGGGAGTGAGGGAGTCAGGGAGCGAGGGAGTAAGGGAAGAAAGACGGACTACAGATCTTCCCTCTTCCCCTCACTCCCTTACTCCCGTCTCCCTCACTCCCTTTGTTCACTCTTTGCTTGCGGCCGTCAGCCGCCTCAGCGAGGGGGTCAGTGGGCGACCGGGCACTTGCCGGCAGCGGCCGCCGTGGGCGCGCCGGCCGGTTTGGCGGCGGCGTAGATCTCGTGTCGCGGGCGGCCGGCGAGGATTTCGCGCTTGCCCCAGTCGGCCACGTTGCGGAACTGATCGGAAGCAATAAAGGCGTCGAACGCCGCCTGATCCGACCAGTCCGAGTGAATCAGATAACAGTTCGGCCGGGCGACGCTGCGGTAGAGTTCGGTGTGCGAGTGGCCGGGCATCTTGCCCATGATCTCCAGCACCTTGCCGAAGACCTGCTCAAACTCCTTTTCCTTGCCCGGGATGATGTCGTAGTTCATGCCGACGGTGATCATGTGCTGTCGTCCTTTCGTCGCCTGACGGCGGTGCAGTTCTGGTTCCGGTCGTCGTGCCTTTATCGGCGGCGGCAGGCGGTCGGTCAAGCGCGCCGGCGTCCGGATTGCCCGACGGGTCGGCGGGCGTAGGATGGCGGCGCTGATGGCGGGGAATCGTCGCATCTTGCGCAGGATCGCCAACCGGGCGTCCGAGTCGTTCGGCCGGCGGCTGAAGCGTCTGCGCACCGAGCGCGGCTGGACGCAGGTCGAACTCGCCGGACGGGCCAACATCAACCAGGGATTCCTCTCGCAGATCGAGCGGGACGAAAAGCTGCCCTCGACGAAAATGCTCGATGCGCTGGCGACCGCGCTGGAGGTTCCTCAAGCCGTCCTGCTCGGCGCCGGCGACGATCACGACGCACCGCAGCGGCTCGACACGCGCGAGCTGCCGCTGTTCGGGGCCATCCCCGCGGGGCCGCCGGGCGAATCACAGGAGCAACTGGAGATGTTCCCGGTGCTGCGGCACCAGTGGTCGCCGGATTTCTACTGCCTGCGGCTCGAGTTCGACAGCATGGAGCCGACGCTGAAACCGGGCGACATCGTGCTGGTCCACTATCGCCCCGACGTGGATCCGGAGCACGTGCAGGGGCGCATCTGCGCCTGCCTGGTCGACGGCCGGCCGACGCTCAAGCGCGTCTGGGTCGAATGGCGCGGCGACGATCGACTCATCGTCCTCCGCGGCGATAATCCCCGCGTCCAGCCGGCGCTCGTGGACGGATCGGCGGAGTTCTCGATCCAGGGAATCGTGGTGCGGCTGGTGGGGAGGGAGCTGTGAGGGGAATGGCGAATGGCGAATGGCGAATGGCGAATAACGAATAACGAATAACGAATAACGAATGAAGAGTGCGCTGCAACAGCGATCCACAATCCGAACCGCGAGCGTCAGCGACCGGCCGCTACGAGACGGCCTTTCTTGCTGGGATCGGTATCGAGGATGTCTCAGGGAGTTGAACATGTGACCAGAAACATATACATCATCGGCGGGCTTGCGCTTCTTCTGACCCTTACCTCCGCGCTTGCCGAGGAATCGGCATCGCAGTGGATGCGTGACGGCCGGCAGACGGTGACCGATGCTCGCGCGCTCAAGCCCGTGGGTGATCGGGCGAAGAACGTCATCCTCTTCCTCGGCGACGGCATGGGCGTCACGACCGTCACCGCCGCCCGCATCTTCGAGGGCCAGCGGCGCGGCGAGAGCGGCGAAGAGAATCTGCTCAGCTTCGAACGACTGCCGTACCTGTCGCTGGTCAAGACGTATAACACGGACGCCCAGACGGCCGACTCCGCCGGGACCATGACGGCGATCATGACCGGTGCGAAGACAAAAGCCGGGTTCATCTCCGTAAGCCAGGCGGCCGATCGCGGCCGGTATGAGGGCGTTGCGGAAAACAGCCTGCCGACGCTGCTGGAGCAGGCGGAGGCCCGCGGCCTGTCGACCGGCATCGTCACCACCGCCCGCCTGACCCACGCGACGCCGGCCTGCTGCTACGCCCATTCGCCGGAGCGCGGCTGGGAAACGGACGCGGAATTGCCGCAGGCGGCGCGCGACGCCGGCTTCGCGGACATCGCCCGGCAACTCATCGAGTTCTCCATCGGCGACGGGCCGGAAGTTGCGCTCGGGGGGGGGCGGCTGATGTTCCTGCCGACTTGCGCCGCGGACCCGGAATATGACACGAGGAAGGGATCGCGGCTGGACGGTCGCGATCTGACGGCCGAGTGGCTGAAGCGTGACGGCGCGGCCTATGTGTGGAACAAGGGCCAGTTTGACAGCATCGACGTTGAAAAAAACCGCCACCTGCTGGGCCTGTTCGAGCCGTCGCACATGCAGTACGAGCACGACCGCGGCCATGACGCCGCCGGCGAGCCGTCGCTGACCGAAATGACGGTCAAAGCAATCGAACTGCTCGCCCGCAATCCGAAGGGCTTTTTCCTGATGGTCGAAGCGGGGCGCATCGACCATGCCCACCATGCGACCAACGCCTATCGCGCCCTCACGGATACGGTCGAACTGGCCAACGCCGTCACGGCCGCGATGCAGCACACGAAGCCTGCGGACACGCTGATCGTCGTGACCGCGGATCACAGCCACACGCTGACCATCAGCGGCTACGCGCCGCGCGGACACGCGATTCTGGGCAAGGCCGCGCGCGGCGATGGATCGCCCGCCAAAGACGCCACCGGCCGTCAGTATGCGACGCTCGCCTATGCCAACGGCCCCGGCTACAGCGGCGCGTCGAAGAGCCAGCCCGAAGGCGCCAAGACCTATCCACACTACCCGGAGGAGTTCAAACCGGCCGAAACGGGCCGGCCGGACCTGGGCGGCGTGGATACGACAGACCCGGATCACCTGCAGGAATGCGGCATGCCGCTCTCCAGCGAGACCCACGGCGGCGAGGACGTTCCGCTGTACGCAGGCGGACCGGCCGCGCATTTGTTTCATGGTGTCATCGAGCAGAATGTGATCTATCATGTGATGGCGTACGCCCTGCGGCTCGACGAGCCGGAGCAGGAGGCGGCGCCGCCGCGGCAGGAATCGCCGGATAAGAAGTAGCGACGCACGCTTCGGCAGGAATCGCAGGACAAGCAGTAGCGACTCGCGTTTCGATTGATCTATGGCTGCGAAACAGAAGAAGACGACGACGGACGCCGATCCGGCCGTGGCGGCGGCCCAGGCGCGGGTGGATGACACGAACCGCCGCCTGGCGGACGCCCTGGCCAGGCGGGCCGCCGCTCTGGGAACTGAGAAAGAATCCGCGGCCGCGGCAGTGGATCGGCTGCAACTGGAACATGCCGAGGCCGTCGATGAACTGGGCTCGCTGAAGGCGCAGCTCTCCGCGGACAAGGGCAGGAAGACGAAGGAGAAAAAGCACCAGCGCCGCCAGGCGCACGCCGCACACGAACGCGTCGGCGAGCACACTCCCGACGAACTCCTGCGGCCGCGCACGGCCGGGGGGGGCGGGTTCGGCCGGGCGCTCTCGCCGGAGGAACGCGACGCGCAGTGGGACGCGCTCGACGAGCAGGACCGCTACCTTAACGAACAGGAGCGCCTGGCGGGCGAACGTCGCGAGCGCGAGCAGTATGCACTCGAAGCCGCGATCGCGGCGCGGCAGCAGGACGAGGTCGAGGCGATTCAGCGCGAAGCGCAGGAAGAGGCGCGCAAGGACAAAGCCCGGCAGCAGGCAGCCCAGAAGCGCCGCGACGAGGAGCGCCGCCGCGCCGCCGAACAGCGCAAGGCCGCCGCCCTGGCACGACATGAGGCCGCACAGAAACAGAAACAGCAACGCAGCAACGCCGCCACCGCAGACACAGACGCACCGCCCCAGCCGCCGCTGAGCGCGACAATCCGAGGGTGGTGTCGAGACTTCTGGCAGTGGGTGACGTTTCGTTCACCGCAGGATTGAGAGGCCGGGGGACCGAATGCCGACGACGGCTGGTGCGCTCAGCAGGGGATGTCACCGTTCAACGTGACCGTCACGCGGCAGGAAGCACGACGCTACGAACCACGCCAGCGGGTTCCACCCGCTCACAATGGACCCGACGTGATTTCACAGGCGGTGTGATCACGGTTTCGTCAGGCCACGCTTTATGGCCTCGATCTGCCGATCGAGGTCGTCGTGCGTGCCGGCGAGCGTAAACGCCAGGTCCGGGTAGTACGCCGTGATCGTCTCGGCGGCTATGTCGCAGACGCGCAGCGGCAGTTGCGCTTCGTGTTCCTCAGGATCAACGGCGTACATCCAACCCGTTTCAGAGTGTTCGTCCAGCATCGAGAAGAGCACTTCCAAGGCCGCCCGACATTCCACGCGCCTGAACGCTTCGCACACGGCGATCTGCCGCTGAACGCCGCCATCGGCCAAGTATTCCCGGCAGACCAGCTTCATCCGACCGGGCAATCGACGGGCCACGGCGGCTAGTAATTCGACAGCATTGCCGAAGGGACCGTCCTCCTCGGGGGGCAGCGCGCGGAGCATCGACGTGAGCTTGCTGAACACCTCCTCATCATGTTCGGCGCCGACGCCATCCGCTGCGGCGGCTGCCACCTCCACCAGTGTGGTCCGTTGCATGATCGACCACAACTCGGCGCGTATCGCAGCATCCGTCGTCCACGCGACGGCCTTAACGAGCGCCGGCTCATACACGCCGTTATGGTCAGAGCGTTTCTGGAAATCCGTGCTGGTCACGTCAAGGCGCCGCAGGCGATCCACCAGCATCGAGCGCGCCCGGTCGGGAAAGTAGTAGAGCAGTCGCATCGCCGCGCCGGTCTGGAAATCGTCAGCGCCGACCTCCGTCGCGTAGTCGATCAGCAGTGAATCGAGCAGCTTGCGTCGTGCGTCCGTCGAACCCCAGATGGCGCGAACCTCCTCGGCGAGTTCGGCGTCGTAGACCGGGCTGTTGATCACCATGCACGCGGACGGTTGGTAGCGGGCGGCGTTGTAGCCGCGATTGACGATCTGACCGATGGCCACGAAGCAGATGTCGCCGACGGTGAGCGTGTATTCTCGCCCCGAAATTTCTCGATCTGAGTGATTGTCCCGCCGCTGCAACACCCGCTCCAGGATCTTCGCTTCCTCTTGATTGGCCGGGTTGCCCGGTATTTCGTGATCGAACCACATCGAACCAAAGAGCCCGAACGAAGAACTGACCGTCAGAGCCGTAGGTGTGTCGTCGGTCAGGCGATCCAACAGCGCGGGAAGTGCCCGCGGACCGATCTCGACGATGCGCTTGAGCGAATCCGGCGTGCCGATCTCATGTTCCGTGAAGATGAGCGCACCCATGGACTCCGTTCCGGCAATGGGTGCGAACGCCGACCCGCCGTACGTGCTGGCGAATCCGAATCCCTCCTCGCTGATCTCAGCAAACCGGCTGATGAGGCTGTCGATCTCGTGCTCCGAAACCGCGGGAGCCTCGACGCCCGGTCTCTCGCCTGGATACGGCGTCGGAGCAGTGGACGTCGTCCGATCGTGCCGGCACGCGGATGCAGACGCGAGCAGCAGAATTGCCGCCGTGACAGTGACCGGGCGTTTCGTGTTCAGCAAGGTTCTCAATCCCAGTTTCACATCACGGGCAAGCGATCCGCTTATCCAGTGGCGCCCCACACTCAAGCTGCGCCGCCACGACGTGCTCACCCGGATCGACGCCCGGGCCGCCCCTGCCCCACTTCGCCTTGGCCTTGCCGTTGTTGTTGAACGTCCGCTGCCGCTCGCGGCCGCCATCGAGGTTGATCGTGACGGCGGCGTCCGCGACGCCACGGTTCGCCACGGCCGTAAGCACGTTGCCGTCGTTGGCAGGACGACACTTGACCTTGAGCTTCTCGCCGCCGCTGACTTCGCCGTCGCGCCGCACCCACGTGTCACCTGTCACCGCGCTGTCGCGGCCGCCCAGCCCGCCGAACGTCACCATGCTGTGTCGCGCGGCATCGTAGGCCATGGCATGCGTATAGCGGCCGGGCGGCTTGGGGCCCGTCCGCCTTGTCCAATCGAGGCCGTTCCATTCCCATTCGTCTGAATAAATGAGGCTGCTCCGCCGGCCGGCGTAGAGGACGGTAACGCCGCGGTTGGCGTCAAACGCCATGGCGTGCGCCTGGCGCGGCGGCGGCCCGTCAGTCGCACGGAGAGACCATGTCTGTCCATCCCACTCCCACGTGTCTTCGAGCTCAGCGCCGGCATAGCCGCCGAACAGTACGCTGACGCGACGAGCGGCATCGTAGGCCATTGCGTGATCGCGCCGCACCGACGGTCCCTCCCTCGTGCGCAGCGTCCAGGTGTGGCCGTCCCATTCCCATGTGCCGTCGAGCGGGTCGCGGCCTGAGCCTCCAAACAGAACCGTGACCCGCCGGGACGAGTCGTAAACCATGACGTGCCCCTCTCGCGGCGTCGGCCCGTCTGTGCTCCGCAACGTCCACTCGCGGCCGTCCCATTCCCACGTATCCCCACCCACGCCACCCACGGCTCGAAATCCCCCGAAGAGAACGACGACTCGCCGCTGCGAGTCATAGGCCATGGCATGAGATTCCCGAGGACTGGGACCGGCCGAGGCCCTCTGCGACCAGACGGCCCCGTTCCACTCCCACGTGTCACCGTACTCCCCCCCGAATGGACCGCTCCCGCCGAACAGGACAGTCACCGCGCGATCGCTGTCAAAGGCCATCGCGCTATTCAAGCGCTGCCCGGGGCCGGGGGCCAACCGGCGCGTCCATCGCCTTCCGTCCCATTCCCACAGATCATTGGGCGTCGCCCACGATTCCAACGCGCCGCCGAGACACACCGTCACATGCCGGTCCCTGTCGTAGACCAGCATTTCTCCGCCTGCCCGGGCTTCAGGGCCGTCCTCTGCACGCAGCGCCCACGCCTCACCGTCCCATTCCCAGGTCTGGCCGATGACGTGGTCGTCGTCCCGTCCGCCGAACAAGACGAGGTTGCCGCGCGACTCGTCGTAGCTCATGCCATGGTCATAACGCCCCGGCGGACCCTCCGTGCTCAGCAGCGTCCAGTTCTGACCGTCCCACTGCCACGTGTCGCCCAACGGAGATTGGCCATCCGTACCTCCGTACAGGACAACCACGCCGCGTCGCGCGTCGTAGACCGTCGCGTGGGATCGGCGCGGGGATGGGCCTTCCACAGAGCGAAGCTCCCACTCCTCGCCATCCCACTCCCAAGTCTCGGGAGAGAGTGCGCGGTCATCGCCGCCGAACAGGACGGTGACGCCGCGGGAGGCATCGTATGCCAGGGCATGACCATAGCGCGGCGACGGCCCCGCCTCTGACCGAAGTGACCATGTGCGGCCGTCCCACTCCCATGTGTCGCCGAACCGCTTGCCCAGGGACTCCCTTCCGCCGAACAGCACGGCGACGCCGCGCGATGAATCAAAGGTCATCGCCGCCTCGATCCGGCCGTCAGGCCCCGGCTTCACCACATGGGTCCACGTGCTGCCATTCCACAACCAGGTGTCGCCGGGCGCCTGGTTGGAGCCGTAGCCGCCGAACATCACGAGTTCGCCGCGTGACGCATCGAACGCCGTGACGTGCTGCCACCGGCCGCCCGGCGGCGGCGCCGCGACCCAGTCGAAGCACGTCTGGGCCGGCGACGAAGTCGGCAGGCACACGACGAAGACCGCACTCAACGGGAGCATCGCGACCGGGCGGATCGCATGGAAGCGCATACGCATATCCCCTCTTGTAGGTGTTTAGCGAACGTATCGTGTCAGTCGCACGTCGCCCGCTTGCAGAACTGCGGGCACTCCACCAGGCACGCCTCGTACGAACCCGGGTCCAGATTCGCCCAGCGGAAGACCGTTGTTCCGTTGTTGCGGATCAGCCGTGTGCGGTTCTTCTTGCCGTCGAGCGTCGCGTTCAGTTCGGTGCCCATTGGCAAGTCGGAGAGAACCTTCGCGATGAACTTGTGCTTGTTGTTCTTCGGCTTGCACTTCGACTTGAGCTTGTTGATCTGGTCACAGGGGAACGCGCCGCAGCCGTACCGGGCGATGCCGATGGATCGCTCGCCGCCCGCGGTGGTGAACAGGCCGCCGGCATAGAGCGCCTCGCGGCCGCCCTCCTGGGCCACGGTCAGCGCGCGAACCACGTCGTTCGTGCCGCCTGCGACGGCCGTCCACTCGTTGCCGTTCCAACGGGCCACCTGGTTGACAAGCCGCGGACCGGACTTGGTAAACGACCCGGCAGCATAGAGGGCCGGTCCGTTGCCGTCGTCGAAGACCTCCAGATCCCGCACCAGCGTGCTGCAGTTCTGACCGGTACACTCCTCGAACCCGGCGCCGACTTTCATCCAGCGGCTGCCGGTCCAGCGCGCGATGCGCAGCGCCTCCTGCCCCTCCGCCTGGTTGAACGAGCCGCCTGCGTACAGCGCCTCGCCGTTGCCGTCGTCGAAGACTTGCAGCGTGCGCACGCCGCGGTTGAAGCCGCCGCCGACCTGCGACCAGTTCCGCCCGTCCCAGCGGACGATGCCGTTGAGTTCGAGATTGCCGCCGACGGGGAAGTCGAAATCCCCCCCGAAGTAGAGCGCCTCACCGTTGCCGTCGTCGAACACCGTGACGGCAAACGCGATGCCGTCCAGGCCCTGGCCCAGCGGCTCCCATTCGTCGCCGGTCCACTTGGCAACGTTGCGCGTCTCGAGCCTGCCGGCCGTTTCAAACTCGCCCGCGATGAACAAGGCCGGCCCCGAGCCATCGTCAAAGACGACCATGCCGTGGACGTCGACGAAGTCCAGCGGGCTTTCCAGTCCCTGATCCAGGCGCACCCAGCGCTGGCCGGTCCACTTGGCGACGCGGTTCAGCGCGACGCCGCCGGAGGCGGTGAAATTGCCGCCCGCGAACACGCGCGGGCCGTTGCCGGGGTCGAACACGGCCAGCGTCCGCGCGGCGCGGTCGAAACCGTCCCCCAGCGGCGCCCACGTCTGGCCGTCCCAGACCGCGACCCGTTCCGCGGAGACCCCGCCGATCTGCTTGAACAGGCCGCCGGCATAGAGCCGCGGACCGAGGTCCGCGTCCAGAACCTCCAGCGCGAACACGTCGTTGTCCGTACCCGGGTTGCCGAACGTGTCGCTCCAGGCGGGCGTACAGGGCTGGGCGGCAGCCGTGACCGCCAGTAGCGAAAAGCCGGCAACACTACACAATAGGCGTCTGATCTGCATCGGTTTCACCTCCGTTGGTGGCGGCTGCCGCAATCCCTGAAGCGCCCTGGCGCGGCCGCAAGCGCGGTCGGCTGATGCGCTGTCTTACAGGATACCAGCGGCCTCCCCCGCCACGTGTCATGCCCGGATCGCCACGCCCGATAGCCGAAGCAGGGCGTCCGGAACCTCATTGATCATCCGGCGGGTGTCGTGACCCGCCCCCGTCCAATCCCCTTCACGGATCCACAACCAGTTTGAACTTCCTGACCATCCGTTGGGGACCGCCGTGCTGGCGCGACCGCGACTGATCTTCCACCGCCACCCAGAACACGCCGCAACCTTCGGCGCGCGGCGTTCCCGTGATCTTCCCATCCGTCGTCAGTGTGATTCCCTCCGGCAGGACGCCGTCGCAGCCTTCGGGTGGCTCGGGCAGACCGGGTTCGTCGAAGATACGGAAAACGCGTGGCGCCTTTCCGCCAGCGGCCGGAAGCTGGAAGTCGTAGGACACACCGACGCGCGCGGTCGGCAGTCCGATCTCCCGCTCCAGCCCCTCGGCCAGCAGCGCCAACCCGCGGCGCTTCTCCAGCCGGCCCGCCAGCTTGCGCTTCGCCCGCTCGTCCGACCGTTTGCCGCTGTCGTGGCGGCTGCTCAGCTCGAAGGGATCTTTCGAGAGCTTGTACAACTCTTCTTCACCGGTGTCCCAGCGGGTGTACTTCCACTTATCGTTGCGCAGCAGGGCGAACGCAGGGTTGAAGATGCTGAAGTCCTGCACCATCACGTCGCGGCGGATGCGGCCGCCCTGCCCTTCGAGCAGATCCATCAGGCTCTTGCCGTCGCTGCGGATCGTCCGCTTGATCTCGTTGGCGGAGTAGCCCGCCAGCTCCAGCAGCGTGGCCGCAACGTCGAGGTTGCATGTCACGGCCTCGTCGATCACGCGTGCGTCCAGCCCGGGCACCCGGACGACCAGCGGCACGCGGATCACTTCTTCGTAAGGTTTGGCCTTATCGAAGACGCGATGCTCGCCCCACTGAAACCCATGATCCGACGTGTAGACGATGACGGTGTTGTCGCGCAGCTCTGGATCGGCGTCGACCGCGGCGAGCACCTCATCGACGAGTCGGTCGACGGCGCGCAGGCTGCGAAGCTGGTCGGCGAAGACTTCGTCGGGAAGCCGGCCGTCGCTGCTGAACTCGACGCTGCCGTCGTAGTACCCGTCAAACGGTTCCGCCTCCCGGTTGATGCCGGCGGGTTTGTCCTTCAGGTCCGGCTCGCCCCAGCCCCGGGCGCGGTACTCGAAGCCGGGGAACAGATGGGCATCCTGCGGATCCGGATAGGCGGGTCGATGAGCGGCGGTCGTTGAGATAAACAGAAAGAAGGGCGCCTCGAACGTCGCCGCGTCGGCGAGATAACTCAGCGCCGCACCTTTGTGAAACTCCGTCACGTAGGGCGGCTCGTCGTAGTCGAAGTCTTCGACGAAGTCCGCCAGGGTAGGCGGGAAGCCCGCCGCGCGGAGTTGTGCCAGAAACGGCGGAAGCTGTCGCCGATCGGCCGCCAGGCGCAGGCCGGCCCGCGGTCCATCGGGGCCGGCCATGCCGAGGGTAAAGGGATACTTGCCGAAGTACTTGACGTTTTCGTGCCCGAGGAAGACGTCCCAGGCCGGCGGCACGTAGCGCCCGGCCGCGATCGGCCGGCCGTCCGGATCGGTCCCCGCCATCTGTTCGTATTCGTTGAGATACTTGCCGATCAGGGCCGTGCGGTAGCCGCGCGCGCCCAGCCACGTCGCCAGCGACTGCTGATCGTTGAAGAGCGTGGCGCCGCCGTTGGGCCACTGGTTGTTGAGCACGCCGGTGTTGTGCGGCTCCACCCCCCCCGCCAGGAAAGACGCCCGCGCCGGGCAGCACAGCGGCACCGACGTAAACGCCTGGGTAAAGACCGCGCCCCGGTCCATCAGGCGCTGCTTCAGCGCAGGCATGACGTCCTGGGGCATGTAGTCGGGCGCGATGCCGGCGAGGGTGTCCCAGCGCTGGTCGTCCGACATGATGACGATGATGTTCGGTTGAACCCGGGACGACGTGGCCGGGCCGGCCGACCGTGCGTCGTCGTCCGCCGAACTGACCCCGCCGAAACCCAGCCACGCCGCGACGGCCGTGACCATCGCGCGGCGGCACGCCGTCCATCGCGCGCCGCCGATCGCATCGGAATGCGGACTCATGCACTCGTTCCTTTCGATCGGACGCGGCAGCGCCGCGTCGATCCACCCCATGGACACGTCTCAGCGCGCAGCGCCCGGCCGGGAGCCGGTCAGACCGCCTGTGCGCAGGTCGGACGCGCTCGACAGATCGCGCGACACCCGCGCGCGGACAGCGCTGCGCGCGGGTGTCGCGATACGATCGCGCTTCAGTAGCCGCTAGGGGCACTGAACGGCCTTGACCGGCTCGTCACCGCAGGCCAGCAGCACGGTCACATCGTGCGAGCCGGGCGGCAGCCCGTCGCCCTGCCCCCACTTGGCCTTCGCTTTCCCGGCGTTGTTGACGGTGCGCGTGCGGCGCTGCCCGCCATCGAGGCGGAAGATGGCCGGCGTGCCCGGCTCGCCGTTGCGCAGCGTGGCCGTGGTGACGTTCTTGCCGTTAGTCCGCACGCAACTGGCCGCCAGCGACTCCCGCCCGGTGCAGTTTCCGGAACGGCATTCGACGCGCGCTTCCAGCACCGTCTTGCAGGAGAGCACGGCGTTGACGGTGTGCTCACCGGGGTCGATGCCGTCCCATCGGGCCTCGGCCCCGCCGCCGTTGCCGAAGACGCGGTTTCGACGCTGGGCCGCGTCCAGGTAAAAGACGATTTCCTCCTGTGAGATGCCGCCAGTGGCCTCGGCGATCACCATGCCGCTATCGCAGTGAAGTTCGATCCGCTCGTTGTTGCTGCACTGTCCCTGCCCGCAGTAGATGAAATCGACGTTGGCGAATCCGCACCCGGGCGTCGCGTGAACCACGTGCGCGCCGGGTTCCGTGCCGCTCCACTTGGCCTTGGCTTTTCCCTTGGCGCCGAACGCCCGCGTGCGCACCCGTTCATCGTCCAGCGTAAACTGAATGGGCGTTCCTTGCACGCCCAGGCTGGCGGCGGCCGTAATCACGGCGTTCGGACGACACACGGCGTTGAGACGCTCGACGCCGCTGCACGTGCCCACGTAGCTCGCGTCGTCGATGCTGAACGTATCGCCCGACCCGTTGCGGATAATGATGGTGATGGCGGAAATCGCGCGAGCCTCGTCGGTCAAACCCAGAAACAGCACCCCGCCCTGGGACGAACCCGGCATGGGCAACGATTGCTGATTGCCGTCATCGAACTCAACGAAGACGTTGCCGCTGGAGGTGCCCACACCGGTAAAATAGGCGCCGAAGGCATGAATGGGCGTCTCAAACGTGAACTCCATCGCACCATCGGTGTTGGGATCGAGCCGCAGCCATTTGGCGCCGTTCGGCGTCGTGTTGTAACCGGTCGAGACGGATCCGTTGCCGCTGATGATGCCGCTGGAGTTGCCGGCGCGAAGCAGGCGCGCCGTGACGCCCGGGGCGACTTCCAGGGCATTGAAAAAGCCCGTCGGGAGGGACTCACAATCGAAGCCATACACGATACCGATCTGTTCGGCCGCAGCGGTAAAGTCGGCCGCCGCCCGGTTGGAGTTGGGTCTTGGCGAAGTCGGACCCGCCCCGGGATCGATGCCGTCGAAACGCACAAGATCTCCGCGGGCCGCGGACGCGAACGACAGGACGACAAGCACTCGGATGCCTCTGGACATGAAAAGACTCCCTTCGAATTGGACGTGGACGCTTTTGTGAATCGCGCCCGGACGGTTCGGAATGCGGCGGGAGGAATGTGGCCGTCGCCGACCTCAGTTACGGCAGGGGCATACCTGACGCCCATTGCCCGACGAGTCGTGACGCACCCGACGTACCCGAACCCTGACTCAGACTTCCGGCATGGAACGTCGCGCCGACGACCGCGGCAGGTATGCCGTATCACCCTGCCGGCGTCGAGCCCCCTGTACACATGTCCTGCGGCCGGGAAGAGACGAGAGGGGATTCGTCCCAGGGGTCGGTAGAACCTTCCGACTCTGCCTGGCGCCCCCCCGGCGCCCGGCGACCCCGCCCGATCCATGCAGGCTCCCGGTAGTCTACTCGCGTAAAGCGCGCGAAGCAAGCGTTTTTTTCCGGGCTTTCGGTTGACGGCGGCGGACGGAACGCGACGGCGTGACAGAATGATCGATTCCGGGACGGTTGGATGCCGGAACGGGCAGGCCGGGCGGCGTATCGGAGACGCCTGGCTGGACGGGCCGCCTGCGTCGCGGCGGAGGGTGGCCGGCTGCTACGCGACGGCGCAGCCCGGCGACAGAACGACGGTATTCTTGCCCGACCCCTTTGCGCGATAGAGCGCGGCGTCGGCCTTGCACATCAGTTCGCTGCCGTTGACGGCGCGCTCGGTGGTCATGGTGGCGATGCCGGCGCTCATGCTGACGGCGCAGTCGTCGCCGTCGCGCCGCGCGTACTGAGCGAACAGCGATACGATTCGCTTTACCACCGCTCCCGCCTGGGCGCGGTCGGTGCCGGGCATTACCAGGACGAACTCGTCGCCGCCGTAGCGTACGGCGTAGTCGCTCTTCCGGATCGAGCCGCGGATCAGATCGGCCGCGAAGCGCAGCATGGTGTCGCCGGCCTGATGGCCGCGCGTGTCGTTGAGACCCTTGAAGTTGTCCAGGTCGATCATGACGATCGCCAGTTCCTCGCGGGCTTCGCGCTGATGCTGGAAGATCCCGTCGAGTTCCTCCTTCAGGAAACGGCGGTTGTACAGGCGCGTCAGCGGATCGATGAGCGCCTCGGCCCGGGTGCGCTGGAGGCGGCGCTCGTACTGACGCTGGCTGGCGCGGAGCTGGTCCTGGCCGCGGCGTTCGAGAAAGCGAATGCGTCGTTGCGATTTCTCGACCTCCTGCCGGAGCGCATCCAACCGATCCCCCACGGCCGTCAACTCATCGCACGGACGGGCAGCCGGGAGGATCGGGCCCGCGTCCAGCCCGGCGGTGGCGTGCGGCGAAGCCATGTGCTGCAAAGGCAACATGATCCGCCCTTCGATCCAGGTGCTCAGGCGGCCCGCCTGCACCCGCTGCACCAGCCCGATAAAGGTCGCGGCCGCAAGACTCGACGCGAGCCACACGTCCCACCATCGGCCCGGGCGCAGCCAGATCACGAAGTAGCCGCGATCGGCGGGATGCGCGTGCCAATAGCATCGAGCCGTGGCGGACGAGTCCTCGAAGCGGATGCGGGCGAGTTGGTTCCGCCCGACGGCAACGCCAACGTCGCCGAGCGCGGCGTCGGCGGGCCATTGAGCGCGAAGCCGGCCGTCCGGACCGGTCAGACCAGCGGCCACGACGTCGGGTCGGTGAACGCAGAGCTTGGCCAGCGCCTGCTCCGCCGTCAGATCGCGCGACGCGGCCAGCGACGTAAACGCCGCCTGCGCGGCGCCCCAGGTCCGCGAATGTTCGATCGTGCGCAGGCCCAGGGCCAGCGCGGCGCTGAAGATCAGCGCCGCCGTCACGGCCGCGGCCATGAACCGCCGGCGAATCTCGCGGGCGACACTGACCGCCAGAAGTGGTCGCGTCCCGGGCTCGTGCATAGCGCTGTCCCGTCGCAGCAATACCGGACGGTTCCTGCCGGCCCGGTGCGCCATGGGAAAGCATAAGATATCCTGCACGCAGGCGCCGCGGTGCCACCACGGGCGATGCCCCGCCGTCAGAGTTTATCCCGACTCGGCGCCGTCGATCTCGGCCTGGCGCACGCGGTTGCGATGGACGGCCACGACGCGGACGGCGTAGGGTCCGAGCGGCACCACGTCACCGACGCTGGGGAAGCGTCCGAGCTGGGCCGTGATGTAGCCGCTCAGCGTATCGCTGTCGGCGGCGGGTGCGTCGTCGAGGCCGAGCCGCTCGCACAGGTCTCGCATCGCGTACAGGCCGCTGACCCGGAAGCGCCCCGATTCGACCACCAGCGTCGGCGGCGCGCTGATGTCGAACTCGTCGTCGATCTCGCCCACAAACTCTTCGATGGCGTCCTCCAGTGTGACGATTCCCTGCGTGGCGCCGTATTCATCCACAACGACGGCCATGTGCGTGTGATGCTGCTGAAACTGGCGTAGCGCCTGCTGAACGGAGACGGTATCGGGCAGAAAGAGCACGTCGCGGCGAATGGCGTGCAGGTTGATGGCGCCCGCGCCGATCACGTGAACCGCAGACCCGGGCGCACCATCGGGGACGGCGATCAGTTCGCCCTCCGGCGAGCGCTGATCCAGCAGGCGCAGCCGGCCCGGCATCAGCTCCAGATGATTGAACAGATCCTTGATGTGTACGAAGCCGATGACGTGATCGAGATCGCCGTCGCAGATGGGCAGACGGGTGTACTCGCTGGCCTGCACGACGCGGAGCGTCTCGTCGATCGGCTGATCGAGCCGCAGATAGTCCACGTGCGTCCGGGGCGTCATGATCTGTCGCACGCGGATGCGATCGAAGCGGGATGCCACGCGGATGATGCGCTCCTGCTGCGGGTCGATCTGTTGCGACACGCGGGCGGCGGCCGCCAGTGCCACGATCTCATCCAGCGTCGCGGGCTGCTCCGGCGCCCGCCGTCGCGACTCGAACGGCCGATTCACCAGGTGGACGAAGCTCAGCACCGGCGAGAGAACGCGCACCAGAACCGTCAGGATGGGGGCGATGACGGGCGCCAGCGCCAGGCTGTAACGCACGCCGAGCGTCTTGGGCAGAATCTCGGTGAACTGGAGCATGACGTAGGTCAGCGCAACGGAAAACGCGATCATCCACCGCGTACCGAACACGAGTTCGAACTGCGCCCCCGCCACGGTCGCGCCGATGGTGTGAGCGGCGGTGTTGACGATGAGGATGACGGCGACCGGTCGCTCGATGGAGGACTTGAAATTCTGCCACGCGGCGGCGACGCGCGGCTGGCGCCGCGACAGCGTCGCCACCTGGCTGGGCGTGATGCTCAGCAGGCACGCCTCCACGAGAGAGCAGAGTCCGGAGATCGTCAGGGCGGTGACGAGGGTGACGACGAGTACGGTCATGGAGCGAACCTCGTGCGGGTCAAAGGGTCGAAGCCCGACGCGCCGGCTTTCGACGGGCCGGGGATTGTAGCGCGGCGCGAGCGCCAGGAGGAGCGGTCCGGTCCGGTCACGCTTTGCAACCGCCGCCATTGCTGGCATCATGTCCCGCGCCATGCTGCATACTGCGGATGTCGGCAAACTGGGAGAACGGGCCGCGCGGCGGTTCCTGCGGCGGCTGGGCTACCGCATTCTGGCGCGCAACCATCAGTCGTCGGCCGGCGAGATCGACCTGATTGCGATGGACGGGCTGACGATCGTGTTCGCGGAAGTGAAGACGCGCACGAGCCGCTCGGGCGCGGACCCGGAAGCGAACCTCGCCCGGGGTCAGATCGGGCGGATTTCGCGGGCAGCGCTGCGGTTTCTGTCGTCGAGCGGGGCCAGGCAGTGGCCGGCGCGGCTCGACCTGCTGACCGTGATCATCGAGCCGGATCGCAAGCCGCTGGTCGAGCACTTCAAGGGGGCGTTTCCGCTCGATCCGCGCGGATGAGCCGGAACGTCGCGAGCGCCGCCGCCTGGGATCGCTTGCCGTAACGGGGGTTGCACGATGCCGCTGATCGACTCTCACGCACACCTCACGGATCCGAGCCTGGCGTCTCAACTGGACGAGGTGATGGCCCGCGCGGCCGCCGCCGGCGTCGAACACGTAATCACCGTCTGTACGACGCTTCCGGACATCGACCAGGGGCTGGCGGTTGCGGTCCGGTTCGCGGGGCGCGTCTCGGTCTGCGCCGGGGTGCATCCTCACTACGCAGACAAAGTCACGCCGGCAGACATTGAGGGCCTCGCGGCCCATTACCGGTCCGGCCGCGTCGTGGCCGCGGGCGAAATGGGGCTTGACTACCACTACGACTTCGCCGACCGCCGGCGGCAACGGGAGGTCTTCGTGCAACAACTTGAACGCGCGGCGCCCTTCGATCTGCCCGTCGTCATTCACTGTCGTGAGGCGTTTCAGGACGCGGTGCCGATCCTGCTCGAACAGGGCATGGCGGGGCGACGAGTGGTCTTTCACTGCTTCACCGGGACCGCCGAGGAGGCGGCGCTGGTCGCAGAACACGGCTGGAGGATCTCGTTTACCGGCATCGTCACGTTTAACGGGTCCGGCTGGCTGCACGACCTCGCACGCGCCTACCCGGCGGATCAACTCATGGTCGAGACGGACTCGCCCTACCTTTCACCCGTGCCGGTGCGCAGCCGCCGCCCGAATGAGCCGGCGCACGTCGCCCACGTGGCCCGGTTTCTCGCTGAGCTGCGCGGCGTAGAATATGGCGAGCTGTGCGATCGGACGTGGGACAATATGCGCGCGTTCTTCGGCCTCAAGTGCGAGAGATCCACGAGTGAACCGGCATGACGAATCGACGGAGCGTGGCGTGGAACAGGGTGTCGAGGACGCGGGCTCCGGCGCTTCCGCCGGGGCGGCGGGTGCTGACGTATCCAGACCGACTCCGCGGCCGCGGATGACCAGGAAGCGACGCGTGATCCGACTGCTCTTCCTCATCCCCGCCACATACGCCGCCGTATGCCTGTTTGTCTACTTTTTCCAGACACGGCTGATCTACTTCCCGTCTCGCGACATCGAGTACAAACCGTCGGACCTCGGCATGGCGTACGAGGAGGTGACGCTGCGAACGGCCGATGGCCTCAGCCTGGGCGCATGGTACGTCCCGGCCGAGAAGCCAGCCGGTACCGTTCTCTTCTGCCACGGCAACGCCGGCAATATCTGCGACCGGCTGGCGGATCTTCAGATCCTCAACCGCATGCGGATGAACGTCCTCATCTTCGATTACCGCGGATTCGGAACGAGCGAGGGCAGCCCGGGCGAGGCGGGAACGTACCGGGACGCCGAAGCCGCCTGGCAGTACCTGACGACCGAGCGCGGTGAGCCGCCGGAGCGGATCGTCGTCTTCGGCCGCTCGCTGGGCGGAGCGGTGGCGGTCGAGCTGGCGTCGCGGCACCAGCCGGCCGCGCTGATGATCGAATCGACCTTCACCCGACTCGCCGACGTGGGCAAAATGCACTATCCGTTGCTGCCGGTCCATCTGCTCTGCCGCTACCGTTACCCGAGTATCGAGCGGATCGGGCGGATTGAGTGTCCGAAGCTGATCATGCACGGCCGCGATGACACGCTCATCCCGATCGCCCTGGGGCGAGCGCTCTTTGACGCGGCGGCCGAGCCGAAGACTTTCATCGAGACGGCCGGCGATCACGGCTCCGGCGGATTCACGTACGATGACGCCTCCGCGAAGCAGGCCGAGGCGTTCATCCGTCGCGCACTGGCGGCGACGGACGGCGGGCCGTAGCCTGCTGGTCAGGCCGCGGGTGGCGTGAACCGGCGGGCTGCCGAGGCCGGTCGGGGGGCAGGTGTTCGGCGTCAAGCAGCGGTTAGGCCATGTACTACGTCTATGTTCAGACCACCTTTTGCGCGATGCATCGCGTCCGACTGCCGGACGGAACCCTGGAGCCGCTGCACGGCCACGATTGGGGGATCCGAGCCTGTTTTTCGCGCGAGGAACTGGACGCGTTGGGCATGGTCGTCGATTTTGACCAGGCGCGGGCGGCGCTGGAGGGCATCGCGGCCGGCTGGCATCACCGAAACCTCAACGAGTTGCCGGCGTTCGAGGGCGTCGAGCCGACGGCGGAGCGCGTGGCGCGCATCGTGTATGAGGTGCTGCGGCGCGACGGTCTGGTGACGGTCTGCCGGGTCGAGGTGACGGAGGCGCCGGGTTGCGTCGCGGCGTATGACGTCGTGGGGGAGAAGCGCGCGTGAGGCGGCCGGTCAAGCGGCGTCGCGGGGTCGTCCCGCACTCCGGTGCACCCGCCGGCCCGCGGCGCGTCCGGCGCGCCGGAGCACATGACATAAGCCACTTTTCGACAAACACTTATGCCGACTTTGTGAATTTTTTCCCGAATGGCGATACCATTCGTGTACAGTGCATGGCGCGATCGGTACGATGGCGTTCGTGGCCGAG
The DNA here is from genome assembly GCA_964648365.1 of uncultured Phycisphaeraceae bacterium. Lineage (GTDB taxonomy): Bacteria > Planctomycetota > Phycisphaerae > UBA1845 > UBA1845 > SURF-32. The sequence goes on from CAZYLK010000042.1 coordinate 34,512, forward strand.
CGTCCGTGGGTCGGAGGCCCCGACGGATTGGGGTCGATGGGTGAGATGCGATGCCAGAGACTGACTTTTCAGCCTACGCTTCGATCGGGGTGCTGATCCTGACGGCCGCGACCGCGGCCGCGGTGGTGCTCGTCGCGGCGAGCCTCATCGGGCCCCGAAAGCGGCACGGCTCAACCAAAGACGACACCTACGAGTCCGGCATGCCCGCCATGCACGATTCGCGGCGGCGGTTCAACATACGGTTCTATATCGTGGCGATGCTCTTCCTCTTGTTTGACGTGGAAGTAGCGTTCCTGTGGCCGTGGGCGCTGGTGTACCACGCGAGCGCGACGACGGATTATCGCATCGCGACCGACGGCGCGGCCGAGGCGGGGCCGGGGTTCCTGCTGCTGGCGATGGGCCTGTTCTTCTCCGTTCTGGTGCTCGGCCTGGTCTACGAGTGGAAGAAGGGGGCATTCAAGTGGGACTAGCGGCCACAAAAGAGCATGCGCTCGCCCGCACCGGGCCGGATGATTTTCTGGTCTCGCGGCTGGACGCGGTGGTGAAAGTGCTGCGCGACGCGGGGCAGTTCGGCGTGAACTGGTCGCGGAAGAACTCGCTGTGGCCGATGCCCTTCGCGACGGCGTGTTGCGGGATCGAGCTGATGGCGACCGGGGCGTCCCGCTACGACATCGCCCGCTTCGGGGCGGAGGTCATGCGGTTCACGCCGCGGCAGTGCGATCTGATGATCGTGGCCGGGCGGGTGGCGATCAAGATGATGCCGGTCTTGCAGCGCATCTACAAGCAGATGTGCGAGCCTAAGTGGGTCATCAGCATGGGCGCCTGCGCCAGCACCGGCGGCGTGTTCGATACGTACGCGGTGGTGCAGGGGGTGGATCAGTTCATGCCGGTGGACGTGTACGTCCCCGGCTGCCCGCCGCGGCCGGAGACGCTGATCGAAGGCGTGATGGCCATCCAACGGATCGTCGAGCGTGAAGGGTTCACGCCCAGCGCGGAGCGGAAGCGCGGGCTGGGGATGGTGGTGGAGCCGACGGTGCAGGTGCAGGTGGAAGGGAGTTAGGGAACAAGGGAATAAGGGAGTAAGGGAAGACGCAGGGCGATGACGGCCGGCTTTAGTTGGGGGTGCCACGTGCCACTGCTCTTGAGCAGTGGGCTTCGGGGAGGGACGGTCGTCGCGGGATGGCACTGCTCAAGATCAGTGGCACCAGGTGGGAACCGGTGGCGGAAAGCAAGGAATGATGGGTGAAATAAGAATCAAAGTCCGCCTCACGAATGCAATGGATGAGGCACTGGCCCGGCGCGGGCGACTGCCGATCGGCGACGTCCGGGCGTATGAGGCCGACGCACTGGTCGATACGGGTGCGGTGCGATCCGTTATACCGGTGCACCTGTTGGAGCGACTCGGCCTGGAAAGGCGTGGCGAGCGGGTCGCGGAATACGCGGACGGGCGGAAGGAGACGGTGGGCGTCACCGAACCGATCATTTTTGAGATGCTGGGGCGGGATACACTTGAGGAGGCGCTCGTCCTGGGAGACGAAGTGCTGATCGGTCAGACAGTGCTGGAAAAGCTGGATCTGCTGGCTGACTGCCAGGGGCGGCGGCTGGTGCCGAACCCGGCGCACCCGGATCAGCCGGTTACGAAGGTGAAGTAGTTGCGAGCGGACCCACGAGTGGTGAGACGGCGTTCAGAAATCGCAGGAGCACATTCCATAACTTCCCTCACTCCCTGACTCCCTCATTCCCTCACTCCCATCTTCAAAGTCATGAACGACGCATCACAGAATCTCATCGCGGCGCTGAACCAGAAGTTCCCCGACATCGACTTCGCGGTCGCGCCGCTGGCGCCGAAGAAGAACCCTGACGACGAGCAGACGTGCATCCGGGTGCCGGCGGATCGCTTGCTTGATGTCATGCGGTTTCTTCGGATGGACGATCGGTGCCGCTTCGAGCAAATCAGCGACCTGACGTGCGTGGACTATCTCCAGTTCCCCAAAGCCCGCGACCGGTACGGCGTCACCTATACGCTGGTGTCGGTCACGTACGGCCATCGCCTGTGGGTCAAGTGCTTCGCCAACGATCCGAACCCGGAAGTGCCCAGCGTCACGAGCTTGTGGAAGGGGGCGACGTGGCAGGAGCGGGAAGTGTATGACCTGTTCGGCGTCAAGTTCACCGGGCACCCCGACCTGCGGCGGATTCTGACGTGGGAGGGTTTCAAGTCGCATCCGTTGCGAAAGGACTATCCGTTGCACGGGCGCGGGGAACGGGAGAACTTCGAGGTGATGACGCGCGAGGGGGCGTGAGGCGCGGAATGGCGAATAGCGAATGGCGAATGGCGAATGAAGAGGACACGCCCGGCTCGCTGCGACGAGGATAGTTGATCGTGCGTCGGTCTGCTGAACGAAGCGGAGTGAATCAACCGGAGGTATCGGTTTCAAGGATAGTCAGGGACGCGCTGCCTGCAAATGAAGGGTGAATCAACTGTGGGTTTGATGGTATTGGACATCGAGATCGGAAACCCCGCGTCGCGTGAGACACTGGAGACGGTCGAGTTTCTCGTGGATTCCGGTGCGGTCTACTCCGTGGTTCCCACGCCGATCCTGGAGCGGCTCGGCATCAAGCCGCTGGCGGAGCAGCAGTTCCGGCTGGCCGATGGCAGCAAGATCGTCCGGGAGAAGGGTGTGGCGCTGTTCAAGTACGGTACGGCAATCGGAATCGCGAACGTCTTGTTCGGCGAGGAGAGGGACTGCACGCTGCTGGGCATGCTCACACTGAATGCACTTGGATTCTCGCTCGATCCGCTCCGGCGGGAGCTGCGCCCGTTGCCAATGCTGCTTGCATGTGCGCCGGCAGATGCATCTCCGGAGGAGCGTGCGGCGTGAAAAAGACGATCAAGAAACGCCCGCCCGTGGTCATGGAGCAGATGGTGCCGCGCGATCAGGTGGATGGCAGCTTCGATGCGGAATTCTGGCGACGCGTCGGCGCCGAAGGCCGGTTCGCGGCGGCGTGGCAGATGGTCAAGGAGGTCAGCCTGATGCGAGGCGGCGATGGAGCGGAACCCGAATTTCAGAGACATGTTGAGCGCCTTGAAAGACGAGAACGTCCGGTTTCTCGTCGTCGGCGCGTACGCCGTCATGTATCACGCTGAACCGCGATATACGAAGGATCTGGATTTGTGGATCGAACCCACTCGTGAGAATGCCGAACGAGTCTGGAACGCGCTCCGGTCATTCGGAGCGCCGCTGCGCGACATTGAACCGGAAGACTTCACTGACGAGCGGATGGTGTACAGCGTCGGCGTGGAGCCGTCGCGGATCGACGTGCTGATGGGCGTGGACGGCGTCCGCTTCGAGACCGCGTGGAAGAATCGGGTGAGCGCGACCTACGCCGAGGTGCCTATAGACTTGCTCTCGCGAGCGGACCTGATTCGAGCCAAGCTCGCCGCGGGCCGGCCGCAGGACATGCTTGACGTTGAGCGGCTGCGCGCCAAGCGAACTAAGAGCCAAAAACAACCGCAGCGACGAAGGAAGCAGCGGCGGCGGCAATGACCTGGTCAGCACACGCGTACCCGGCGCTGGGTCGCGGCACCATGGAGGATATGACGACGAATGTCCGCTGAACTGATGACCTCCGAACTGGCCCCAGCCGTTCAACCCACCACCTTCGCCCCCGAAGAGCCGGGCGGAGATTTGTGGACGCTCAACTTCGGGCCCCAGCA
>CAZYLK010000043.1:0-37754 GCA_964648365.1 uncultured Phycisphaeraceae bacterium
GCGATCGTGGAGTCGGCCCTCTGCGTGCTGGGGCGCGGCAGGCCGCCCGCGGACGCCGACGCTTTCGAGAAGCTGCTGAACTCTCTCGATGAGGAAACGGCGGCCGCCCTCGAACCGCTCGACGCCGAGTTCTTCGATTATCCGGATGATCTGACGGAACTGCTGTTCGCGCACGTCTGCGCCCATCCGAAGGCGTTCGGGCCGGTTTCCGCGGACTGAGCAGCGGCTATCGCCCGCCCGGCGACAGCATACGGACGCGGCCGGGTCTGTCGCGTGCTTTCTCGCGCTGGCACGGCCGCTCCGTTAGTTGTATGTTCGTGTCCAGATGCGACCCCCGTTCGACGACAATCCGCCTCCCGCACGCGCGGCCGCGAATACGGCGCCGTCGCTCGCCGCGACTGCGGCGGATGCGGATACGGCCAAACTAACACCCGCCATGCGGCAGTATGTCGAGCAGAAGAAACGCGTCGGCGATGCCATCCTCTTGTTCCGGATGGGAGACTTCTACGAAACGTTCTACGAGGACGCCGTCGAGTGCTCACGGCTGCTGGGGATCGCGCTGACGACGCGCGACAAGGGCGCAAACCCCATCCCGCTCGCCGGCATTCCGTATCACGCGCTGGAGCAATACCTCGCGAAGCTGGTTAACGCCGGGCGTAAGGTGGCCATTTCGGAGCAACTCGAAGACGCCCGGCAGGCCAAGGGCGTGGTCAAGCGCGACGTGACGCGCATCGTCACCGCCGGGACGCTCACCGATGCGTCGCTGCTCGACGAGAAGGAAGACAACCTGCTCGCGGCCGTGTGCATTCGCGGCAAGGAGGCCGGGCTGGCGACCGTCGAACTGGTCAGCGGGCGATTTGAGGTGGTCACGCTCAAACCCGACCACTTGGTCGACGAACTTGTGCGGCTCGCGCCCGCGGAGCTGCTGATCGACGACCAGCGCGACGGCCCGGCCGCGAAGATCGCGGCGCACGTGGAGCACGTCACCCAGGCGGCGGTCAGCCGACGGCCGCAGTTCTCGCTGTCGAACTACAACGCCGAGCAGGCGCTGCTCAAGCACTTCGATGTGGCGACGCTGGCGGGGTTCGGCTTCGATGGCATGGACGCCTCGCTCTGCGCCGCCGGCTGCATCGTCGACTACCTGCAGGAAACACAGAAAACCGGGCTGGAGCACATCCACTCGATCGGCCGGCGTACAAGCGATGCGTACGTCAGCATCGACCAGAGCACGTGGCTGGCGCTGGAGGTGACGCGCACCATCCGCGGGGGGGGGCGGGAGGGCAGCCTGCTGGCGGCCGTCGACCGGACGACGCACCCGATGGGCGCGCGAATGCTGAGGCACTGGCTGGCACTGCCGCTGCGCGACGCGGATGCGATCACGGCGCGGCAGGATGCCGTTGCGTACTTCGTCGATACCGATGCCGCCCGGGCGCAGACGCGCGAACTGCTGCGGTGCATGGCCGACGTCGAGCGGATCGCCTCGCGCGTGTCGCTGGGACGGGCATCACCGCGCGACGTGAAGGCGCTCGGGCGCACGCTCGACGCGCTGCCGCCGCTGGCGGCGATCCTGAGCGAAAGCCGGGCGGCGTTTCTCGTTGAGGCATCGGAGGGGCTGGCGGGGCTGGACAGCGTCGCAGACCTGTTGCGCACCGCGATCCGCGATGATCCGCCGCTGACCGTGCGCGAAGGCGGCATCATCGCCGACGGCTACCACGCCGAACTCGACCGGCTCTACGCCGTCAGCCGCGACGGCCAGAGCTGGCTGGCGGATTATCAGAAGCGCCAGATCGACGAGACCGGCATCAGCGGCCTGAAGGTCGCCTACAACCGCGTGTTCGGCTACTACATCGAAGTTTCTCGGGCCTACAAGGGCGAGGTTCCCGCGAACTACGTCCGCCGGCAGACGGTCAAGAACGCCGAGCGATACATCACCGACGAGTTGAAGACGTTTGAAGATGAAGTGCTGACCGCCAAAGAGCGGGCGTGCCTGCTCGAATACGACCTGTTCGAAGAGGTCCGCCGCAACGTCGCTGAGCACACGAAGGCGCTGCTCTGCGCGGCCGAGGCGATCGGGCGCGTCGACTGCGTCGCCGGGCTGGCCGAATGGTCGGTCCAGCGGCGCTGCGTGCGGCCCGAGATCGTGGACGGGGGGGGGCTGATCATTCGTGACGGGCGGCACCCGGTGCTGGATGAACTGCTGGCTGAGTCGTTCGTGCCGAATGATGCCGGCTTCGGAGAACGCGACGACCGCGTGCTGGTCATCACCGGCCCGAACATGGCCGGCAAGAGCACGTACATCCGTCAGGTGGCGGCGCTGACGCTGCTGGCACAGACCGGGGCGTTCGTGCCGGCCGCCGCGATGAGCTTCTCGCTGGTAGATCGCATCTTCGCCCGCGTGGGCGCTTCCGACGAGATCATGCGCGGGCAGTCCACGTTCATGGTCGAGATGACGGAAGCCGCCAACATCCTGCATCACGCGACCCGCGATTCGCTGGTGGTGCTGGACGAACTCGGGCGCGGCACCAGCACGTTCGACGGCCTGTCGCTGGCGTGGGCGATCACCGAGCACATCGCCACCAAGATCGGCTGCCGCACGCTGGTCGCCACGCACTATCACGAACTGACCGAACTGGCGGAACTTCTGGCCGGCGTGCGGAACTTCAACGTCGCGGTACGCGAGGTGCACGACGACGGCGGCGGCGAGCCGGGCATCGTCTTCCTCCATCGCATCGTCGAGGGCGCGGCCGACAAAAGCTACGGCGTGCATGTGGCCCGGCTGGCGGGCGTGCCCAAGCCGGTCGTTCGCCGCAGCGAGGAGATCCTCGCCGAGCTTCAACAGGGCTTCCAACGCGAATCGCACGGCCCGAAGCTGCGCAAACGGCAAACGCGCAATGATCCCCAACTGGAGCTGTTCAAGGATCCGGGCGAAGAGATCATCGGCGCGCTGCGCGAGCTGGACCTTAACGAGGTGACGCCGATGCAGGCGCTGGCGAAGTTGAAGGAGCTGCGCGAGCGGCTGTGAACGACGCGGCAGGAGGGGATGACTGCCACGCGCGGCCTGCGTCGTGTCCGCGCCTTTCATCGCGACGGGTGGGCATCCCGACCCCCACCCGGCCGTCGTGGGATCGCGGATCACGTTGAGGTGACTGGCGTCACTCGGTATAATCCCGCCGCAGCACGCCCACCTGGCGTCGTGGGCGCACACACTGACGGAGGACAAAGCGATGCGTACAACTCTTGCGTTCGGGCTGCTGTGGCTGGGCGGATGCGGATGGTCCGCGTGCTGGATGGCGGACACGTCGGCCGTGGACGACTCGCGGCTGCCGGGGGGATCTGCGCCGGAGCAGGCGCGGGCGATCCTCGACGGCGCGGCCGCGACGTATGCCGCGTGCGATACGTACCGCGACGAGGGACTGGTGACGACGACGTTCATCGACGAGGACGGCGAACGGGTGGTTGAAAAACCGTTCAAGACGGCGTTCGTTCGAACCGACCGGTTCCGTTTTGAATACAGCGAGCGCGACGGCGACACCGAGACGACGCAGTTCGTCGTCTGGTCCGACGGCGAGGGAGCGTATGTCTGGGCCGGGTTCGAACCGGACGTTCGCCGCTACCGCAGCATGTCGAACGGTGTGGCGGCGGCCACCGGCGTATCCAGCGGTTCTGCGCACACCGTGCCGCGCCTGCTCATGCCCGACGACATCGGTGGATTCGCGCTGAGTGAACTGGAAGAAGTCGAGATGCTCGGCGAAGAGCAGATCGACGGCGTCACGACCAGCAAGATTCAGGGCAAAAAGGAGTGCGACGGCTGGTGGACGCTCTGGATCGACAAGGAGAGCGGGCTCCTGCGCCGGCTCGACAGGCAGTCACAGTTCGACACGTTTCGTACGGTCAAGTCCATCACGTACCACCCTCAGTTGAACGTGTCGATCGCCGATGACGAACTGGAGTTCGACTATCCGGCTGAACAATAGCGAGGTCGCAACAGGCAACGGGGAGCGGTCGTCGAGTGTCATCAGAGCCCCCGCATTCATGCGGGGGGTTTTCGCCCAGTGCATCGGCGGTTTCAGTCCCGGGCTTCGCTGATCGACTCGAGGCCCTCGTTGCGTGCCTCGCGCACTCGACGCCCGCCGGAACGCGCACGCCGCAAGACCCGCCTTGAAAGTCGGGGCTCAGAGAGTCGGGCGCTCGGGGCGGGGCGCAGGCCGCGGGCAGGTCGGCGCGCGGCGCGGACGCTTTGACCTCGCCTTAGCGGCCCAGCGTCTCTTCGATCAGCTTCGCCAGCTTTTCTTCATCGTCCGGCGAAAACCCCGTCTGTCGATGCAGCACCCACCCGTCGCCGTCCACCAGGATCAGCGTCGGGATCATGTCCACGCCATACTTCTGCGCCACGTCGCCGCCGCTTTCGAGCATGGGGAAGGTGTAGCCGTGCTTGCGGGCGTAGCCGGCCGGGTCGCCAGTGTCGTCGAAGTGGATCGCCAGGACGCTGAAGCCGCGGGCGGCGAACCGGTCGTGCAGGCGCTGCATCGACGGGCTGGCCGCGACGCACGGCGGACACCACGTCGCCCAGAAGTCGAGCAGGACCACCCGTCCGCGGTAGTCGCGCAGGGCGACTTCGCCGCCCTTGATGTCGCGGAGTTGCCAATCCGGCGCGACATCGCCGCGTCCCACGGCACATCCCGGCGGAAGCGTGAAAACCATCGCCGCCAGTGCCAGAGCGGCGGCCGGCGCGGCGGATCTTCGACTCAGGACGCAGCGGTCACGAACGGCTGGGTGGGACGGTGCGGGTTCCATCAGACAAGTCTCCGAAGGGTGCAGGCGGTTGCTCATCGCGCGGCCATGCGGACATGCTACGGCGTCAGGCCGGACGGGCAAGCGGGCGGCTCTGAAGGTGCGCCCGAGGCCCGCCGATAAAACCGTAATGAGTGACGCCTTGCTGACGCTCGATCCGGCTCCGATCTCCCCGTCAGGGCCCGTGCCCCCGTCTGTCCAGGCCGACCCCGCGTCGCGCGACCTGTCCGTCCGGGCCGACGCTACGCGCGGCGACGCGTACTACGACGCCTTCTACCGCGACGGCGGCTGGAAATACTCCTTCTGGCGCGAGTTCTGGTGGCATCGTCGCAACGTCGTCAAGCGGTTCAAGCTGCGGCGCGGCATGGACGTGCTGGAAATCGCCTGCGGCAGCGGATTCCACACCAACCTGCTCAACCGGATGGGCCTGAGATGCGTCGGCATCGACCGTTCGCGATCCGGCATCGAGTGGGCGCGGCGGCACTACCCGCGCTCGACCTATCACCGCCTCGACCTGCGCGACGACATCCCGATGCCGGAAGGCGGTTATGACGCCGTCCTGGCCCGCGGCTGCAGCCACTATCACTACGACTTGCAGACCGATCAGGCCCTCGACACCACGCGCCGTATGCTCACCTTCCTCAAGCCCGGCGGCGTTTTCATCATGGTCATCGTCACCGATCTCTCCGGCCGGCGCGAGCCGGACAAAGTGTGGCAGAACACGCTCGACGACTACCGCCGGCATTTTTCGTCGTTCGGCTCGCCGTGGTCGGTGGACTGGGTCGGCGGGATGGCGGTGTGCGGGTTGTGGCGGGCGGGCGAGCAGCCCACCTCAGGCGCATGACAGCACTCGCACCGGCGCCCGGCCCGCCGTGCTGCCGCGGGGTAACGCGGGTTCACGGCGCCAGCTCGCGCTGAAGCTCTTTGGTGCGTTCAAGAGCGGCCGCCTGTTCGGCCTGAGTGAGTGATTCCAATTCCTGCTGCAATCGTGGGCGAAGTGTTTTGCCGGTGTCTCGGGCCCTTCGCCAAAGTACCATCAACTCACTGAGACGCCGCTGCTGCTCGGCCGTAAGGTGTGCATCGCCGACGATGGACTGGATCAAGACCACGATGCCGGAGTGGGGTGCATCGAGTTGGGCGGTCAGGGCGTCAAGCGCCTCCCCGGCGGAGTTGCCCATGCACTCTATCCCGCCGCCAACGGCGCGGTATTGAGTGCCGTTTCCCTCGACCCATTCAGGCAGAATCGCGATCGTTGTCATCGGCTTCTCCTGCCAGAGTATAGCAGGGTCCACGCTCGCGCGACTGGGCTCAAGGAACTCCGCCGCCGGAGAATTCGGGGAGACACGACGCGGCGCGGGTATGCGGACGTGTCGGTTGCCACCGCGTCGAAACCGCCCTTGGGCCTGGGAACTTCGACCGTGGGCGCGGTGACTCAGGCAGACCCGGTCGGTGGATCGGGTTTGTGGAATGGCGGTGTGCGGGCTGTGGCGGGCGCGGTCAACGGACGACTGATCACGTTGGCGCGGGCGCGTCCCGCGGCGTTTCCCCGTGATTCTGTGCATTCGGCTCCCCGCGATGCTACAATCTGCCGACTGGCGGCAGCCGGGTCGGCCCGTGACAGCGGTAGTCCTGTACTTCCGCGAGCAAGCCGAACCTAACCGCAACGAAGGTTGCGCATGTACGAGCGAATCGGCATCAATCCCGACGTTTGTCACGGGCAGGCCTGCATACGTGGAACCCGCGTGCCCGTGCATCAACTCGTCCGCATGCTCGCGAATGGCGACACGATCGAGGGGCTCCTGGAAGACTATCCCAACCTTGTGCGTGAAGATGTACTCGCTGCGCTGGATTACGCCGGCGCCCTGGCGGAAGAGCAGGTAATGCCCATTGAGCCGGCCGGCGCAGGGTCGTGAACATTCTCGTGGATGAGAACATCCCACGTCGGACGGTCGAGGAGTTGGCGCCGGCGTAAGACGCGTGGCAACGAAGCCGACGCCGGACCATCGCTCGCACGCCCAATACTCCCGACTCGATTCTCGCGTCGCCTGACCCGCTTGAGTCCCCGCCGCACCCCCCTTATCCTCCCCGCGACATGGACGTCCAAACGCTCAATCTGACCATCGCCGAGATCGAGGCCAGGACCGCCGCCGATGCTGCGGCCGCGGGGTCGGTTGACGCCCTGCGCGCGGTAGAGAGTAGCGTGCTCGGCAAGAAGGGGTCGCTGGGGTCGCTGCTTACGAACATTCGCGACTACCCCGCCGACCAGCGCGGGGAGGTGGGCAAAATCGTCAACGCGGCCAAAGGACGGGTGCAGGACGTCATCAATGCCCGCAAGGCTCAGCTCGAAGCGGCCGCGGGGGCGGCGGACGCGGCGGCCGGCGACACGTTCGACCCGACGCTTCCGGGGCGGCGCGGGGTGCTGGGCTCGGTGCATCCGGTTACGGCCGTGCAGTGGGAGGTCGAGCGGATCTTTCAGCGGCTGGGCTTCACCGTCGAGGCCGGGCCGGAGATGGAGACCGAGTACTACAACTTCGAGGCCCTCAACATCCCGGCCGATCACCCCGCCCGCGACATGCAGGACACCTTCTGGCTGACGAACGGCATGTGCCTGCGCACGCAGACCTCGCCGGTGCAGATCCGCTCGATGGAAAAGTTCGGCCCGCCGCTGCGGATCATCTCGCCGGGCCGGTGCTTCCGCTACGAGACGGTCGACGCCTCGCACGAGAACACGTTTCACCAGGTCGAGGGGCTCCTCGTCGATCGCGACATCAGCCTCGCCCACCTGATCGCGATGGCCCAGACGCTGCTTTCCGAAGTGATGCGGCGCGAAGTGAAGGTGCGTACGCGGCCGGGCTTCTTCCCGTTCGTCGAGCCGGGCATCGAGATCGACATGAATTGTCAGATCTGCGGCGGCGTCGGCTGCCCGACCTGCAAGCACAGCGGCTGGATCGAAGTCCTGCCCGCGGGCATGGTGCATCCCAACGTCCTCCGCGCCGGCGGCATCGACCCTGAGGAATGGAGCGGCTTCGCCTTCGGCCTGGGCCTGACCCGCCTGGCGATGATGAAGTACGGCATTAAGGATATCCGCGTGCTGAACTCGGGTGATATTCGCCCGATCGTCGGAGAGGCGCGATTGCGCGGCGTGGCGCTTGGCGGAAGGGCGTAAGGGAATGAGGGAGTAAGGGAGTGAGGGAGTAAGGGAAGAGCGAGACGACGATCTGGTTGCTTGGTGGGATGCCCGCGATGGAGACGACCCGCGGAAACCCCTCGGACGGAGCGGCGAGGGGGCGCAAACTGTAGAAACTAACCGGTGCGACAACGGAACAGTTCTTATCACGCGCCGACGCGCTGAGGCCGGGCTGTCCCACGGTCGAGCCACGACAACTTGAATAATCCGAACGATAGGAACATCGCTACACTCTTCCCTGACTCCCTGACTCCCTTACTGCCTCACTCCCTTCTACAAGCCATGCCCCTCGACCTCCCCAAGGCCATCATCCTCGGCATCCTGCAAGCCCTGACCGAGTTCCTGCCCGTCAGCAGCAGCGGGCACCTGGCGTTGATGCAACACTGGCTCGAACTCGATCCGGACTCGCCGGAGATGCTGCTCTTCGACGTCTGCGTCCACGTCGGCACGCTGGTGGCGGTGCTGCTCGTGTTCTTCCAACCGATCCGCATCTACGCCCGCACGCTTCTGTCCGAGGTGCGTGGCACACGAGTCGGGCGTCCCTTTGCTGTGAGATTAGCAGTCATGGCCGCGCTGGCGACCGCGGCGACCGCAGCCGTCGGCCTGCCGTTTAAGGACGAGTTCAAGGCCATGTTTGCCCGGCCACGAGTCGTCGCGGCCTGCCTGATCCTGACCGGTAGTCTCCTGCTCGCAACCGCCATCACCCGGCGCGGCCGGCGCGGTTGGCGTCGACTGACGTGGTGGGGAGGGCTCGCGGTCGGGGTCGCGCAGGGACTGGCGTTGCTGCCGGGCCTGTCGCGCAGCGGATCCACGATCTGCATGGCTACGTTCTTCGGCTTGAACCGTCGGTGGGCGGCCCAGTTCAGCTTCCTGATCGCTGCGCCGGCCATCGCGGGCGCCGCCCTCTTCGAGTTCCTGGACGTCTGGCGACTCGAGCCGTCAGAACTGGCGGCAATCTCGTGGCTGGCTATCGCCGTCGGCACGCTCATCTCGGTCGCGCTTGGATACGTCGCTCTGAAGTTGCTGCTGGTCGTCGTTCGCCGTGCGCGGCTTCACTACTTCGCCTGGTACTGCTGGGCCTTGGCCGGCGCGGTGCTTTATTTCGGATGAGCGGCCTGGGCGTGACCGGCGCACCGAACCCGCCCGTTTCCCCTGAAGGACGGACCCGCGACCCACGGCCGCGCTGAACGAGACCGTCTCACACGTGCCCCCGGGCCACCCGCCGACCGGGCGGCAATTCGCTCGCCCGCCCTCGCATGTTCGCCCCTCGATCGCCCCGGATCGCCCCCTGGATCGCGCCGGGTTGCCCGCCAAGTGCGCCGCTCGGGGCGCTTTTTGCTTTACTATCACCCCCCCCTTCGCTATGATCGCGATCTGGAGAAGTGACCTTTCGCCAGCAACAGACCTGCCAGGGGGGCGGCCTGTTCGCCGGCGGAAGTACACGCCCATTGCCCCAACCGTGGTCGAACCAGCCGGACCCGCCTCTACCGGGGCGGTCGTCCGGGGGACGTCTTGTGCAATCCGAATCGGTCGGGATCCGGTTCCCGGCCCGACTTGTGCCTCATCCCTATAGGAGGAGCTGGAAATGGTGAGCGTGGATCGTCGCAGCACCGCCGCCGTGGCGGAACGCTGGATCGTCTGTTTGGCCGGCGCCGTGGCGGCCTGCTGGGTTCCAACCGCTTCCGCCGGCGAGGATCTCGCCCCGGCCGCGTACGAATTCCGGCAGATGTACCCCGGCACGCACTTCTACGTTTACGGCGGGCGCATCGGTCGCGTCTACGGCGCGCCCTTCGGATCGGGTGCCTCGCCGGAGGATTCCGCCGGCTTGTTCGTCGAGGCCCACGCCGAGATGTTCGGCGTCGCTCCGGCGGACTTGCAGCCGATCGGCCCCACCGGCCAGGCGACTCAGGACGTCATGGTTGATGCCGACGGCGAGACTTACAAGTTCACCCTTGTGTATTACTCACAGTTCAGGGATGGCGTCCCCGTCTTCCGCGCCGACCTCCGCATCCTGGCGCGCAACCTGAACGGTTTTCCGCTGGTGCTGGCTGCGTCCAGCCTTCGCGACCTGGGCGAATTCGACGTCCCCGCCCACGACGGCGGCGAGTCGTTCGACCCCGCCAACACCCAGATCGCGGCGCTGCACCCGGCGCTGGTACAGTTCAGCGAACCGAAGCCGGTGATCTGGGCCGGCATCGACGACAGGGTGGTGGAGCCGCGGCTGGCATACGAGTTGATCGCCGACGACGGCCAGGATCCCACCGAGAACAAGTGGCTTTTCCTCGTGGACGCGCTGAACGGCGGCGTGCTCTACCAGGAGAGCCTCATCTACTACACTGACGTGACTGGCAACGTCAGCGGCAACGCCACTGAGGGCTTCGGTGCGGATGAGTGCGGCGCGGAATCTCCCGCGGGACTGCCCTACGCCCGCGTGAGCATCGACGGCGGTAATACCGCCATCGCGGACGCCAACGGCGACTTCGTCATCCCGCACGGCGGCAACAGTCAGGTCACCGTCCGCAGCGAGGTGGCCGGCCAGTACTTCCGCACGGTCCCGCAGCAGGGCGGCAATGACGCCCTGTCGCTGGTGGTGACCCCGCCCGGTCCCGCGAACTTCATGCACAACGCCGCGAACAACAACCAGCACATCCGGGCGCTGACCAACACCTACCTGCACGCCAACCTCGTCCGGGATTTCATCCTGGTGCAGAACGGCAGCTACCCCACGATCGCCAACCAGACGAACTATACGATCAACGTCAACCTGGCCCAGACCTGCAATGCGTTCTACAACGGCAACTCGATCAACTTCTACGCCGCGGGGGGAAGCTGCAACAACACCGGCTTCTCCAGCGTCGTCTATCACGAGTACGGCCACCACATGGTCGCTACCGGCGGCAGCGGCCAGGGGCAGTACGGCGAGGGCATGGGCGACGTGCTCGCCATCCTCATGGCGGACGACCCCAGGCTGGGGATCGGCTTCCGCCTGGGTCAGTGCAACAACGGCATCCGCGACGCCCGCAGCAACATCCAGTACCCGTGCAGCGGCGAGGTCCACGACTGCGGCGTGCTGATCTCGGCGTGCGTATGGAGCACGCGGGAGGAACTCGCGATCTCCGAGCCGAACCACTATCTGGAGATTCTCTCCGCTCTTGCGGTCAACTCGGTGCTCGTCCATCGCGGCAACACGATCACGCCGCAGATCACGATCGACTATCTCGTCCTCGATGACGACGACGGCAACCTCGAAAACGGCACGCCGCACTATCGCGAGATCGCGGCCGGATTCGGCGCCCACAACATGGACGCCCCCCCCGTCGCGCTGCTCGGATTCAGCTACCCCGACGGCCGACCGACCAGCCTGACGCCGGACGAACCCACGACCTTCGAAGTGCGGATCGAGGAATTGTCGGCCGGACTGGATCCCGATTCGCCGAGCATTCACGTCGCCATCGACGGCGGACCCTACGAATCGACGACGCTGCGCAGCCTCGGCGGTTCCATCTACGAAGCCGCCATCCCGGCCGTGGAGTGCGGCACAGCCGCCGCGTATTACCTCAGCGCCGAGACGGACCAGGGCGACCTGGTGACGGACCCGAGCGACGCACCGGACGTGGCGTTCGCCGCGGCCGCGGGCCTGTTTGAGGTGCTGACCGATGACTTCGAGACCGACAAGGGTTGGTCGGTCGTCAACGAGAATCTCGCCGACGGCGCCTGGCAGCGCGGCGTCCCGGTCGGCGGCGGCGAACGCGGCGATCCGCCCACGGATTATGACGGCTCCGGCCAGTGCTACCTGACGGCCAACCGCGCCGGCAACTCCGACGTGGACGACGGCACGACGCACCTGATCTCGCCGCGCATCGACTTGTCCACCGGCGACGCGGTCATCAGCTACGCCCGCTGGTATTCCAACAACTTTGGCAACGCGCCCAACCAGGACATCTTCACGGTGGCGGTGTCGAACAACGACGGCAACTCGTGGACCACGGCCGAGATCGTCGGCCCGACCGGCGAGGAGGCCGGCGGCGGCTGGTATACCCACAGCTTCCAGGTGAGCGAGTTCGTCGCCCCCACCGACCAGGTCCGCGTTCGCTTCACCGCGTCCGACCTGGGCGAAGGCTCCGTGGTCGAGGCGGGCGTGGACAAGTTCGCGGTCGAGCAGTTCATCTGCGATCAGGATCCGATCGAGTGCAACGAGATCAAGAAGTTCAACGGCAAGTGCAAGGGAGGCGGCAAGGTCAAGGGCAAGCTCGTCCTGACCAACAAAAACCACCAGGGCCAGACGATCACCGTATCGGTCGGCGGAGAACTGGTGGAAGCGACGGTGCAGGGCAAGAAGGCCAAGTACAGCCACTGCTGCTCGCAGGGCTTCATCGAGATCCGGCTGCTCGATCCGCCCGACTGCGTGCCGCCGATCCCGGCCGTTTGTCCGTAGCTTCACGGCCGCGGCCGTGAACGCATTCGGTTGAATGTTGGCGCCGGCGGCGGGCGGCACACCGTCGACCGCTCCGTCACGCAAGACCACACGCCCGTCCGATCGAAACGATCGGGCGGGCGTGTTCATTCGATCCACCCCGCCACAGCAGACCGATCCGCCGCGCCTCGCGCGTGCATCCCAGGGTCAACCGCAACGAGACAATCGCCCGCTTTGACGAACTACCTCACCCGCGTTATAAACGTCATATGCAGCGTGACGCTGGGGCAAGTCGTCGATCGGGGGTCGGGCGATGGCTGTAGTCGCCGTCATTCCCGCCCGGTACGCCTCCAGCCGCTTTCCCGCCAAACCGCTCGCCGCCGAAACCGGAAAACCGCTGATCCAGCACGTCTGGGAGCGGGTCTGCTGCGCCGCCCGCGTGGATCGGGTGATCGTGGCGACGGACGACGATCGCATTGCCGCGGCCGTCGCCGCGTTCGGTGGTGAGGCGCGGATGACGCGCGCGGACCACCCCAACGGGACGTATCGCGTCGCCGAGGTCGCGGCCGCGCTGCGCCTGACCGATAACGACCTCGTTCTCAACGTGCAGGGTGACGAACCCGAACTCGATCCGGCCGTCCTCGACCGCTTGATCGCGCGGATGACCGGCGCTCGCGCCGGCGCAGCCGCTTCGCCACCGGCGCCAACGGACAGCCGCGATCTCGCGGCCTCGGACGCAACAAGGGCGGAAGCGCATGCGGCGGAGGTAGATTCTCGCGCCTGCGGGGAAGTCCCCGGCATGAATGCCGGGGCTATGAAGCCAGGGACTCTGGATGCCGGGGCTCGGGATGCAGGTCGTAGCGTGCGGCGGTGCGACATTGGCACGCTGGCGTGTCCGTTTCCGGCGGACTCTCCCACCGACGGACCCGGCTCGCCGAGGGATCCCAACTGCGTCAAGGTCGTTCTGGACGCTGCGGGCCGCGCGCTGTATTTCTCAAGAAGCCTGCTGCCCTACCCGCGGGGCGACCGCGGCATGGTGCTTGATCCCTCGCGCTGGCGGTTGCACCTGGGTGTCTATGCATTTCGTCCGGCGGCGCTGGCGGCGGTAACACGGTCCGCGGACGAATCGCCGCTGGCGCGGCTCGAATCGCTGGAGCAGTTGGCCTGGCTGGAGGATGGCTGGACGATCGCGGTCGAGATCGTCCCGCCGCAGCCGCCCGGCGTGGATACACCGGAAGACTACGCCGCGTTCGTCGCCCGCGTGCGCAGGCCGGGTGAGGTCGTGCAGACGGGCGGATAGGCCGTGGCGGGAAGACACCGGTTGAAAACCGGTGCCACACTGGACACCGGTAGAAAACCGGTGCCACTCAGAGCCCCCGCATTCATGTCGGGGTTGCATCAGAGCCCCGGCATTCATGCCGGGAGTTCCGCGAAGGTCACCGGCTGGAGGCCGGCGCCACACAGAACAGGAACGGACAGCCTATGGCTTCGGACAACATGCTCACATCCCTGGCCAACGTCTCCGACGAGACCGAATTCTACACGCCGATGCCGACCGGCTACGTCCCGGGTCGCACCAAGTACGTCGTCGTCTTCGGTACGGTGATGAGCGGCCTGGGCAAAGGCATCTTCGCCAGCTCCCTCGCCCGCATCATGCAGGACAAGGGCCTGACGGTCGCGCCCATCAAGCTCGAAGGCTATCTCAACCGCGACAGCGGAACGCTCAACCCCTACCGCCACGGAGAAGTCTTCGTCCTCGACGACGGCATGGAATGCGACATGGACCTGGGCACCTACGAGCGCATGCTCGACCAGGACTTGACCCGCCTCAACTTCACCACCAGCGGGCAGATTTTCTCGACTGTGCTGGAGAAGGAACGCCAGGGCCGCTACCTCGGCCGCGACGTGCAGATGATTCCGCACGTCACCGGCGAAGTGAAGATGCGTCTGCGTGAACTGGCCGTGGCCAGCGAGGCGGACCTGGTGTTTGTGGAAATCGGCGGCACCGTCGGCGACGTGGAGAATGCCTACTTCATCGAAGCCGTCCGCGAGATGTCGTACGAAGAAGGCCCGCAGAACTTCTGCTTCGTCGCCCTGACGTACGTCATCGAGCCGCCCGCCCTCGGCGAGCAGAAGTCCAAAGCCGCCCAGCTTAACCTGAAGCTGCTGAACGCCGCCGGTATCCACCCGCACATCATCGCCTGCCGCGCCCACAACCCCGTGACCACGAAAGCCCGCGAGAAGCTGGCCCTCTACGCCAACGTGCCCATGGCGCGCGTCTTCTCCATGCACGACTGCGACAGCATCTACGTCATCCCCGAAATGCTCCGCGGGGCCGGCATCGACGCGGCCGTCATCGAACTGCTCGGCCTCGGCGAGCGCGTGGACCCCATCCGCGAGGACGCGCGCCGCGCCATCTGGAGCGACTACATCCGGCGCTACCGCAACGCCCGCCATCCGATCGCCATCGGCATCATCGGCAAGTACACGGCCCTGCGCGACAGCTATGCCAGCATCATTCAGGCACTGGAGCACGCCGGCGCCGCCTTCGGCGCCAGCGTCCGCATCGAATGGGTGGACAGCTCAGACCTGACCTCCGCCAACGTTCAGGAACGCCTGGAAGGGCTCCACGGCGTGATCATTCCGGGCGGGTTCGGCGTGCGCGGCGTGGACGGGAAGATCGAATGCGTCCGCCACGCCAGGGAAAACAAGATTCCCTACCTGGGCCTCTGTTACGGCATGCAGATCGCCGTGGTGGAATACGCCCGCCATGTCTGCAGCCTGGAGCACGCCAGCAGCACCGAGATCGACCGCAACTGCCCGCACCCGGTCATCGACCTGCTTCCCGAACAGGCCGACATCGTCAGCCTGGGCGGCAACATGCGCCTGGGGGGCCAGGACGTCGACCTCCTTCCCGGCAGCGTGGCGGCACGATTGTTCGGCGGCGTGGCCCGGACGCGCCTGCGCTTCCGCCATCGGTGGGAAGTCAACCCGGCGTACATCGAGCGATTGAAGGACGGCGGCCTGGTCTTCTCCGGCTGGGCGCCCAACCAGCCCATTATGCAGGTGCTCGAACTGCCGGAAACGGTCCACCCGTTCTTCCTGGCCACCCAGTCCCATCCGGAGCTGACCAGCCGCCCGCTGGCGCCGTCGCCGCTGTTCGTCGGCCTGGTCCGGGCAGCGCTGATCCGCAGCGGCGTGGTTCCCGCGGAACTGTCGCCGGTCGCCGCGCCGGGGTGCGGCGACCCGTCCGAATGCCGCATGGCAAGGAGCGAGTGATGAAAACGAGTGCAACCATCACCTGGCTGGGTCACTCCACGATGCGGCTTGTTCTGGAAGACGAGCGCGTCATCTTCGTGGATCCCTGGCTGGCGGAGAATCCCGCCTGCCCCGACGAATTCAAGCAGCCCGATCGCTGCGATCTGATCCTGCTGACTCACGGCCATTTCGACCATGTCGCCGACGTGGGAACGCTGATTGAACGATTCAATCCGAAGGTCGTCGGGAACTACGATCTCTGCGCCGCACTGCAGCATACGCTTGGCGCGGGCAACTTCTGCGGCATGAACACCGGCGGCATGCAGGAACTCGACGACGTCCGTGTGTCGCTGACGCAGGCGTTCCACTCGTCGGCGCTCTCGGGGCCGAACGGCCCCATCTACGCCGGCATGCCCAACGGGCTGATCATCGACGCGCCGGGGCTGGCGCGCGTCTATCACGCCGGGGATACTGACGTTTTTCAGGACATGGCGCTGATCCGCCGGCTGTGGAATCCGAAGATCGCCATCCTGCCCATCGGCGACCTGTTCACCATGGGCGCAGCCGGCGCGGCCATCGCGGCCGATCTGCTTAAGCCGGACGTGATTGTGCCGGTCCACTACAAGACGTTTCCGATCCTGGCTCAGTCCGCGGACGATTTCCGCACCGCCCTTCCGGCGGAGATGCGTCAGCGGCTCGTCGTGCCCGACGTAGGGCAGGCCATGAAATGGTCCGCGGCCGGTCTGACGCTCTGACGCATGTCGCCGGCCCGATCACTCCTGGCCGCGGCCGGCGCCTCCGCCGTGATCGCCAGCATCCTCGTGCTCAGCGCGGGCCGATGGGACATCCCCTGGCTGTGGGCCTACGTCGCTGTCATCGCCGCGACCTTCACCGTCCTCCCCCGCGTGATCGACCCCGGCCTGTTGCGGGAACGGCTGCGTCCGGCGGCGGGCGGCGTCGACCGACACCTCCGCGTACTGATGATGCCGGTCTTTCTGGCCCACCTGGTGATCGCCGGACTCGACGCCGGCCGGTTTCACTGGTCGGGCGACGTGCCGGTCACCGTCAGGCTGATCGGCGCCGCCGGCCTGATCGGGATGTTCCTCGTCGCCCTCTGGACGATCCGCACGAACCGATTCTTCTCCCCCGTCGTGCGCATTCAGCACGAACGCGGGCATCACGTCATCTCAACCGGCCCCTACCGCTGGATCCGCCATCCGGGCTACGCGATCACGATAGTCGGGTTCCCGTTCGGATCGCTGCTGATGGGCTCCTACTGGTCCGCCCTGCCGCACGTCGTGGCCGCCGCCCTGATGCTGCGTCGTACGCTCATCGAGGACCGCTACCTCCACGAGCATCTGGAGGGTTACGTTGAGTACGCCCAGCGCGTACGCTATCGACTCCTGCCGGGGGTGTGGTGAAGCGCATGCGCGTGCTGGTCATTGACAATTACGATTCGTTTACGTTCAACCTCGTGCAACTTTTCGCGGAATTGACCGGGCGGGAGTCGGTCCAGGTCGCGCGTCATGACGGCATTTCGCTGGACGAGATTGCGGTCGGCCCGTGGTCGCACCTTGTCATTTCCCCGGGGCCGCGCGGACCTGCGGAAGCCGGCATCAGCGTCGAACTCGTGCGCCGCTTTCAGGGCCGCATCCCCATTCTCGGCGTCTGCCTGGGGCACCAGTGCATGGTCGCCGCGGCCGGGGGACGGGTGATCCACGCCGAGCGCGTGATGCACGGCAAGACCAGTGTCATCCGGCACGACGGCCGCGGAATCTTCAACCGCGTCCCCAGCCCCTTCACCGCCGCCCGCTATCATTCGCTCATCGCCGACGCTGCGCATCTGCCGCCACAGTTCGAGGCCACCGCCTGGTCGGAACGCGGCGAGGTCATGGCGATCCGCGACCGCACCGGGCTGCTTGAAGGCGTGCAGTTTCATCCGGAGAGTTTCATGACCGAGCATGGGCCGCGCATGGCGCAGAACTTCCTGACCTTGGCGCCCTCGGCATGTCTCGCGCCATCGTCCTGACCTTCCACGGCATCAACTCCGGATGAAGACCCGATCGCGAAACCATCCCGCGCCCCACCCTGAAACTCCAGCCTCTACGGCCGTCAGCCGCCCCCCGGACCGCGG
This sequence comes from uncultured Phycisphaeraceae bacterium, assembly GCA_964648365.1. Lineage (GTDB taxonomy): Bacteria > Planctomycetota > Phycisphaerae > UBA1845 > UBA1845 > SURF-32. The sequence goes on from CAZYLK010000043.1 coordinate 17,785, forward strand.
CAGGTCTCGACGCACTGCCCTGGGCATACTCGCCGTCGGATTGCTGCTGACCACGGCCTGCCGACCACCACTGGGCCAAATCGACTGGCTTCGCGACGGGCGCACCACTGTTCCGCAGCGCTTCGCCGTGCTGTTTCTGGTCGACGGCATGAGTCCGGACGTCACCGAACGCATGCTGGAAGAGGGACGCCTTCCGCACCTGGAGCGCATCTTCGCCCGCGGCGGCGTGACGGTGCGTAACGCCGTGACCGCGATGCCCTCCGTGACCTACGCAAACACGGCTTCCATCCTCACGGGCCGCTTCCCCGGACATCACGGCATCCTCGGCAACGAGTGGTTTGATCCCACGAGCCGCACCTGGCGGGACTACCGCCACGCCACAACGTACCTGGACGTCAACGACGATCTGCGGTCGACGACCCTGTTCGATCTGCTCGAAGACGAGTTCACGATCAACGTCCAGGGTCACACGCACCGCGGAGCGGACGTCAACGATCTGCGACTGGTCCGCTCCGGTTGGGACTGGATGCTCGAGCCATACTCAGACGTGGACCGACGTGTGGGCCGCTCCGCGCGGGACATCGCGATCCGCGCCGAGCGTGCGGGCCGGTGGCCGACGTTGATCCTGCTGTACTTCCCGGGCATCGATGAAATCGCGCACCACCGCGGCAGCGACGGACCCGCCTACGAGGCCGCACTGGAGGTGATCGACGAGGCCGTCGGGCGCTTCACAGACGATCTGGCGCGGCTGGATCTTCTGGATCGCTGCTACCTCGCGCTTGTTTCGGATCACGGCATGACGTCCACCACCGCGCGCACCGATGTCGCCGCATGGCTGCGCCGTCATCGCGGCTGGGTCGTGCGTCAGGAAATGCCGACGTTGACGCGCTGGTTCGAGGGCCGGATGCCTCCGCCGGGTGACGAGGCGATCTGCGTCGAATCCGGCGGGCGCTGCGTACACATCCACTTGCCGGGGGCCGACGGCTGGGACAGTCGGCCCGCCGCCGTCGCCATCGAGACCGCCGTGCGCGGCCGCGAAGGCGAAGCGGACATGCGCCGCATTCCCGGCGTCCACCTTGTCTGCACGCGCGACGGCAAGGGTGACGTGCAGGTGGCAACCTCAACCGGCACGGCGGCCCTCTCTCGCCGCACGGTCGATGGTGTCACGCAATACGCGCTCGACGTGATCGAGGGAGCAACGGATGAGGTGCGCAGCGCACTGGGCCTCCCGCTGGGCGTCCCGCCGGTCATCCCCGCAGGCCGGCTCGACGACGTCTGGCTGACCAGCCGCGAGTGGCTTGCCGCCACGGCCGGTGGCCCGCACCCCGATCTTGTGCCCCAACTCGTCGAGATGTTCGACTCGCCCCGCGCCGGTGACATCGTGCTCTTCGCGGACGAACGGACGACGTTTCATCACTGCTGGCAGGGAGCACACGGCTCGACCCATCGCGCGGACATGCGTATCCCGCTCTACTTCGCGGGGCCCGACTTGCCCCGCGGCGGCGAAATCCCGGCCGCCCGGTCCATCGACCTCGCACCGACGCTCATCGACCTGCTCGGCTTCTCCGACCGGCTGAATGGACTCTCGTTGGACGGGCACAGCCTCGCGCCTCATCTCCGAACGGCGCCCCGCGGTCACATGGATCCGGATGGACCGGGTGCGTAACGCGATCCGCTACGTGACGAGAAGGTCGGGCGGCGCGCGTGGCACGGGCATCTTGCCCGTGATTCCGAAGGGAGATGCGCTCGCGATGCAGCGCCACGTCTGTCGGAGGGACGCGGACGCCGTACCGCCGTCCGAATCACGGCCTGGAAGGCCGTGCCACACCGGCCGTGCGACACAAGGTGTGCCAGACAAGGCGTTCCACGAAGCGCGTGCCACACAGCGCGTGCCACACAGCGCGTTCCACGCAAGGCGTGCCACACACGTCGTTCCACACCGGGTACCGCACAGGGAGTACCACGAAAGCCATCGCCCTGCCTGATGTCCCAAGCGCCCGCGCGAACCCGCCGTAGATCCGTCGCGCAGACGGATCGCCCGCTCCGACATAGCATGAGCGGCCATGTCGGTCGCCGTGAAACCCTCAGCATCCCACGCGACGATCACGACCCGCGTACGCAAACGGATCGCGCTGGCAGTATGCGCACTCGTTCTGCTCTTGATGCGCTGCCATGCCTTCGACCTGCCGCTGGAAACCGACGAGGCCAACTACGCCTACATCGGCACGCGCCTGGCTGCCGGCGACCGACTGTATGTCGACGTCTGGGACCATCAGCCGCCCGGCGTGTTCATGCTCTTCGGCACGGCGGTGTGGCTGCTCGGCGACGCGCCGCTGGTGTTCCGCTGCCTGGCGACCGTCTTCTCACTGGCGTCGATGTGGCTGATCTGGGCCATCCTCGACCGGCGCGGACCGCCGTGGATCGCATTGGCCGCGGCGCTGGTGTTCGCCCTCGCTTCCTCCGATCCCGGCACGGCCGGCGAAGGCTGCAACCGCGAGATCTTCATGGCCACGCTCATCCTGGCGGCGTGGTGGGTCGTGCTGCGACGCGACGTGCTCCAACCCGCCGACGCCTTTACCGCCGGGATGCTCCTGGGTCTGGCGTCAGTGCTCAAGACCATTGTGGCGACTCATTGGCTCGCGCTGGCCGCGTGGGTCGTCGTCGGCGCGTGGACCGGCCGCCGGTCATCGCAGAGCGCCGAATCCTGCCCGAATACCGGCGAACCGGTTGGCGATACCGGCGCGGCTGTCATGCACGCCGCCGACGCGCGCGTTCGCAGTCCGATCGAGATGCTATTCTGGCTGGCCGCAGGCCCAATGCTGCTCTGGGCCGCCGTCTTCGCGTACTTCGCCGCCACCGATCGCTGGACCGAGTTCATCGACGCCGTCTTCCGCTTCAACCTGGGATACAGCGACAACGAGGCCGCCTTCTTCGTACGCTTCAAGTCGTTCTTCCAACCGGAGCGTCACCCCTTCCTGTTCGACAGTGCAAAACCCGTCTGGATCGGCGGCGCGATCGCTCTGCTGCCGCTAATAGCCGCAGCCGCCATCGACGTTCAGCGACGATTCGCTCTGGGCGTCCTCCTCCTCGCCGCCGCCGGCTATGTCGCACTTTGCCTGCCCGCCCAGTTCTGGCCGCACTATTACTATTTGATGATCCCCGCTTTCACGCTCAGCGCCGGCGCCGGCGCCGCCGTGATTGCGCGCTGGCCGCACACGGGCAAGGCGCCGTCCTACTGCGCCATGGCGGTGCTTGTTGTCGTCGCGGGAGCACTCGCCTACACGCAGCAGCGGGACTACCTCTCGCGCGACGGCCTCGACATCACGATCAAGCGCTACAACACGCGCGACTACTTCGCCCAGGCTCACGGCTGGACGGTCGCCCAGGTCACCGACCCCCACGACACCATCTTCGTCTACGGCAACGACGCCGGCATCTACTACTATTCCGGTCGCACATGCGCCTCGCGCTACACCATGGCGACCGGCCTGCGCGACCGCTATCCCGGCGCGGCCGCACGCCAGACCATTCTCATGGACGAACTCCGCGCTGCCCCGCCCCGGCTGATCCTCGAAACCGGCGAACCGCCGTTCCCGGGCTGGCGCGAGTTCCTGGAAACGGGTTACTACCCGGCCGGAGCAGACTTCCACGACACCCGTGGCGACCTCATCATGCCCGTCTGGTGCCGAAAGGATGCTCCCATCCCGGCCATCGACTGGAACTGGGACCGCAGCGAAGCTGACAAGTGACCGCGCGGCCGCAGGCGGGTAGGATTCCGCCCATGCACGCCGGCCGGCTCGACATGGAGATGCTCAACGCCCGCCTCGACGTCCGTCGGATCGGGCGGCGCATCGAGTACTACGAATCGGTCGGCAGCACCAACGCCGAAGCGCTGGCGCGCTGCAGCGACCCGGACGCAGACGGGCTGGTGATCATCGCGGACTGGCAGACCGCCGGCCGCGGGCGGCTCGGACGGGCGTGGCACTCGCCGCGCTGCGGCAGCGTCATGCTCAGCGTCATCGTAATCGACCAGGGCAGCATCAGCGCCGGGGACCGCGTGTCGATGGCCGCCGCCGTCGCGGTCCACGACGCGATCGAACGCGAAACGCACGTCAGCGCCGACATCAAGTGGCCCAACGATCTGCTCATCCGCGGCCGCAAAGTCGCCGGCCTGCTCGTCGAAACGCGTTCGCTCGACCACGGCGTCGCGTTCGTCATCGGCGTCGGCGTCAACTGCCTGCAACACCGCGGACACTTCCCGGAGCCGATCCAGTCGACCGCGACGTCGCTCGAACTGGAGTCGTCGCAGCCCGTCGTCCGTGAGGCGGTGGCCGCGGCGATCCTTTCGGAACTGGACCGCTGGCTGGCCGACCCGCAGCGCTGCGGCCCCGACGCCGTGCGCGAAGCGTGGCTGGCGCGCGCGGCTCCGATGGGCAGCCGGATTCACCTGCAAAGCGCCGGCCGCGAGTTTGCCGGCTATGTCATCGACGTCGACCCCACCGGCGGGCTCGTCGTCAACCTGGACCGCGGCGGACGCTGCACGTTTCCACCGGCACATACGACGGTGGTCTCCGCGCCCGCCATCGAGTAAGCCGTGTCACGCAGCCGAACCAAGAGCCGCGGATCAAGAGGTCGAAGCCGCTCACAGGCGCGCGCCGCCCGCCGTGCCGCCCGCAACGCACACGCCCCACGCCGCACCTCTCCCCTGCTGCCGCCCGATCGCGATCTGATCGACCCTCGGCCGTCGCCCGACGCCGCCATGCCACCCGAGCGGCCCCGCCGGGCGCCATTGCTTTCCATCGGGTGCGCGGCATTGATGGGTGTCTCGGCCACGCTGCTGGTTCGCGCCGTCGCGGCCGCCGCGGTCGGTCCGACACCCCAGCAAACCATGCCCATCAGCCTCAGCGCCGCCCTGTTCGCGGCGGCACTCGGCATCACGGCGCCGCGCCGGGTGATGGAGTGGCTTTCAACGCTGGTTCAATGGCTTCGCCCCTCGTTCGCGGCGGAAGCACCCCCGCGCGCGTGGGTCGCGACCGAACCGCGCCGCGACCGGGCGCTGTACTGGCTGGTCGTTGCGGGCGTCGCGCTGGCCGGGGGCCTTGGCTCGGCCGCGCTGATCCTCTGGGGACCGCGCGTCGACGCGATGAACGCGTACATGCTGCGGCACTATCTGTGGTCGATCCTCACCTGGCCGCTGCTGACCTGGACCATGGCGAGCATGAAACTGCTCCTGCCGATGTTCTGCGTCGGCCTGCTCGCGCGATGCCTGTGCCGCCTCGGCACGGTGCATTCGTGGACGTTCGTGCCGGTCGCTGCGGTTCTGGCGGGAGGATGGGGGGGGGAACGGCTGTGGCTGGCCATCGCCGAGCGGCCCCACGCCGCGCTGATCGCGCCGGCGATCGCATCGCTTCCATTCTTCCTGGTCGCCGTGATTGCCGCCCTGACGGCCCGCCCGACGCCCGCCGTTTGCGGCGCTGATTCCCAGCAAGGGGAGCTTCCCGCGCCCGCCCTGGCAGCTCGCCAACCCGTGCTGTTACGGATGTGCGTTCTGGGCGTGGCCTGCGCATCCGTCGCGCTGGCCTTCGCGGCCGGGCCTCAGTCGGGCACGTCGCAGACTGGTCCGACAGGTGCGAACCTCAGCCTGCTCACGCTGTTGCCGGGGTGTGGCGCGGGTATCGCGCTCGGCGTGCTGGCTGTCCGGATGTACGTCCCCACGATTACAGCGTTCGCGCTGACATGTGCGGCGGCGGCCGTCGCGACCGCCGCTGCCGCGCTGCTTCGCGCGAGCGCCACGTACTCAACGCCGATCCTGCCTGCGAGCGTCGCCATCGCCCTGGGCGCAGCCGCCTGGTGCATGGGAAGCGCTTCGCTCATGGTGCGTTCCGGGCAACCATCGGTCATTGCGGCCGACGTGTTGGGGCAGACGTGCCTGGTCGCCGCTGCCTGGGGACTGGTGGCGGCGCCCGTGGTCGGCGCCGTGCTGTCGCCGATACACCAGATCACCGGCATCGCGCTGACGCTGATCGGCCTCGCCGCCGTTCTGGTCATCTCTCAGCCCGTCCGAACGGAACAGACGCGGCGGGTGCGGCTCGCCACCGCCCTCGCGGCGACCGTCGTGCTCGCGCTGACCTGGCCGCACGTGTTCGGCGGACCTGAGGCGGCAACGGCCGCATCCATCGCAGAAACCGAGCATCGCTGAGACGGGATCGCGTCAGGCCGCATCAGGCGGGAACAGGCGTGCGGAGCTTTACCTCTTCGGCCAGCGAGCCGACCTTACCCTCCAGCCTCTCGATGCGCGGTTCAGCCCGACTGTGCCCGGTCCGACTGCCGACGATGCCCAGCCCGGCGGATCCCAGCGCGGCCGCGATCAGCGCGATGATCTGCTCCGTGGTCATGCCGCGCATCTGCTCGATCTGGTCAGGCGTCAGCTTCAGATCCGCCGCCACCGAACGGCGCCAGGCCTCCACCTCCGCGCGCAGCGCCGTCATGCGCGCTTCATGCTGACTTCCTGCCGATTCCAGTCGCTCCGTCAGCGATGCCGCCAGCGACGCCAGCGCGCCCTCGACTTTGCGTACCTCCGCCTCGGTGCGTTGCACTGCCGCGACCGCACCGTCGGCGCGCGACTCGACCCGCGCGGCCTCGGCCCGTGCTTCCTGGGCGGACTCCCGTGTCTGCTCGATCTTTGGCAACAGCGTCCCCGAGATGCTCTGCGCCAGCCCTTCCGGAAGCGCGGCGACCCGTGCCGCCAGCGCGATCGACTCGCGAACCAGCGTCGCGTGGGCAGCCTCCAGCGAATCGGTCTTGCGGCCCAGTTCGGCCAGCTCGCGCTCGAACCGGGCGCGCTCCGCCTCAAGCACAGCCGCGGATTCCGGCGTCTGTACGGCATGTTGGCGGGTCATGTTGGCGTCGTGCGCATCAAGCTGCTGCCGGCCGATCTCGGCGATCTGCTTCACGTCACCCATAGTCGGGTAATAAAGATCGGGCGTACACGCGATCGCCAACAGAGATGCAAGACCAGCAAGCATGACGAGGGAAACGGATCGAACCGGCATTCGGGGGGCTCCTGCTGTGAGACGCGCGACTCGCCAGGCACGCTTCGACGTCCCCGCGGCCGGCGGCCGCAACACGCGATGTGCGCGTGCAGACAACGCGGCGCGTGATCATCGAGCCGGTTGCTTCGCACGATCGCGCTGCGCGGCTCCCCCGCGTGCTGCACGTTGCCCCGTGGTGGAAGCGATCAGCGCCAGACGCCTTCGCTCGTTTCCGACCCGTACCGCGGTTGGCACGCGGTAGACGACGCGGCGTCGACTCCCGCCGACGGCTGACGCGCGGTCCCCGGTTCCGCCCGACGTCGAACCACGGCATACGCTGCGCTCGCGGCAATGACCATCAGCCCGAAGACCGCCACAATCGACATCGCGGGCGGAAGATCCCACCGCCAGCTTGCCGAAAGGCCCGCCACCGTTGCCGCGATGCCCAGCGACCAGCCGGTCAGCAGCCGCGCCGCCACCGAGTCAAAGAACATCATCGCGCAGACGGCCGGAACGACGAGAAAGCTGAACACCAGCAGTACGCCCGCGATCTGCACCGAACTGGTCACCACCAGCCCGAACGTCATGTAGAAAACGAAATCCCACTTGCGCTGCCCCGTCGCCGCCGCCGGTCCGCCGTGGTTGCGCGAGCTATCGAAGAAAGGGCGACGGAAGCACCAATGAACCAGGCCGACGCACCCGTAGACGATGAGCGTCCTGGTGACCTGCGGCCAGGTCACAAACAACAACTCACCCTCCAGCATGCTCTTGAGCTGCTCGGTTTCAACGGCCGTCTTCGAGAGAATCAGCAGCGACATGGCCGTGCTGACGGCGTAGGTGATCCCGATCATGGCCTCCTGCGGCACGCGGTGATCCCGAAACCGGGCCAGCGAGAACACTGCCGCGCCGACAAAGGTGAAGCCCAGCGAGACGAAATAGGCCTGAACCGAGCCTGGCGCCAGCCCCGCGGCGAGTCCGACGGCGGTCCCCATCGCGGCGATCTGCGCCAGCGCCAGGTCGACGAATATCACGCCGCGCATGACGACGTGAAGGCCCAGGTAGCAGTGGATCCCCGTCAGAACCACACAGGCAACAAACGGCAACCAGATAATGTCCAGGATATCGGCCATGGTTTACCACTGATACAACAACGACGCTCTGCCAGTCCCCTGAGTTGCTGCGCCTATTCGCGCGTGTACTCACTCACCGGCGGCACCGGCCGAATCGGTCTCATCCAGGGCAGCGATGAGCGTATCAATATTGTACTCGAACAGCTTTTCATATGTGTCGACCTCGGCCACCGCCTTGACCTCCTGAGCCAGGACGATGGCCCGCCCTTCGACCCGCGCCGCCACCGACTCGGCACTGGAGAGATTGTTGTACGTCTCGACGATGATCACCCGCGCGCCGGCGGCTTTCATGTGGTCGACGCACTCCGACAGATGTTGCGGGCCGGGAGAGACGCCGGGCTTCGGCTCGATCTCGTCGATCGCCACCAGGCCGAACCGGTCGAGGAAGTAGGACCACGCCCGATGGTAGATCACCAGTTTCGTCCCGGCGTACGGCTTCATCCGCGCGACGAGCCGGTCGGTCAGAGCCTTCATGCGGTCGGCGAAGTCGTTGTACCCCGATTCATAGTCATCGGCATGCGCCGGATCGGCCCGCTTCAGGGCGTCGGTGATGGTGCGGCCGGCGACGATCCCGTTCAGCGGATCGAGCATGTAGTGTGTGTTGCCGTACGCGTGAATGTCGCCCAGCGCCCGCGTCGCCTCGCCGCGCCGGGGCACGTCCTTCAAGGCAATCCCGCGCGAGACGTCCACATTGCCCTCGCCTCCGGGAAGCAGCTTCGCATTCCGCGCGCCCTTGACGAGCAGTGACGCCCAGGCTTCGCCGTCCAGGCCGCTGTGTACGAACAGATCCGCCCGCTTGACCATCATCATGTGACTGGGTTTGGCCTGCACGTTGTGAACGTCTTCAGGGCCGCGCATGACCGCATCGACGTCGACGCGTTCGCCGCCGATCTGGCGCGTGATGTCGGCCAGTCCGGGCGTGGTGGTCACCACGCGGACCGTCGCACGTGCCGCCGGTCCGCACGCGGCAATGGCAATCGCCGCCGCGCAGGCCGTAGCTGCCTTGTTCGCTCTACTGGTGAATGAACAGCCCATTGCCGCCCTCCTCGTGCTCGTGCTCGTCCTCATGCTCATCCGCGTGTTCGTCGGCATGCTCATCCGCGGCGCCGACGCCGAACTGCATCTCGAAAAACCCCGTGATAATCCCCTCCATCGTGGCCAGCGACCCGGTCAGCGCGCCCTGAAGCACGCTGTCGCGGACGACCATGTCACAGCCGGTGGTGACGTAAGTCAAACATACGGTTGCCAGAAGAAATCGTTTCGTCAGGTTCCTGGTTTGCATGATTATTTCCTTTTCATCAGCAACTTCGCGGTGGCAGATTGCGCCGCGCGATGTGAATTAGCCGCTCTCTTACGGTCCGGTTCGGATGGCGCTGCTCCCTATGGATTAACGGCCCCGCTCCGTTATTCATTCGTTATTCGCTATTCGCTATTCGCCATTCACTATCGCCTCACCCAGTAAGGATGCGGCGGATGGGCGCCCAGCACGCCGGTGAACTGCAGGAAGACCGCCTCCTCGCTGCGCGAGCCGTCATCCAACCGGAACATCCGATGCTGATATTCGAGCCGGACGCGCAGAAACTCGTTCAGATACCAACTCAGATAGGGCGAGATGGCGATATCATAGTCGTCCGGGCCGCGCGTCTCGGAATCAGGAAACTCCGAGTAATCGCCGCGCAATCCGACGTACCAGTCGCGGTGAAACTGATACTGGGCAAAAGCGTAGGCGCCGAAGCTGTGATTGCGGTGCGAGCCGAACACGCCGCGGTCGATGTCCTTGGCGCTCCACATCGCTTCGCCCTGGATCAGCAGGCTGCGGAACTTGGACGGGTCCGGGTGCGTCCATTGATAGGCCGCATCGACGCCGAAGACGTTGGCGTCAAAGTCGCTGTCGTCGGACGTGTGGGCGAAGAGGTAACTGCCCCCCAACTCGAATGAACTCGTCTCCGTGATATCGTCGAAGAAGGTAATATGAGCCAGCACCGCGGGATTCTCGGCATTGGGGCCGCCCAGGATGGGCGGGTCGTGCCCGCCGTCGGCGTTGACCAGTTCGATCTTCGCCTCCAGGTACTTATCCCACGGGTTCGGCACCAGCCAGCTCAGCGACCCGCCGATCGACGCCATGCCTTCCGGGCCGAAGAAGTTCGTCACCACCAGCGGGCGCGTCACCTGCGGCAGGTCGTGCGTGTGCAGAAGGTTGTTGCGGCCGAAGGCGTTGCGGAACTTTCCGACCTTCAGCGCCAGATCGTACGGCAACGTGTGAAAGTCGATATAGCCTTCCTCGATCTCGACGTGATGGTCGATGGATACGTCGCCATCGCGTTCGCTTTCGATCTCCTCACCCAGCGCGATGACCAGCACGCCGTCGGCCGACGGTGAGATGGCCGCGCGCAGGTCGATCTCCACTTCGCGCAGGTTGAACCGGTTGAGCGCTTTGTTCTCGCCCCGGCTGGAGATGCTCACCCCGGTATCGAGGAAGACTGTGATCTCCGGGTTCAGCAGGTTCCCCCCGCCGGCGCCGCCGGAGAGATCGAACATCGACGACGCGGGCGCGGCCGGCTCGACCGCGGCTGGCGGCTGCGATTGCAGCGTGTCGATCGCCTCATCCTGTGCGGCGTCCGCCTCTTCCATGCCGTCCAGCCGCTTTTCCAGTTCACGGATTCGAGTCTGATCCTCCTCGTGCCGTTTCTCCAGCGCTTCCAGGCGCTGCTGTAACTTCCGCAGTTCCTGCACGACGGGGTCTTCGGCCCCCCGATCCTGCGCCGGCGATGCACCGGCCATCATCAGCGCCGCCACGGGCGCGCAGTAGTACAAACGCATGAATCTCTCCATCGCTCAGAGCCCCCGCATTCATGCGGGGGTTCACTGGTGGACAGCCAATCTGAAAAGGGCGTGTCGCGACCGGGTCAAACGGCGCGCGCTGACGGTCCGGGCGCGCCAGCGGAGCGCGGCGGAGGCCCACCTGGCTCTCCTTGCAGGCAACGCCCGAGCGGCGCTGGTCTCGCCAAGCGCCTCAGCGGCGCGGCATCAGCGCAGTCGGTGACACAGCCGATTCACGATAGGTTGGGAGATTCAGCAGGGAGGAGCACGGGCAGGGTGGGCGGCGGCGAGCGGCGAGCCGCGCGTCTGATTGGCGGCGACGGCGATCCGGCCGATCGGGTCGGCATCGCTGACCGCGTCGCTGACCGCCGCCAGCGCGACGTGCGTCGTGCTCAGCGCGCGGCAGATCACACACTGGTCGTCATGGTGCGTCGGACCGTGGCGGTGATCGGGATCCTCGCAGCCGTCGCCACAGGAAGGCCCGATCTGCAGCCCGCCGTGGTCATGGCCGCAGTCGGCGACATGGTCGGCGTGGTCGTGATGCAGCAGCGGGGCGAGCGTGTACGCGCCGTACGACGCCAGCACCGTCCAGACGACGGCGCGGGTCGCGGCAACGCCGAAGATGTCCCGCCGCGCGATCACGCCCCGGATTATCACCGATCCCGATCCCGCGTGTCAATGTCCAGCGGCGCGTGATGATGCTCGCCGGGGGCGGACTCGCGGAGGATCCGGTACATGCAGAAGGCCGCCAGCCCGCCGACGATGACAAAACTTCCGATCATTACGGCCGCCCCGGCGGAGGTCAGGCCGTACGTCGGGGCGGTCTGCGCGAGCAGTTGAGCCAGGTTCATGACTTGTACGCCTCCAGGTGCGGATCGCTCTGCTCCGCCAGGTGTAACGCGCTGCCGATGCGCCCCTGACACGCGATGTGCGTCAAAGCCACAAGCAGCACCACGGTGAGAATGATGGCCACGAACACGCACAGCGCGACCACCGACGTCCCCACAGCCGCGTCCCGTGCCTTGCGGGCGGCTTCCGCATGGGGAGCGAGTTCCGGCGGCAGGTCGATCGGGATGCCGCTCTTGCCGAGAATCGACTCGGTATGGGCCGTGAGTTCCGCCTCACTCATTGAATCGCCGTGCTGCGCCGCGATGGCGTCGACGTAGACGCCGCGCTCCGCCTCCAACCCCACCGCGTTCGGGTTAAGCGTGTGGAGGTAGCCAGGTGCATTTTCGATGGCCCACATGACCAGCACGATCGCCAGAAACGCGGGAGTAATATATCGAAGCACGAAGGGCATGAACCTCGGCAGCGGAAAGTCCGCGCCGCGATTGGCCTCGGCGACGCCGCGTTTCGCCCCGATCACCCAACCGAAAATAATGACCTGCCCCAGCGCGGCGAGGATCATCATGAAGTTGCACCAGAAGTCGGTGTGGTCCAGCGCGGTCAGCCCGGAGCTGAAGTAAAAGATCGGCGCGGCGCCCAGCGCCGTGAGGATGCCGAGCAGGCAGACGCTGCCTGAGCGGCCCAGCCCGAAACCGTCCTCAATAAAGGCAATGGCCGGCTGCAACATGCTGAGCGAACTGGTCACGGCCGCCAGGAACAGCAGCCCGAACCACATCCCGCCGAAAAACCACCCGCCGGGCATGTAGTGCATGATGGCCGGCATGGTCACGAAGCCCAGCCCGAACGTACTGCCCGTGGCGTTCTCCGGACCAAGGAAGAGAAACGCACACGGGATGACGATCAGCCCGCCCAGGATGACTTCGCAGAACTCATTGGTGCTGCTGGCCGTCAGCGAGGTGAGCACCACGTCGTCGTTCGGCTTCAGATAACTGGAATAGCAGAGGATCAACCCGAAGCCGACGCTGAGTGTAAAGAAAATCTGCCCGGCCGCGGCCAGCCACACGCTCGGATCACGCAGCTTGTCCCACTGCGGATTCCACATGAACCCCAGTCCGCCCCCCACCGATCGCGTCGTCTCAGCCCCACCGGCGCCGGTGATGACTACGTCCGGAAGCGTCAGCGCCCGCACCAGGATGATGCAGGCGCACCCGATCAGCAGCGGCATGGCGAACTTGCAGAAGGTCTCGATGCCGCGGGTGACGCCGCGATAGATGATGATGAAGTTGATGATGAAGCAGGCGATGACGAGGTAGAGCAGGCTGCCCTCCATCGTTGAGCCGTGCCCGGCGATTCCGACCGTATCCTCGAAGTGCCCACCCGAGGCCGCGACCACCTTCGCGGCGTCGGCGGCGCTGGTGCCGATGTCTTCGAACGTCTTGGCCATGCCGCCGGTGAAGTACTCGATGGCGTAGCGCAGACACCACGCCTCGACGATGACGTAGTACGTGTAGACCACGACGGGAACCAGCAGCGTGAGCGCTCCCACGAACTTGGCCGGCGCCTTGCGCCAGATGGCGTACATGATGCCCGGGCCGTTGTTCTGCCCGAACCGCCCCCCGAGCCGGCCCATGGTCCACTCGCACCAGCAGATCGGGATGCCCAGCAGCAGGAAGCTGATCAGGTACGGCAGCATGAACGCGCCGCCGCCGTTGTTGACCGCCTGCCCGGGGAATCGAAGAAAGTTGCCCAGCCCGACGGCCGAGCCGGCCACCGCGAGGATGACCCCCATCTTCGAGCCCCAGTTCTCCTTCTTAGGCTGTCCCAGATGCGGTTCGGTGCTCATGCGCTCTATCCAACCGGGTTATCGAGTTCGTCGCCAGAGGGTCGGTTGTGCAATCCGGATCACCGGTTGAAAACCGGTGCCACACTCACACCGGTTACACACCGGTGCCACAGGGCACCACATGCCGCGAGCATCAACCGACCCGCTCCAGGGCAACATCCAGCGCCGGGGCCGAATGCGTCAGCGCCCCCACCGAGATGCGCTCGACGCCCGTCTCGGCAATGGCACGGACCTGAGGCAGCATGATGCCGCCCGATGCCTCCAGCGCCAACCGCCCGGCCAGACCGCGCTCGTTTCGCAGCCGGACCGCCTCCCGCATTTGCTCCAGCGAAAAGTTGTCCAGCAAGATCACATCGATGCCGACCACGTCCAGCAGGGCGGCGAATTGCTCCAGCAAATCCACCTCGACCTCGACGAACGAGACCGCGCCGCGATCGCCGAGCCGGTTGAGCAGATCAAAGACGTGCCCCCCCAGACGCGCCGCCGGCACACCCGCGAGATGGTTGTCTTTCAGCAGCACGCCGTCGTACAGGCCAAGGCGATGATTCCAGCCCCCCCCGCAACGCACGGCGTACTTTTCCAACAGGCGAAACCCCGGCGTGGTCTTGCGGGTGTCCAGGATGGCAGCGCCCGTTCCGGCGACGGCGTCGACGAAGGACCGCGTCAGCGTCGCCACGCCCGAGAGGCGCTGCAGGAAGTTGAGCACCACGCGCTCGGCGGAAAGCACCCTGCCGAACGGCCCCGTGATGCGTCCCGCAACCGCCGGCGGGTCCGTCACGGCGTCCCCATCCGCAACGTCGCCGGCCTCGAACGAGAGCCGTTCGTCGTACGCGGCGAGGATTGTTGGCACGATCGCCAGACCGGCCACAACGCCTGCGCGGCGGATCTGAATCTCGAATCGAGCCGGTTCGTCAGGATTTGGCAGCAATACGGCCGTGGCATCACCGCCCCCCAAATCCTCATTGCGGGCAAGTTCGATGAGTTGACGCACCGCCGGATCGCCCAGGACGCGCGCGGCCATCTCGGTCGCCGACGGTTGGATGACCGCAGCCTGAACCGGCGTGCCCATTCCGCAAACCTCCGCCGAAGGTCTATCTTCCCTCACTCCCTCACTCCCTCACTCCCTCTTCCCTTACTCCCTTTCGCCCCGCCGCTTCACGCCGATTCGCTTCTTGAACTGCGCCAGCGGCAGTGCGTTCAGAATGTCGCCGCGGCGCGCCCCCGCCCGCCGGGCCGTGGTCACGCCGAGCCGCATCTGCCGCAAGCCTTCCGTCCGATGCGCATCGGTATCGATCGACAGCGTCACACCGGCCTCGATCGCCTGCCGGGCGTGCTCTGCCTTGAGATCCAGTCGTTGCCACGACGCATTGATTTCCAGCACGGTGCCGTTCTCTGCCGCGGCCGCGGCGATCACCGCGATGTCCAGGTCCATCGCCTCGCGACGGTTCAACAGCCGCCCCGTCGGATGCCCGATGATCGTGACGTACGGATTGGCGATGGCCGCCAGCGTGCGCTCGGTGGGTGACATCTTGTCCTTGCCGCCCTTGCCCATCGAGGCGTGAATGCTGGCCACGACCAGGTCGAGTTCCGCCAGCAGATCGTCGGGGTAATCCATCGAGCCGTCGGGCAGAATGTCGCACTCGCTTCCGGCGAAGATCTCGATGCCCTTGATAGACTCGTTGGCCGCGCGGATCGCCGCAACATGCTCGCGGGCGCGTTCGATCGACAGGCCGTTGGCGATCACGCTGCTCCGCGAGTGGTCGCAGATCGCGATGTACTTGTAGCCCAGCGCCTTGGCCGCCTGGGCCATCTCCTCGATGCTGTTCTTCCCGTCGCTGGCGACGGTGTGCATGTGCAGGTCGCCGCGGATGTCATCGAGCGAAATGAGGTCGTCGTAGGACGCGTCCGAGGCGAACTCATCGCGATCCTCGCGCAGCTCCGGCGGCGCACAGACGACGCCCAGCTTCTTGTAGATCGACTCTTCCGTCTTGCCCGCGACGGACTTTTCGCCGTCGTACAGGCCGTATTCGTTGAGCCGCAACTTCTTTTTGACCGCGATCTCGCGCAGCCGGACGTTGTGCTCTTTGGAGCCGGTAAAATACTGCCACGCCGCCCCGAACGACTCGCCCGGCACCACCCGCAGATCGACCTGAAGCTCGCCCCCCCCCGGCAGCGCGACGGTCACGGAACCCTTCGTCCCGCCCGAGGCCAGTACCCGCTGCACCTCGTCGAACGCGACGAACTGCTCGACGATCGGCTTGCCGTCGGCCGCCTCGCACAGGATGTCCACGTCGCCGATCGTCTCCCGCCCGCGCCGCAGCGACCCGGCGATCTCGACCCGCCCCACGCCCTTCAGCGCCCGCACCTTTTCGACCAGCGCCTCGGCGATCGGCAGGGCGATGCCCATCGGCGTGCGGCCGGTGGATCGCTCCAGAAACTCGATGCCCTCGCTGATGCGCTTGGCGCTGGTCTCGCCGAACCCGGCGAGTTCCTTTACCCGCCCTTCCGCCAGGGCCGCCTTGAGATCGTCGAGGGATGCCACGCCCAGATCGCGATGAAGCTGGGCGATCTTCTTCGGACCCAGCCCCTGAATGGCCAGCAGGTCCGGCAGCCTGGGCGGCAGCTTCTTCTCAAGCTCGGTCAGCACGTCGATCGTGCCCGAATCGAGAAACTGTTCGATTCGAGAGACGGTGCTCTTGCCGACGCCCGCAAGCGTGCCGAGTTTGCCCGCCTCCGCCAGCGCGGCCACGTCATCGGCGCAGTCCGAGATTGAGCGTGAGGCCCGCCGGTAGGAGTTGACGCGGAACCGGTCGGCCCCGTCGATTTCGAGCAGGTCGGCGATGCGTTCCAGAACCGCGGCGACTTCGGCGTTTCGCATGGAATCACCCGCCGGCCGCAGGCATGCTTGCCTCGTCGTCACCCGGCTCCGTGTGGATTCCCAGAGGATCGGCGGCGAAGCACGCCGAGGAGTCACAGAGTTCGGCGGAAACGGGCAGGCGTCCGAGGCGTCAGACCGCCTTCGTTATTCGCCATTCGACATTCGCCATTCCCAACGTCTGCGACGTTGGGTCAGACTGACCCCAAGGGGACTCGAACCCCTGTTACTGGCATGAAAAGCCAGTGTCCTAGGCCACTAGACGATGGGGCCGCCGGCGCCGCAGCGCGTCTGAAACGCTTATTCGACGCTTGGGACGCGGGAGTTTATTCATCCGACCCCGAGGGGTCAAGCACCCCGCGAGCCCGTTCTCACCCGCCTGTCGGCCGCCTGTCCCCGCTGCATGGTGAGTCCGATCCGGGTGCCACTGCTCTTCGAGCAGTGCCCGCACGCGTACCGCTGCTCCGCGACCAGGTGCCCGCCCGGGTGCCACTGCTCTTCGAACAGTGCCCGAACACGTGCCACTGCGCTTCGAGCAGTGCCCTCGACGACAGACGCCGCCGCTCGTCCGCCATGTCCAGCTTTCGAGTCGCACTGCTCAAGAGCAGTGGCACCAGTGGCACCTGGTGGCCCCCATGCCGCACCGGGGAGACGAAGACGACGAAGGCTGACGAAGGCTCGATGACTTGACGACCTCGGACGCGATCGTCACGATGCGGCTGGCCGCGACAGCAGCAGGCCCGCCCGGTGGAAGCCGCCGTTTTTGAGTGACCGGTACGCCTGCCGCGTGCCCCTGCCCGCCGGGATCGGAAGAAACAGCACCGCGATGAACGTACTGATTGCCGACAAGTTCCAGGCCTGGGGCGTCGATGAGCTGAAGCTCGCCGGCTGCACCGTCGAGTGCAACCCCAATCTCCAGGGTGACACCCTCCGCGACGCCATCCGCCAGACTGGCTGCCACATCCTCATCGTCCGCAGCACCAAGGTGCCGGCGGCCGCGCTGGAGGGCTGCCCGGAGCTCGGCCTCATCATCCGCGCCGGCGCCGGCTACAACACCATCGACGTGGAAGCAGCCTCGCGGAACAGCATCTTCGTCTCCAACTGCCCGGGCAAGAACGCCGTGGCCGTGGCCGAACTGACCTTCGGCCTCATCCTGGCCCTCGATCGACGCATCGTCGAAAACACCGTCGCCCTCCGCAACGGCCAGTGGAACAAGAAGGAGTTTTCCAACGCCGACGGCCTGAAGGATCGCACACTCGGCGTCATCGGCCTGGGTGAAATCGGCAAGGCCGTGGTCAAGCGGGCGCACGCCTTCGAGATGAAAGTCGCGGCATGGAGCCGGTCGCTGACCGCCGAGGCCGCCGCCGAGCTTCACGTCCGCAAGTGCGACAGCCCCGGCGAAGTCGCCGCGCACAGCCACGTCGTCTCGATCCACCTGGCGGCCAACGCGGAGACGAAGAATCTGATCAATGTCGAAGTTCTCGATCGCCTCCAGCCCGGCTCCTACCTGATCAATACCGCCCGCTCGGAGGTGCTCGATTACGACGCCCTGGCCCGCGTGGTGAAAGATCGCCACGTCCGCGCCGGGCTTGACGTGTTCCCCGACGAGCCGGCCGGCGGCGAAGGTGACTACCGCGCCGCCATCCTCGAAGCCGGCGGCGTTATCTACGGCACGCATCACATCGGCGCCTCCACGTCACAGGCGCAGAACGCGATCGCGGCCGAAGCGGTGCGGATCGTCAAGGTCTACATGAAGCGCGGCATCGTCGAGAACTGCGTCAACATCGCCGCGGACACGCCCGCCAAGTCCGTGCTGCTGGTGCGTCACCGCAACCGCCCGGGCGTCCTGGCCCACGTCCTCAATGCCATCAGCGTCGCGGGCGTCAACGTCAGCGAGATGGAAAACACGTTATGCGCCGGCCTGGAATCCGCCTGCGCCAAGATCCACCTGGACGACATGCTGGCTGCCGACGTGCTCGCCACCATCCGCGACGGCCACGAACACGTGCTGGCCGTGTCGCAGATGAAGGCGAAGTAGATCCAGCCGCGGATCAACGCAGTGGCGGGGCATCTCCTTGAAGACGGAATTGCGAACCGCAGATGAACGCGGATGAACGCGGATAAGACCCAAGCCGGGGCAAATAGTTCGAGTTCTTTGACGCGTGAGACTGCGGCGCACTTCCGTTCCCGCCCGGCCGCGCGAGTTGCCAGCGCTTCGTCGCTGTTCTGATCAGCGTTCATCCGCGTGCATCTGCGGTTTAACCTCCGCCGTCTTCGCGTCGCCGCGAGGACGGATTGCCCGAATCGCAGGTATGACGGAAACTTTCGACGCGGGCAGATGCGGCGGCGGCGACATTCGGATGGACCGCCTCGCCCGCGTCAGCCCAGGCGGCAGAGGCCCGGCAATGCAACGCAGAGCATTCATGGCCATGGTGATTGCCCCGGCCGGCGTCGTCGCCCTGCTGTGGGCCTTCAGCGCCTTCGGCGGCATCGGATTCGACTGGCATCGAGACACCCCCATACCCGGCGGATCGCAACGCACCACGCTGAACGTCGACATCGTCAACGGCCAACTGATCGTGCGGCACGAAACGCTCTCCCCCGGCCCTGTCACCCGCCTGCCCGGCCCCAAGTCAGATTGGAGCATCGACCTCTACCGCCGCGGCGAGCCGCTCTACCGCGGCGTGGCCGCCAAACCGCCCATCGGTTTCGCGTCACTCTATGTGCCCGACTCAACCTGGCTGCCGCACACGAAGGTAAGCGTCGTCGCCGGCGCAACCGACTTCTGGGCCAGTCTGCCGCTCTATCTGCTCTTCCTGATCCTGGCCGCCCCGCCCGCCGCCGCGTACGTCCGCGGCCCCCTCCGCCGCCGCCTCCGCATCCGCCGCGGCCAGTGCCCGACGTGCGGGTATAATCTGTCAGGCCTGACCTCGGGCCGATGCCCGGAATGCGGGGGTACGGTGTGTGGTACAGAACGGGCATTGTCGTCGTAACGCTGACGGGCCTCGCGGCCGGCGTGCTCACGTGCATGGCCGACGGTGTTCGCACCGCTGACCCAGGCGAGCGACACCGAGTCAGGCTGTGGTTGATCCACCCCTTTGCAGTGATCTGGTGGACGGAAACAAGTTCGTGGCGGGCCATGGAACTGTATCTCGACGATGGTAATCCCCAGCGTCAGTCCGCCTGGCCCAACAGCCCTGCGAGCAGCTTCGAATTGCTGGGCATCTATTCCATGGAGCGTTACGAGGACGGAATTCACTGGTACTGCGAACGCACCCTGCGTTTCAAGCCGCTGCACTGGACGCCGCTGCTGCTCGCGGGACCAATCTATGTCATCGGCCGCCGACTTCAACGCCACCGCCGCCGCAAGCGCGGCCTCTGCCTCGACTGCGGATACAATCTCGCCGGCAACACGACCGGCCGCT
>CAZYLK010000044.1:0-37276 GCA_964648365.1 uncultured Phycisphaeraceae bacterium
GGAAAACCGCGGCGGCTGGGGTGAGCGAGTCGCCCGCTGGTGATTCAGACGATGCCGCCGAATCCGCGCGGGCTGAAGCCCGCGGCTCGCTGGGTGTTGAGTCCGACGACGGCGGGAACGCTGGCGGGAAGCCCGCGGCGGCTGGGGTGAGCGAGTCGCCCGGTGGTGATTCCGTCGATGCCGGGCCGATGGCGCGGGCTGAAGCCCGCGGCTCGGGGTCGGATACCGGAGGGTCATCCGGGCCCGGCGTTGCCGCCCGCGGGGGTGATGACTCAGCGGACGAGGAGTCGGCGCCGTGGCGTGTGCCGCTGCTTGCGCGGGCGGGGCTGCTGGGTGGCGGCGCGCGGGCGTTGCATACCTCTGGTGTCGTGCTGGCCACGTGCCTCTACTCGCTCGTCGCGCCGCTCTTGGGTTGGTCGCGGTGGCGGTTTGCGCGGTGGAAGCTGCGGTATCTGTGGCATTACCTGCGGATCACGCTGGTCGGGGCTACGTCGGTGTACGTCGCGATCGCCGGGGCGATGCTCGGGTTTGTGACGGTGTTCTTCGGGTTTTCGCAGTTGCCCTATCCCGAGGTGACCGTGCCGCTTTTGCGGGAGGAGTTTCTGGCCGCGGCCGGGTACAGCACGTTTCGTGTCATCGGGCCGCTGTTGATCTGCGTGCTGCTGGCGGGGAAGGTGGGGGCGGCGCTGGCGGCAGATATCGGGGCGCGGCGACACACGAAGCAGTTCGACGCCATGCGCAGCTTCGGTGCCAACCCGGACGCGTACATGCACGGCAATATGGTCATCGCAATGGTGATCTCGATGCCGGTGCTGACGGCGCTAGCGTATCTGACCAACGTGTATGCGTCGCTGGTGGCGTACCTCTTGAGCGCACCGGAGGCGACGCTGGCGACGTTTCGGCGGAATTACTTTTCGACGGTCATGCCGGGCGACGCCGCGGCCGGGGGGGTGGTCGATCCGGTCGGCGGGGGCGGCCCCGCCGCGGTGGGGTGGCTGTACGGCGGCGTCTGGCCCGTGGGATCGGGCTGGGTCTTGCTGAAAGTCCTCTGTTGCGGCGTGCTGATCGCCGCCATTGCATACGCGCTGGGCAACCGGCGGAAGGAGTCGTCGGTGGCCGTCAGCCGGGACACGGGGCTGACCATCTTCTGGGCGTCACTCGGCGTGCTGGCGATTCACACGGCGTTCTCGTTCGTTGAGTTTGATTGATCGGGCAGTTCGGTGGGATCGGCAGTCGCCGCAAGGCGAACGTCAGCCGTCGCATGTTGCGCACGACGCCGCGGGCACTGCTCAGAGAGCAGTGGCACCAAGCGGCACCCGTGTGGCACCAAGCGGCACCCGTGTGGCACCAGAGCGGCACCCGTGTGGCATCCGTGCGGCACCTGTGTGGCACCAGAGCGGCACCCGTGTGGCACCCGTGCGGCGCCAGAGCGGCATTGGAGTGACGCCGAGGTTACGCCAAAGCGGCGCGGATGCGACGTCCGCGCCGCACGCCCCGTTCTAGCGGCAACTCGTCTCCGCGGTGACGCCGCACTCGCTGAGTTCGACGACATGGTTGCCTGTGTCCACCGGGCACCAACTGATCTTGGACTTCCCGTCGCCGTCGACCTGGGCGGGCGTGGCGTTCTGGCCGTCGAGCAGGAACGTTACCACAGCGCCGGGGACGCCCTTCTTGAGTTTGGCAATCACCCGGTTGCCGCAGTTCTTGGACTTGCACTTGGCTTTGAGTTTTTCCTTGGAGGTGCAGTCGCCGCCGCTGCCTTCCAAACGCCAGGAGAGCACGGCGTTGCCGCGAAAATTGTGCGGAACCCAGTCGGTGGTGTTCCATAGTCCGCGATACCGATTGTTGTGGTCCTCATATCCGTCCCGAACGTGGGAGGGGTGGCCAATGGGCGGCTGGGTGACCGAGGCGATGAACCAGAACCAGTCGCCGTTGGTCTGAATGTCGAGCGGCTGAAAGTTGACCCACCAGGTGCCTTCTTCGAGTTCGATGTCTGCGCCGGAGAGGTCCATGTCGATGCGCCAGCCCTTGTATCGCAGGGGCGTGGGTATTTCGGTGGCCTCGAAGTGGTCGGGCGTCACGACGTACTCGTATGCGACGTCTTCATGCGGCTTGCCGTCATTGTCGCGATAGAACTGGACCCAGACGCCCTCAGCCGGGTAGGTGTCGTTGTAGGCGTTCAGATCCATGACTGCCCGGGTCAGCCTGCTGGGCTGGTCGACGACGAAGTCCTCCGCGATCTGCGCATCGGTGACTGCCCCCAAGGGACCGTTCAGCCCGCCGATGGCGTTGCCGACGCCGGCGTCCATGTAGCCCTCGTCGTAGATCCAGAGGGAATCGTAGATGACATCGGCTGCTGCGACGCGGGCAAAGGCCGCGAGTGCCAGAGCGGTGCAGAGTGCAATACGAGCGGCTGACATGAACGGGCCTCCACCAGGAACCGGCGGGATGGTTGCGGCCGTTTCCCCCGAAACGGTCTCTTCTCCAACGCCTGCATCATACCTGGATGGCACGGTCGAAGCAACGTCCGACGCGCCGGCCCGGCGGCTCAACGGGGGTGATCCAAGCACCTGCTTTGCTCACCACGGCCTCGAAGACGAGACCGTGGCACCCGCCCGCTTTGCTCACCACGGCCTCGAAGACGAGACCGTGGCACCCGCCCGCTTCGCTCACCACGGCCCCGAAGACGAGACCGCGGCACTCGGCTACTTCGCTCAGCACGGCCTCGAAGACGAGACCGTGGCACCCACCGAGCCGGTCACGCCATCCGCCGCGACCGTCACGCCGCCTGCCCGCGATCGCGGGGTCGGATGCGTGACGCTGCGGGCGGGGCTGCCGGGCGTGAGGACGCACGCAACTCGGAGTAGGATGTCCCAGGGAAGGGAGGTTGCGTCAGGCTGCGGCGGCGCGTCGCGGGGCCGCGGCCGCAACGGCGGGTCGTTACCGGCGATTGCACGCAGGCCGATCGCGCGGTTACGCGCAGGCCGTTCGCGAGCTTGCGCGGAAGCCGATCGCGCGTTACGCGGAAGCCGATCGCGTGGTTGCGCGGAGGAGGATGGCGTAGTCGCGCAGGTCTTCGAGGAGGACGTACGATGATTCGAGCGAGCGGGTGGGGCGTCGGGTGTGTGATCGTGCTGGCGTTGTGGTCGAGCGGCTGCCGGCACGAGCGTCCGGACTGGGTGGCGCACGGCCGGCAGTGCATGGTGGCCAGCGACTCGGCGGATGCCTCGGCGGCCGGGCTGGAGATACTGGCGGCTGGGGGTAACGCCATCGACGCGGCCACGGCGGTCTCGTTCGCGCTGGGCGTCACCCGGCCTTACAGCACGGGCATCGGCGGCGGCGGCTTTCTGATCGCCCGGATGGCCGACGGGCGGGTCTACGTGTTCGACTATCGTGAGGCCGCGCCGCGGCGGGCGCGGCCGGACATGTACGTCCGTGGAGAGGATGGGCGGCCGGTGCCGGAACGGGCCAGTCGCGACGGGCACCTGGCCGTGGGCGTGCCGGGGCTGGTGGCGGGGCGACAGGCCGTGCTGGATGAACTGGGCACGATGCCGTGGGAACGCACGCTGCAACCGGCGATCCGCCTGGCCCGCGAGGGCTTTCTGATCGACAAGCACTTTACCGAGGCTGCGAACGAAGCGCTCAAGCGTTACGCCGAAGATGTGTCGCTCGTGACACGCTGCGGATACGTCTATCGAACGTATCTGAACGGCGGGCACCCGTTTCCGATCGGGCATCGGCTCAGGCAGCCGGCGCTGGCGCGGCTGATGGAGACGCTGGCGGCAGAAGGGGCGGGCGTCTTCACGGCGGGGCGGGTGGCGACGGCGATCGAGCGGGAGATGGCGGCGCACGGCGGGATCGTGGTTGCGGCCGACCTGCGCGACTATCAGGTGCGGCGGCGCGAGCCGATTCTGGCGACGTATCGGGGTCATGACATCATCACCATGCCGCCGCCGTCGTCGGGCGGGATTGCGATCGCGCAGACGCTGAACATTCTCGAACGATTCGACCTGCATGATGTCCGGCGCGAATCGGAGGGGCGCGCGGATCACCTGATGGTCGAGGCGTTCAAACATGCCTTCGCGGACCGGGCGCGATACCTGGCCGATGCAGACTTCGCGCCGGTGCCGGTCGAGTTGCTGACGTCGAAAGGGTACGCGCGATCGCTGCGCGTGGATGAGCGGCACGTGCCGGCGATCTCACTTGAGCGTTACGGCACGGTGCAACGTGCCGACGCGGCGGGCGGGGCAGGCCATGACGCGGCGCAGCTTCCCGACGACTCCGGCACCAGCCACTACTCGATCGTCGATCGCTGGGGCAACGTCGTGGTGGCGACGGAGACGATCAATACGGAGTTCGGATCGCTGGCTGCCGTGGAGGAATGGGGCCTGATCCTGAACAACGAGATGGACGACTTTACGTCGCGGCCGGGCGAGCCGAACGCTTACGGGCTGATCCAGTCGGACCGCAACGCGCCGCAGCCGGGCAAGCGGCCCTTGTCGAGCATGTCGCCGACGATCGTGCTGAAGCGCGACAAGCCGGTGTTGATGCTGGGCGCGTCGGGCGGGCCGCGGATCATCACCTCGGTGCTGAACGTGATGATCAACGTGCTGGATTTCGGCTTATCGCTGGAAGATGCGATGACCGCGCCGCGGCCGCACCATCAATGGCAGCCGGACGTGCTCTACTTCGACCAGGCGCCGACGGACCCGCTGGCGGAAGACCTGCGTTCGCGCGGCTATGAGATCGCCGACGAGCGGAAGACGGGCATCGTGCAGGCGATCGTGCGGCGCTTCGGCGGCTGGGAGGGGGCCAGCGACCCGAGGAAAGGCGGCCGGCCGGCGGGGGGGTGAATGTCGAATGTCGAATGTCGAATGACGAGTGATGAATGGTGAATGGCGGGTGACGAGAAGTGCCACCCGCCGATGTTGTCACGCACCCCGCATCCCTTTGATCTCTGCCGGGCGGGTTGACCGGGGTGCGGGATTCGCGGACAATGGCCGACAGTCATTGCGCTGTCCGGGCCGGGAACGCGGGTGACGCATACGTGCGTTTTGGTGCGTGGGGTCGGGCGGGCCAGCGGCTGCGGGCGCAGCCATGTTTGCGGGCCGCTTCGATCGTCGCACTTCGGGACTCGACACAGTTTATTTCAGAGGAGAAGCAGTCATGATCCATCTCGCCATGCTGGCGGCGGCGGCGGCGCTTTGCGCGGTTTCAGCCGAACGCCTTGACGGTCAGGAAGGCGCGGACGCCTCGCCCGCGTTCGCGGCGCCGGCGTCCGTCACCGACCTGGGGGACGGCGACGCCCAGTCGTCGCCCTGTTTCGCATCCCGGGCGAAGTACGGCAGGAACGATCGCATCATCGTCCGTCTGACCCGTCTCTACGAGGATTATCCTGCCATTCTGACCCTGCTGAACGTGGACGGTCAGACCATCGACCGGCTTGAGGTTCCGCCCTCGCCGAGCACGAGGGCCAAGGTCAAGTTCACGGGCGTGAGTTGCGGCGGCGCTCCGCACGAAGTCTCGGGCACTTACGGCGAGTATCGCTGTCACACTGTGCGCGTACGCGGCACCTGCGGCTGACGGTTGTCGGCGGCGGAACAGGCCGCTGCACGGTGTTGCCGTAAGCCCGGAGCCTCCCGGCGCCCGGCGTTCACGCGCTTTCATGCCGCGCGTACACCGGTTCCAAATCGATGCCACACTCAGCGTCCCGCCTTGAAGGGTGAGGCGCTGCGTGTGGCAGCTTGAACCCAAGAGGCTCCCCGAATGGCCCACCCCGCGCGGCAATACTGAGACGCAGGTTTTTCCCACGCGAGTGCGGGCAAAACATCCGTCCGGATGAGCATGCGTCTGTCGACTGGCGCTACTGAAAGCGGTGCGCGCGCAGGGTGCGTCATCGGACCATCCAGCCGTGAAGCGGCGCGTCCACCCTCGGTTGCCATCAAGCCGTCCGGCAGGAATTGCCGACAAGACTGGGTGCCCGCGTCAGGAGGATTCGGGTGGCTTGGGACGATGGCTCAGGAGGAGCGTGGTGGCGACGTGGCCGGAACTTCGACGACGGATCGCGGGCAAGTGGCAACTGCCGCTGTTCGTGGTGTCGCTCGGGGCGCTGGCCGGGTCGTTCCTGATCGCCAAGCCCTCACCTGAAGACTATCCCCTCAGCGCGATCATCGGTGAACTGGACGAGCTGATCGAAGGCAAGGTCTACGCGGCCGCGCTGCGCATGGCCGAAGCGACGCTGGTCGAGGCGCCCCTGCCGCAGGAAGAGCTGGCGCCGGTGCAGCTTCGCGTGGCGCGATCGCTGGTGCGATTGGCGCTGGACGAGCGGCGCGGCAACGCGGCGCTGGGGGAGAAGGCCGTCGGGCATTTTGAGTTCGCCGAGCAGCACGGGCTGACGCTCAATGCCGACGATCACGAGCTGTGGGGGCGGGCGCTGGCGTGGACGGGCAACCATCCGCGCGCGGTGCAGCGTTACGACGCGGCCGTCGCGATGGACGGGCCGCGGCTGGACTTGCAGCGCGATGCGCTGTCGCTGCGGCTTTCCGGGAAGGCGCCCTGGATTGATGAGCCGCTGGAATCGCTGGATCGCTTTGCCTCGTCCTGTGGCGACCGGCTCGATCTGAGCTTCTGGGCGGTCGAACAGGAACTGCATCTGCTTAACGCCGCGGGACGCGACGACGAGTCCGCCACGGTGCTCGGCCGACACGCGGACCGCTTTAACAGCAGCGATTTTTCGCCGGACTTCGAATATCTCGAATCGCTGGTGCTGTACTGGACCGGCCGGCTGGATGAAGCCGAACTGCGGCTTCGCGCGTTGCGGAACCAGTCGCCGCCGGGCGGCGTGCTGGATGCGAAGACGGGCTGGCTGCTGGGACGCGTGCTGCTGGGTGACGGCGACGGGCGTGCGTTCGAGGCGATGTCGTTCTTTCAGAACGTGATCGAGACGCATCCGCCGGGGCCGTATCGCGTCGCGTCGCGCATCGGGCTGGCGGAAGCGCTCGCAAATCTCGAACGCGTCGACGAAGCGGCCGAAGCGTATGCACTGGCGATCGACGAATCCGCCGACATCGACCCGCATTACCTCGCGAATCGCGACGTGCTCCGCGTGTCGCTGACCGTTCACTCGGATATCCTCCGCCATCGGGGCGACCTTCCGGCGGCAGTGAAACTGGAATCGCTGAACGAGGCGCTGATGTCGGACGCGGGCGACGAAGCGCGCATTCGGCACTACCGCCGGCTGGGCGCGCTGCACGAGTCGCTGGCGGATGAACTGGAACGCGCGGCCGCGGCCGAGGGCGCGGCAATGGCGCCCGAGGTGCGTGAAGGCCTCCGTACGCACGCGGGTCTGGCGGCCGATGCGATGCTGACGCTGAGCGGGCTGCTGACCGGCCGGCCCGACGAGGCGGCTCAGGCCTACCTGCAAGCGGCCCGCCTCGCGCATCGCTCCGGCGATCGACCGCGGGCGGCGACGCTCTTTACGGACTTCGTTGACGCCTTCCCGGAAAGCCCGGACGTATCGAGCGCACTGCTGCTGGCGGGCGACGTACGCCGCGAAATGGGCGAGCCGGAGGTGGCGATCGAGGCCTACCGTCGTTGCGTACGGGACTTCCCGGATTCCCTGAATGCGGCGCGGGCGCTGCTGCCGATGGCGCGGGCGTATATGGCGATGCGGCCGCGGGAACTGGACCTGGCGTACAAGACGCTGCGGCTGGTCGTCGATGACTCGCGCGTTTTCACACCGGAAGCTCAGGAATATGCCGAAGCATTGTTTCTCCTGGGCGACGTACTCAATCAGAGCGGTCGATTTGAAGAGGCGATCACCGTGCTGGAGGAAGCGCGGCAGCGCTATCCGACCGATCCGCGCCTGCAACGCGTGCTCTACATCCTTGCCGATTCGTACCGTCAGAGCGGCATGGCCCTGAAAGAGGACCTCAAGAGCGCCAAGCACGTCGGCGAGGTCGGGCAGATTCGCGAGACGGCTCAGCAGCGGCTGGAAACGGCGCGCCGGCTCTATCGCAACCTGATCATCGACTACGAAGGACGTCAGACGCCGTTGCAGACGATCGACCGGGTCTATTACCGCCACGCACTGCTCTACGAGGCGGACTGTCATTTCGAGAACCACCGCTACGCCGAAGCGCTCGAACTCTACGAGGCCGCGGCCGGGACGCTGGCCCATACGACGGCCGCGCTGGCGGCGTATGTTCAGATGATCAACTGTCACGTTTTTCTCGGGCAGCCGGTGGAAGCGGCGGCGGCGCTGACGCGGGCGCGGGTGTTGACGCGGACGCTGCCCGATCGGGCGTTCGACGCAGACTTTTCGCCCGAGACGCGGGCGGACTGGCAGCGGTATCTGGACTGGGTGGAAAAGGCGGAACTGTTCTGAAAGGCGCCGCGCGATGGCGGGTGTGATGAGTGAAACCACGAAGGTGGACGACCGCGAAGCGGTGGAGTTGCTGCGGCGGCACGTGGCGGCGCTCGATCGGCTGGAGGAGTTGTCGAATCGTCAGCGCGACCTGATCGAACGCGGCGATACGCGGGGCCTTTTGGCATTGCTGGCGCGACGGCAGGAAGTGACGGACGAACTGACCGGCTTGGCGAAGAAGCTCGAAGGCGTGCGGCGCGAGTGGCCGGCGCTGCGGGCGCGGCTGTCGGCCGATGAATCCGCGGCGGCGCAGAAACTGGTGGACGAAGTCGGCGTGCGGATGAAGCGCCTGATCGCAGCGGACGCAGAGGATGCACGGATGCTCGACATCCGCAAGCAGCAGTCGCGGCAGGGCGTGTCGTCGATGGTCGCCGCCCAGGGGGCGCTGAGCGCGTACGGCGGGTCGGCCGCGGCGTCGGCGCCGCCGCTGAACCGGGTCGAGGTGAACGACGCATGAGCGCGGCCGGCACATTGCAGGCGTCGCAGCGCGAGGTCGAACTTGCCGAGATGCTTCAGGCGTTCAACGCCGTTACGGAACGGATGAAGCACTCTCACGAGCGGCTGGGGCTGGAGGTGCGCCGGCTGCGGGAGGAACTGGCGGAAAAGAACCGCGAACTGGCGCGGCGCGAGCGTCTGGCGGCGCTGGGGCGGATGGCGGCCGGGGTCGCGCACGAGATCCGCAACCCGCTGGCGGGCATCCGGCTCTATGCGTCGATGCTCTTGCAGGATCTGTCCGACCGGCCGGTGGAATCAGCCACGGTGGAAAAGATCGAGCGGGCGATTGTGGGGTTGGACCGGCTCGTCGGCGACATTCTTCTGTTCGCGGGAAATGCGTCTCTGTGTGAGGCCGACGTGGCGGTGGGGGCGTTAATCGCCGATGTCGCTGAACTCGCTGCGCCGCGGCGATTGGAAGTGGGCGCGCGGCTCGTAGTGGATGAACCCGCTGACGGCGCGATCCTGCGTTGCGACCGGAACCAGGTAACGCGGGCTTTGTTGAATCTGGTGCTCAATGCGCTGGATGCCGCGGGTGACGGCGGGACTGTCTGCGTGGCGCCGCTTGTTGGCGGCGGGCGGGTGTCGATTGTGGTGGAGGATTCCGGGCCGGGCGTGCCGCGGGAACTGCTGGATCAGATCTTCAATCCGTTCTTTACGACGAAGGACACCGGGACCGGTCTGGGGCTGGCGATTGTGCATCGTGTGGTGGAGGCGCACGGCGGCGTGGTGCGGGTGGGGTCGGCGCCCGGCGGGGGGGCACGGTTTGTGATGGAGTTTCCGGCGGTGGACGTGTGCCGCCGATCTCCGGCCGGTGTGCCGGAGTTGGATCAGCATGCCGGTGGACGCAACCACCGCCAAGATGCGATTGCAACACACGATCACCGGCGAGATGCCGGCGCCACGCTGAGTGCTGAGTCGGTTTGCCAAGGGACAGGAGCTTGACGCATGGCTGATATCTGCGTCGTCGATGATCAGGAGATTCTGCGGGATTCGCTCGCGGCGGTTCTGGCGCGCGAGGACCATGACGTACAGACGTTCTCCGATCCGACGGAGGCGCTGGCGGCGGCGCGCTCGCGACGGTTCGATCTGATCCTGAGCGATCTGAAGATGCCGCGGCTTGACGGGATCGAACTGGTGCGCCGGCTGCGCGATGCGGACGTGGACACGCCGGTCGTGATGATGACGGCGTTTGCCACGGTCAACACGGCCGTGGAGGCGCTGAAGCTGGGAGCGTTCGACTACGTGCAGAAGCCGTTCGAGCCGGACGTGATCCTCGCGTCCGTGGAGCGGGCGCTGGAGCACGCGCGTCTGCGGGCCGAGAACGAGGCGCTGCGCGCGTCCGTCCATGACCTGCACCCGCGGCGGGATCTGGTCGGCTCCGGCGCGGCCATGACGGCCCTGCGGGAACTGATCGAGCGGGTCGGCGCCAGCGATGCGACGGTGTTGATCAGCGGCGAATCCGGATCGGGCAAGGAATTGGTCGCGTCGGCCATCCACGCGGCGTCGAATCGGCGCGAACGGCCGATGCTGTGTCTGAATTGCGCGGCACTGTCGGCGACGTTGCTTGAGAGCGAACTGTTCGGCCACGAGCGGGGCGCGTTTACCGGAGCAGACCGCACGCGCAAGGGCCGGTTCGAGATGGCGGCCGGGGGCACGCTTCTGCTCGACGAAATCTCCGAGATGGCGCTGCCGCTTCAGGCGAAGCTGCTGCGCGTGCTTCAGGAAGGGCAGTTCGAGCGCGTCGGCAGCAGCGTGACCCAAAGCGCTGACGTGCGCGTGATTGCGACGACGAATCGCAACCTCGAAGAGTGGGTCGGGAAGCGGCGCTTCCGCGGCGACCTGTTCTATCGCCTCAACGTGCTGCCGGTGGCGGTGCCGACGCTGCGCGATCGCGTGGACGACATTCCCGAACTGGCGCACTGGTTCCTGGCGCAGGCGGCGCGGCAGGACGGCCGGTCGCCGTTGCAGGTCGCGCCGGATGCGATGGCGCTGCTGAAGGCGTACGAATGGCCCGGCAACGTGCGCGAACTGGAGAACATCTGCCGGCGGGCGGCGACCCTGTGCCCGAACGGCACGATCGACGCGGAACTGCTGCGTCCGTGGATTCGCAACTCGGTCGTCTACGACGCCGAACTCGGCCCGCTGCGCGAGGGTCGAATGCTGGAAGACATGGAGCGAAAGCTGATCGAGCGGACGCTCGCCCGCCACAACGGGCACCGGGCCAACTCCGCCCGGGCGCTGGGGATGGGCGTCCGGACGCTGGGGATGAAGCTGAAGCAGTGGCGCGAGGAGGATCAGCAGCGGCGGGAGCGGTTGGAAGTGGTGGGAGCCTGAGGAATGGCGAATGGCGAATAACGAATAACGAATGAAGAGGGGACGCGGTGGGAATGTCGAATTGAAGAGGGCGCAGGGTTTGCCGCACGGCGCAGGAATTGCGCGTTGGTGCATTCGCGTTGAGCGGTTGTCAGCGTCGCCCGTGGCGGTGGCGATTCGTGGAACGGGATGTGTCGGCGGCGGTTGGCGGCGTGTTGAGAGTCGGCCGCGGCGCGCCGGGATTGCGTCATAGCGTGTCGGGATTGCGTCACGGCGTGTTGGGAGTGGATGACGGATGGCGATGTTCATTTCGAGCCTGACGGAGACCGGGGCGACGCCGGCGCTGGTGCGGACGATGTCGTTCAACCATGCCCGCCTGGCGATGCTGTCGGAGAACATCGCCAATTACGGCACACCGCACTACCGCGCCGGGCAGTTGGATACGCGGGCCTTTCAGCGGGCGCTGCGGCAGGCGCTGGACGAGCGCGGCGGCGACGTGAACAAGCCCTTTGACGTTGAGTCAGGTCGGGAGGTGCGGACGCTCGACGACGGTTCGATCCGCGTCACCCCGTCGAAGCGGCCGGTCGAGAACATCCTGTTTCACGACGACACGAACGCGTCCATCGAGCAGCAGATGTCCGACCTGGCGGAGACGGGGATGACCCATGAACTGATGGCCACGCTGCTGGCCGACCGTGTCGACGGCGTTAAGAAGGCGATTCGCGGGACGGTTTGAAGAAGGGAGTGAGGGAGTAAGGGAGTAAGGGAGTGAGGGAGTGAGGGAGTGAGGGAAGAGCGGAGGGTGTGCGGTCTGGGAGACCTGGTAAGACCTTCGGATGCGGTCGATTGTATGAAGCTGCCGAGCGGCAGCACTGTTGTCTGGCCGACGGCAGATTGATTCGGAGTGAACGCCGTGGCGAGCAGGTGTAGCGTTTCGGAGGTTCTCTTCCCTTACTCCCTTACTCCCTGACTCCCTCACTCCCTTCTTCCAAAGGAAGACCCATGTTCGGCATCTTTGATACAAGCACGTCCGCACTGGTGGCCCAGCGGGCCAACATGGACATTATCGCGGGCAACCTCGCGAACAAGGATGTGACGCGCGACGCGGACGGGAATCCGAACCCGTATCGCCGTCGCGTGCCGCTGTTTGCGGCGGGGCGGCGCACGGCCGAGGGTATCAAACCCGGCGTACGGGTGGACAGGATCGTCGAGGATCCGGCGCCGTTCGAGCTGCGCTTCGATGCCGGCCACCCCGACGCGATCCAGACTGGTCCGCAGGCCGGCTACGTGCGCAAGCCCAACGTGGATTATCACACGGAAATGGTGAACCTGATGCTCGCGCAACGGGCGTACGAAGCCAACGTCTCGGTGATCCAGGTAAGCAAGTCCGTGGCCCAGTCGTCGTTGAGGTTGATCGCCTAGCGAGGATAGAGCCGTGCCCCGGAGTAACGCATGACCGATCCACTTGCCCAGATGGGACCGATCACGCCGGTGCGGCCCGTGCCGGCCCAGCCAGGTCCACCGTCGCCGGCCGCGCCGACCAAGGACTTCAAATCGCTGCTTCTGGACAACCTCGGCGAGGTGAACCGCCTGCAGTCGGAGGCGGACACCCAGGTGCAGCGGCTGGTGACGGGCGAGACGGACAACGTGGCGGAGGTATTCATGGCCATCAACAAGTCGGGCGTGGCCTTCGACCTGCTGATGGAAGTGCGCAACAAGTTGATCGACGCCTACGACGAGATCAAGCAGATGAGCGTCTGACCGTGGGTTGTCAGACGGGAGCTGACGGCGCGTGACCCCGCGCCGGTTGAGCGATGCTCATGGAGGAGCGTCGCGTACGTACGATCGGTATTCGCCGCACGGATGTTGGCCTGATGGATCGTCTGGCTGAAACGCTGAAGCAGATCAATGAGCGGCTGGCGATGCTGTCTCTGTCGCAGCGGATCGCGATTGCGCTGTGCGCGGCGCTGATCGCGACGTCGCTGCTGTGGCTGCTGCAATGGTCGACGGCGCCGGTGATGACGCCGGTGGTCGAGGGCGAGTTCTCGATCGAGGAGCTCACGGCCGCGGAGGAGGCGCTGCGCAACGCGGGCGTCAAGTTTGAGGCGCGCGGCTCGCGCCTGCTGGTGCGGGCGGATGATCGGGACAATGCCTCGCGAATTCTCTATCAGGCGGATGCTGCGCCGAAGGAGTCGCGACTGTCGCTTGAAGACCTGATCGCCTCCAGTTCGCCGTTCAAGCCGGAGTCCGACAAGTCGTTCGAGCGCATCGTCGCCTGGCAGAATCATCTCGAACGCGTCCTGGAGACCAGCCCGCTCGTCGACAAGGCGAGCGTCCTGTTGAATCCGACCACGCAGCGCCGCATCGGCCACAAGACCGACGTTCCGACGGCGTCGGTGTTTGTGACGCTGGAGTCGGGAGCGGAGCTTAATGCACAATCCGTTCACGGCATCGCCGCTACGGTGGCGCGTTCGGTATCCGGTCTTGAGCTTCACAACATCGACGTGATCAACGCCGCCACCATGAAGAGCCATCGCGTGCCGGCGCCGGACGAGGCGGACGCGGCCGGCTTCCTCGACGAGATCCGCAAACACGAGGACTACCTGCAGAAGAAGGTCGAGCAAGTGCTGACGTACATCCCCGGTGCGATCGTCAACGTCAGCGTGGCGCTGGACAATTCCCGCTCGCTGACGCAGCGCCAGGTGTACGATAAGCCGCAGGTGAAGGTGGAGGACAGCAAGTCGGAGGAATCCGGGACGGTGGCGTCACCTGCGGAGCCCGGCGTCAACGCGAACCTGGGGATGGGCCTGTCGAGTGGCGGCGGCGGCGACTCGTTGCGCTCGGAGGACTCAAAGACGGAGTTCTTTACGCCCAACCTGACCGAGAAGACGACGATCCAGGAAATCGCCCCTTCCCGCCGGCGTGTGACCGCCGCGGTCATGGTGCCGCGAAGCTGGCTGGTGCGCATCTACAAGCGCAGCACGCCCGACGTCGAGGATCCCACGGACGATCAACTGGCGGACATCCGGGCGCTGCAGCTCGCCAGCATCGAATCGAGCGTCTCACGGGTGATCCTGGCGGAGGGCGACGCGGGCGGCAACGACGTCAGCGTTGATGTGTATCCCGATCTGGATGAACAGGGGCGGCCGTTTGCGGCGTCCATGCTCGCTTCGCTGGAGCAGACACCGAAGGACGCGGCCATGTCGATGGCGCGCGACTACGGCGCTCCGGTGGGGCTGGGAGCGCTGGCGCTGATCAGCCTGATGATGATGATGCGCGTCGTGAAGCGCACCACGCATCTGGTGGGCGCCGCGCATGCAGACGCTGACGAGGACGACGAGGACGAGGACGCCGACGGACATGCCGTTCTGCGGGTGGGGGGCGGTCCGGTGGGCAAGGCGATGCGGACCGGCGGGTTCCTGCAGGGGCAGGAACTGTCGGACACCGATCTTCGCTACACCGAATTGAGTGAACAGGTGTCCGAACTGGTCGAGGGCGATCCGCAGGCCGCGGCGGAACTGCTCGCTGCGTGGATCAAGGAGGAGTAAGGGGCTTGAGCGACCAGGCGACCATGGAGGTGATGCCGGGAACGCGTAAGGCGGCGATACTGCTGCTGGCGCTGGATCCGGACGTCGCCTCGAAGCTGCTCCGCGTGCTTGACCTCAGCACGGTGGAGGAAGTGACGCGCGAGATTGCGTCGCTCGGCAAGCTGGACGCCGCCACGCGATGCGGCATCGTCGAGGAGTTCTATAACCTCGCGCTGGCCAACCAGTACGTCAAGAACGGCGGGCTGGGATATGCCCGCGTGCTGCTGTCGAAGGCGATGTCGCTGGAGTCGGCGAACCGCATCCTGGCCCAGATCGAGCATCAGGTTCACAAGCAGCCGTTCTCCTTCCTGAACAAGACCGACGGCGAGAGCCTGCTGACGTTCATCCAGGATGAGCATCCGCAGACCATCGCGCTGATCCTGTCGCACCTGCCCGCGAGCAAGGCGAGCGAAATTCTCACGCGGCTGACGCCGACCAAGCAGATCGAGGTCGTCACGCGGGTGGCGAACATGGATCAGACGAATCCGCAGGTCGTCCATGAAGTCGAGAAAACGCTGGAAATGAGGCTCTCCGGCATCATGTCGCAGACGTTCCAGCGGGTCGGCGGCGTGGAGAACGTGGCTGAGATTCTCAACCTGGTCGATCGCTCCACCGAAAAAGGCATCCTCGAATCGCTCGAAGTCGAAGACCCGGACCTGGTCGAACAGATCCGCCGCCTGATGTTCGTGTTCGAGGACATCCTGCTGGTCAACGACAAGGGCATCCAGGCGGTGCTCAAGGAGATCGACTCCGAGGAGCTGGCCCTGGCCCTGAAGACCGCGAGCGAAGACTTGAAGGAGAAGATTTTCCAGAACATGTCCGAACGGGCCGTGCAGCTCATCAAGGAGGACATGGAGTACATGGGCCCGGTGCGCGTCAGCGACGTGGAAGGCGCGCAGCAGAAGATCGTGGACGTCGTGCGGCGGCTTGAGGAATCCGGAGACGTGATCATCTCGGGCCGCGGCGGTGATTCGGATGCACTGGTTTGAAGAAGGGAGTAAGGGACTGAGGGAGTAAGGGAGTGAGGGAAGAGGGGGCAGGCTCTCTCGTGCCGTAAACGGTCGTTCAAACGATCTGGCCGCATGCACTGATTCCTGATTTCTGACTCCTGACTTCTGACTCCTGATTCCTCACTGCTGACCTGACCTATGGCGACCGTTATCAAAGCTGGACAGGCAGGCGAGGCGCTGCTGCGGCTTTCGACCGTGGACCTGGCCGACCACTTGCGCGAGGCGCGGGACGTGGTCGAGCGGGCGGAAGCACATGCGCGCGGGTTGCTCGACGACGCCCGGCGCGAGGCCGATGAGATCCGTGAGACGGCGCGGACGCAGGGGTATCGCGACGGATACGACGCCGGCTGCCGTGCGGGCGACGAGGAGGGGCGCCGGAAGGCGTTCGAGGAGGCAACGGCGCGATTCAACGAAGAACATGCATCGATCACCGCGGCCTTTCGAGCGGCCATCGACGCGGTCGAGCGCATGAAGGCGGACCTGGAACTGGCAGCGCGTGACGATGTTCTTCGCCTGGCCGTTGCGGTCGCGACGCAACTGACCCTCGCGGTCGGGCGGATGTATCCGGAGGCGGCCCAGGAGAACCTCCGGCGCGCGATTCGACTCGTGGGAACGCGAACGGACCTGGTCGTGGCCGTGGCCGAGAAGGATCTCGCATCCATGCAGACGTTTGCCGAGTCATTGATGCAGACGCTCGGTGCGAACGTCCACGTGGCCGTTCGAGCGGATGCGGACGTGGCGCCGGGGGGATGCCGCGTCATGACGGATCGCACGAGCGTCGATGCGACGCTGAAGACCCAGATTGATCAAGCTGTGCAATTGCTGCTGGGTGAGTCCGCGGGCGGCCTCGACGATGCCGTCCGGCCGGAGGCAAGCAGCGATGCCTGAGTTGTTCACCGACCAGATTGCGATGCTGAAGCAAGAGCGGTTCTGCGTGGTGACGGGTCGTGTCATCGAGGTGACCGGCCTGGTTGCGATGGCGGAGGGGCTGCCGCTTCCGGTCGGTTCGATGTGTGAGATCGTCCGGGCGCAGGCCGAGGCCGCGCCGGCGCAGATCGTCGGCTTCCGGGACGATCGGGCGGTGCTGATGCCGCTGGTCAGTCCGCTGGGCATCGCGCGGGGCGATGCGGTGCGGAGTACGGCGGCGATGCGACACGTGCCGGTCGGTCGTCGGCTGCTGGGCCGCGTGCTGGATGGGCTGGGTCGCCCGGTCGACGACGCGGGGCCGCTGACGGTCGAGGGGCACTACCCGGTGTTTGCGGGTTCGCCGCGGGCGCTGTCCCGCATCCCGATCGACGCGCCGCTGGCCACCGGCATTCGCTGCATCGACGGGATGATCACGGCCGGGGGGGGGCAGCGCATGGGCTTCTTCGCCGGCACCGGCGTCGGCAAGAGCGTGTTGATGGGGATGATCGCGCGGAACACCGCGGCGGACGTGTCGGTGATCGCGCTGGTCGGCGAGCGCGGCCGGGAGGTGGGTGACTTTCTCCGCAGAGACCTCGGCGATGAGGGCCGCCGGCGCAGCGTGATGGTGGTGAGTACGTCGGACGAATCGCCTGTTCTGCGGGTTCGGGCCTGTTTCGTTGCGACTGCGATCGCGGAGTATTTTCGCGACCAGGGCGCCAACGTGCTGCTGATGATGGACTCATTGACGCGCATGGCGATGGCGCAGCGGCAGATCGGCCTGGCCGCCGGCGAGCCGCCGACGACGAAGGGTTATCCACCGAGTGTGTTCTCCCTGATGCCGCAACTTCTCGAGCGTGCGGGGCGTACCGGACGCGGAAGCATCACCGGCCTGTATACCGTGCTCGTGGAGGGCGACGACATCAACGAGCCGATCTCGGACGCCGCCCGCGGGTTCCTGGACGGCCACGTGTGGCTGTCGCGCAGCCTGGCGAACCGCGGCCATTATCCGGCGGTTTCCGTACTGGAGAGCATCAGCCGCGTCATGGCCGACGTCACCGACGAGTCGCACGCGGCCGCGGCGCGGACGATTCGACGGCTGATGGCCGTGTGGGCGGACATCGAAGACATGGTCAACATCGGGGCCTACACGCCCGGCGCGAACGCCGAGTATGACCTGGTTATCCGGATGAAACCGAAGATCGACGCGTTTTTGCGGCAGGGCGTCAGCGAGCCGGCGGCGTTTGCCCAGTCGCGCGAGCGCCTGATCGAACTGGCGGCGGAGGCGACGGCCGCTCCGGAACCGGTGCGCCCGGCGACCACTCGCAGCAGGCCGTCGGCAGGCAGAGAACGCACGGCCGCAGGGGCCGCGTAAGTCGAGACCGCGGGCCGGCGTTGCGGCGCTTCGGCTGCGAGGCGGCGAGTTGACGACGCAGGTTCGTCCGACGTTGAGGAAGTGACGAGAAGCCATGCCCGGTGGATTCGTATTCAGGCTGGAGGCGGTTCGCAAGCTGCGGCTGCGTGAGGAACAGCAGCAGCAGCGCGCCCTGGCGGAGGCGGTGGCGGCGCTTGTGAAGGAGCAGTCGGCGCTGGACGCGATCCGCGACTCGATGCGGCAGCAGCGCGACTCGGTTCGGCTCGACCAGCAGGCGGATGCGCTGGACATCATGACTATGCGGGCGCGGTACTTCTACCTGTCGCGGCTTGAGGGTCGGGCGGCGGCGGCGGGGCAGCGCTTGGAAGCGTGTGAGTCTCGCGTCGCGCGGGAACGGGAGGAGCTGGCGCGGCGGTCGGCCCGGCGCAAGGCCCTCGACAAGCTGCGCGAACGGCGCTGGACCGAGTATCGGATGCAGTTGGATCGCAAGGCCCAGGCGGAGCAGGACGAGATGGGCGCCGCGGCGTACCTGCGCGAGCAACGCGCGCAGGCGCTGTGACGGCGGCGTTTCGGAAGGCTTAGGACATGCTCAAGAAACTCTACAGCCTGGTCGCGCTGCTGTGCGTGCTGAACATGGTCGTGCTCGCGGGTGCGGGCGTCTTCGTGTACGCGAAGGGGTATCTCAGCGCGGACAAGCTGGAGCGGGTCAGCGCCGTCCTGCGCGAAGAGGAGCCGGCGGAGCCGGAAGCTACGTCGGTTCCGGCGCAGCCGGTGGCTCTGGCGGGAGGCGTTGACGAGGTCGCGGGCGCCCCCGGCGATCTTTCGATGCGCTCCCAGCATGAACAGGAGATCGCGCTGCGCGAGATGCAGCGCTTCCGCGACGAGATGGATCAGCGAATGGCGCTGAACAACCGGATCATGCTTCAGATCTCGACGCGGCGCGAGGCGCTGGAGCGGGAGATGGACAAGTTCCAGCAGCAGCAGAAACAGGAAGCCGAGGTCGTCGACGACGTAGGCTTCAAAAAGGAACTGGAGGTCTTCGAGACGCTCAAGCCGGCGGTGGCACTGGAGCGCCTCCTGGCCAAGGCTGACGTGGACGATGCCGCCCGGATCGTTCTGGAGATGGATACGCGCAAGGTCGCCAAGATGATCGAAGCGGCCAAGACGCCTCCCGAGAAGCAGAAGGTCCAGGTGGTGCTGGAGCGCATCCGCGAGGTTTCGCCGGAAACGTATGAGAATCTGATGACCGGGCCATAGAGCCGGTCGGGGCGTGGGCGGTGGACGCCGCGAATCGGAGTGGCTTCGTACTGGGCCGTCGCGCTGATCGCGCAGCCTGTGCGAACGGATCGAATGATGCAATCGGAGTTGGGACAACTCACGCGACCTACCCTCGGTCGCCTTGGCGCGGGCGATGTCCGCGGACGCGCCGTCCCGTTGGGCGAGGGCCTCAAGGATGTCCGGGCCGGCGGCTCGCGGCGTGGCGCAGACAGCGACCGAGGTCAACAGGATTCCGTCGCCGGTGGCCCGGCCTTTGCCGATCTGCTGCGTGCGATGCCGCCCGTAGATATCGGGGGGGGGCGTGTCCGTCACAATGCTGATGCGGGACAGGTCTACGAGTCGAGCGCCGAAGCCGCGGCCGGGCCCAAGGCTGAGTCGCCGGCGGACGATGCGCAGGTCGACGCTGCGCGCTCCGCTGCGTTGACCGCGCGTCAGGCGCACCGCTCCGATGTGACGACTGTGCAGCAGGTTCGTGGAGACGGCGAATCGGCGGCCCGGTCCTCGAGTGCCGACGCCGGCACCGAGACTACGCCGTCGCCGGGCAGGCCGGTGCAGCCTGCGCCATCGCTTGAGAAGCCGCGTCCCGCCTTGCCACAGGCGGAATCAAATCGAGATGCGGCGCGCGTCCCTGACTCTGCGTCCAGTCGCAGTTCGTCGCCCGCGACCCATGTTCAATCCGTGTCGCCGACCCTTCCGACCTCCGGCATGGCTTCGGGGGGAGGGACGCTGGCCGAGCGGATTGGCCGCCTGCTCGCGAGCGGGCCGACGTCCGGCGGCGGCGTTCGGGAGGTGTCGCCACCAGGTGCGGGCGCTACGTCGCAGGCGCCGGCCGCGCGGGGGGGGGCTGATGCGCCCAGAACCCGCGAACTGCCTCGCCCGCAGGCGGATCACGCCCAGCCCCGTGCGGCGGATCGGCCCGAGCGACCAGAATTCGCCCGCGTGCTTCGTGCGATCCGGCTGAGCGGTCCCGGCCTGTCATCGGCGAGGATTCGCATGAACCCGCCCGAACTTGGACGCATGAGGGTTGATGCGCGGTTGTCGCAGGACCAGTTGCACGTGGACATTGAGACCGAGTCCATCGAGGCGCGGCGGGTGGTGGAAGAGCGGCTTGACGAACTGCGTGCGTCGCTGGGCCGGCAGGGGATTCGCGTCGAGCGTGTGGCCGTCACGGTGGCGGATCGGCAAGCGCACGGCGGAGGCCAGGAGACGATGCGCGATGGTGGCTCGGCGGCGTACGCGTTCGGCGACGAGACGGGCGGGCGGCGGTCGGAGGATGGCGAGTCGCGGCCGGCGCCGCGGGGGGGGCGGATGACGGCGGTTTCGCGAAGCGACGCGATGGCAGCGAATGGAAGCACGACCGGCGTGCCAGGCGAGCTCGACGCCGCTGAGATGTTGCGCAGCCTGGATTTGCGAATCTGAGAGGCGCGAAGTCACCCTCAGAGCCCCGCCTTTCAAGGCGGGAGTTGGCCCGCGGGAGGCCGGTGCCGAGGGAAATGGCGGACACCGGTTAGAAACCGGTGCCACAT
The DNA here is from genome assembly GCA_964648365.1 of uncultured Phycisphaeraceae bacterium. Classification (GTDB taxonomy): domain Bacteria; phylum Planctomycetota; class Phycisphaerae; order UBA1845; family UBA1845; genus SURF-32. The sequence continues at coordinate 20,913 of CAZYLK010000044.1, forward strand.
AAGAAGAGCGGTCCAACGGAATCCCTTCGATGGATCCGTTCCAGACAGGAGTGCGGACATGCAAATCGCAGCGACGACGACGGCGACTGATCCCTCTCAGGCGCCGCGGGACGCTTTTGGCGAACTGGGCGGTGAGGACTTTTTGAAGCTGCTGATCATGCAGCTTACGAATCAGGATCCGCTGGAGCCTACGAGCAATGAAGACCTGATCAAGCAGATGGCGTCTATTCGTGATATCGAGGTTTCCACGACGCTGGCGGATTCGCTGCGTGAGCTGACGGAGCATCAGCGCTTCGGCTCGGTCTCGTCGCTGATCGGCCAGTACGTGCAGTCTCGACCGAATGAGGAAGGAGACGTGATCTCCGGTCGCGTCGCGGCGGTCCGATTCGGCGCGGACGGCAGCGCCGTGCTGGAACTGGAAGGCGGCGAACAATTGTCCGCGGACGACATCGAGGGCGTCGAGACGCCGTTGCGGGCGGCGCAGCGGCTGGTCGGCAGCATGATCTCAGGCGTCGTGCAGATGGGTCTGGGCCTGACGCGACAAGTCCAGGGCGTCGTCACCGCGGCCGGCGCGGATGCCGAGAACGCCAATCGCATCTATCTCGAACTGGACACGGGCGATCGTGTCTTTCTCGAGGACGTGTCGGGCATGGGAGCGCCGGTTACCGGTGCGGCCTGATAGACCGAAGAGGGAGTGAGGGAGTAGGGGAGTAAGGGAAGAGCGGGCGCCGCAGCCCGCGCTGAGTCGGCATCGCGGATCAGGTATGTGGGATCAAGAAACATCGATCAGGAGTCGGTAGACAATTGTCAGGAGTCAGGAGTCAGGCGTGAGGCTCGAGGCGTCAGGAATCAGAAGCCCGGAAAAAAAGCCCAGATCAGCAGTTCGCATCCGGGGCGCGATCACAGCGGCGCATGGGGCTCAGTAGAGAGGTCTCCGAACGCTGCTCTTCCCTTACTCCCTTACTCCCTTACTCCCTTACTCCCTTACTCCCTCACTCCCTCGATGAACCACGACTCCGTTCCTGAACGCAGTCAACAAAAAAGGAAGGCGCACCATGTCATTGACCTCAGCCATGCTCGTCGGGTTTACCGGGATCCGCGCCAATCAGACGATGGTGGATACCGTCGGCGACAACGTCGCCAACGTGAACACGACCGCGTTCAAGAATCAGCGGACGCTGTTTGAAACGCTGCTGTACGAAACGATGTCCGAGGGCACGAGCCCCGGGGATGAAACGGGCGGCAGCAATCCGCGGCAGGTCGGGCGCGGCGTCGGCGTGTCGGCGGTTCAGCGAAACTTCACCCAAGGGGCCATTGAACGCACCGGTATCGCCCAGGACGTGGCCCTCAATGGCCGTGGCTTTTTCATCGTCGATGACGCTTCGGCGGGGCAGGTCTACACGCGCGACGGGGCGTTCCGCCTCGATGCCACTCAGACGCTGGTTTCCCCCAACGGCGCCCCCGTCCTCGGGTATGCCGTCGACGAAGCGGGCAACGTCGTCCGTGAGACGCTGACGAATCTGGTAATCCCGATCGGAACCGAGTCAGAGGCGATCGCCACCACGAACGTCATCATGGACGGCGAGCTGAATTCCGCGGACGTGGTCGCTGCCGCGGGGCAGGTTCAGGCATCACAGCCGCTCTTCAGCACGAGCGGCGATCCGGCGACCGCCGCGACGCCGCTGACGGACCTGGTGGATGCCAACGGCGAGCCGTTGCTGACCAACGGCGACCCCGTGACGTTTCAGATCAGCAAGGGCGCCGGCGCCATCGAGGCGATACAGTTTACGGTTGGCGAAACGGGTTCGACGCTGGGCGACCTGGCGTCCTTCCTCGAGACGGAACTGGGGTTGCTGGCAGACGCCACCATCGAGCCGGACGCGGGCGTTCGCGTTGCCGGCCCTGAGGATCCGGTTCCCGGCGCGCTGATTTTGGGCTCTTTGCGCGGCGGCGTGAACGCGCTGACCGTCACCGCCGGCGGGCCGTTCGTCTTTACCACCCGGCAGGAGGCGGTCGGCGAGGGCGCGGCCACGTCATTCATGATCAATGACTCGCTCGGAAATGACGTTCCCGTGAGTCTGTCGATGTTCATCGAAGAGAAGACGAACGATTCGACCACGTGGCGGTTCTACGCCGAGTCGGCCGGTGACTCCGACCTGAGTCCCCTGCTGGGGACGGGTACGCTGCGGTTCGACGCCAACGGCCAGTTGATCGGGGTCGAGGGAAACTCGCTGTCCATCGACCGCGCGGGTGAGGGCGTCGCGACGCCGCTGACCGTGACGGTCGACTTCACGGGCGTCAACAGCCTGGCCCGGCCGACCGACGGCTCGCAGATTCTGATGGAGAGCCACGACGGCGCGCCGGCGGGTACGTTGATCGACTACGGCATCGACCAGAACGGCGTCATTATCGGTGCGTACAGCAACTCGCGGGAGCAGGTGCTGGGCCAACTGGCCGTGGCGACGTTCGCCAACGACGAGGGCCTTGTGGCGCGAGCCGATAACACGTTCGTGCCCGGTCCGAACTCGGGCGATCCGCTTGTGGCCGTGGCCAACGAGGGGGTCGCCGGATCCGTCGTGGCCGGCGCGCTGGAGCAGAGCAACGTGGAACTCGTGCGGGAGTTCATCAATCTGATCACGGCGTCGACCGGCATTTCGGCCTCGAGCCGTGTGGTGCGGGCGTCGGACGACCTGTTGCAGCAGTTGCTGGCGCTGGCGCAGTAGCGCCCGGCGCAGGGAGCGTCGAAGTGATCGTGCTGACCCGACTCAACAGCCGCGTCATCGTGCTCAATGCCGAGCACATCAAGATGATCGAATCGACGCCGGACACGCTGATCACGCTGGTGAACGGGGACACGATGATGGTGAAGGACTCGCTCGATGACGTGGTGGAAAAGGCGATCGAGTACCAGCGGCGCGTGCATGGGTTCAGCGTGAGGCCGCTTGAAGAAGGGAGTGAGGGAGCGAGGGAGTGAGGGAATCAGGTAAGAAGTCCCAGAGGGCTGAGCCTTTCCTCGTCCCTTCTCACACGGCTCCCGCGCTCCCGGACCATCCGGGTGTGCCCGCCGGTCAGCGATCCTTCTGCGGTTCCGGCGCTAAGCGGCGGGACGTGAGCCGCCGATATTCGTGTAGGCCACCGGCGCGCGCCGCCGACGGCTGACTGGACGCGGAATAGATGGATATCAGCACGATTATCGGCCTCCTGCTTGGTGCGGGACTCCTGCTGTGGGCGATTCTGACGTCCGCCTCGCTGGAGTCCTTCACCGACGCGCCGTCGATCGCCATCGTCGTCGGCGGCGCGACCGCGGCCGCCCTGATCAGCTTCCCCATCAAGACCCTGTTCGGCGTTGCGAAGGTTGTCAAAAACGCCTTCTTCGCCAAGGCGGTCGATCCGACCCAGCTCATTACGCAAATGGTCGGCTTTGCGGAGGTCGCCCGCCGGGACGGGATTCTCTCGCTGGAAAACGCGTTGGCGGATGTCAAAGACCCGTTCATCATCTCCGGCATTCAGATGGCCGTGGACGGCACGGATCCGGAGCTGATCGAACAGATCATGAACAGTGAACTGGAGGCCCTGCAGGACCGCCACGCGGACGGCAAGGCGCTGTTCGACAATCTCGGCAAGTACGCTCCCGCGTTCGGCATGATCGGAACGCTCGTCGGTCTGGTGATCATGCTTCAGAACATGGAAGACCCGTCCACGATCGGGCCGGCGATGGCCGTGGCGCTGTTGACGACGTTCTACGGCGCGGTGATCGCGAACCTGATCGCCATGCCGATCGCCGACAAGCTGGACGTGCGCAGCCGGCAGGAAGTGATGCTCAAGTCGATCATCATCCGCGGCGTGATGGCGATTCAGTCGGGCGACAACCCGCGCATCGTCGAGCAGAAGCTCAAGACGTTCCTCCCGCATCGCCTGCGGGCGACCGGTGAAACCGCGGAAGCGGCGTAGGGGGTTGTGAAGGTCGCGTGTCGAACTGCTGAACCCGTGTGTTCGGTGTCGAACCAGAGGCCTGGGATAGGCGGCAGGTATGGCTAAGAAGGCCAAAAAGCAGGCGGCAGGCGCGCCCGAGTGGATGGTGACCTTCTCGGACATGATGTCGCTGTTGCTGTGCTTCTTCGTCATCCTGGTCTCGATGAGCGAGATCAAGTCGGACCAGAAGTTTTACGAGGTCATGCAGTCGCTGCGGGTTGCGTTCGGCGGGTACGAGGCGCTGGTGGGCGCGATTCCCGGTGAGAACCTGCGCAAGAACACGCTCATCCAGCGGCTGGAGGAACTGGAACTGCCCAGCCCGCAGAAGAACGAGGGCGACGTCGAAGACCCCGGAATCGACGGGCTGAAGTGGCGCGTCACCGACGTGCGCGAGGGCACGAAGATCGTGGTGGGGGGGCTGATCACGTTTGATCGCTTCAGCGCCGACCTGAAGGAGGAGGCCCGCGAACTGGTCGCCCGTGCGGCGGAGGCCCTGCGGGGGCAGAACCTCAAGATTTCAGTCACGGGACACACGACGCGGGAGGATCTGCCCCCGGACTCGCCGTTCCGCGGCAAGATCGATCTGTCGTTCGCCCGCGCCCAGGCGGTGCGGGACGAATTGATCGCCAATGGCGTTCGGGCCGAGCGGATTATCTGCGTCGCGGCGGGGGATTCGGAGCCGCTGGCGGCGCAGGCCTATACCGAGCAGCGGCGGGCGCAGAATCGGCGCGTGGAGATTGTCGTCACGGAAGACACGGTCGAGGACTACGAGGGATCGCGTCAGGACGAATAGTCCGGGGATGGCAGTCTAATGGCGGATGACAAGGGCAACGCGGCAGAGAGTTCCGCCAAGAGCGGACGCAAGATGACCGTGATCGTGGTGGCCGCGATCATGCTGATCGAGGGCGTGGGGATCTACGTTGCCGTCAACATGCTGACGCAGCAGCCGGAGAGTGCCGCGGCTGCGGCCATTGAGGAGGCGGAGGCCGCGGCCGCCGCCCAGCAGGAAGATACGCTGGTCGAGGCGGCCCTGGCCGACTGCCGCGTCGTCAACGCCAAGGAAGGGCGCCTCTTCCGGTACAGTATCCGCGTATCAGTGCTGGTAGACCGGTCCGATCTGGAGCGCTTGCAAAAACTGATCGAGTCTCGCCGGTCGCGCATCGACGAGCGGATCAACATCGCGCTGCGCAGCGCCGAACCGCGTCAGCTCAAGGAACCCGGCTTCGAGACACTGAAAAGGCGGTTGAAGGCGGATATGGCTGACGTGTTCGGCGACGAGGCGCTGGTGCGGGACGTGATCATTCCGGAGCTCATCCAGACGGGCGGGGATTGACTGGGGCGGACGCGCCGGATTCGCCGATAAACCGGCAATTGATGCGCCGGCGCATGGAGGCGCCGGTCCGGACCACGGGAACAGCCGTGCCAGACCCTGTCAACAACCCGGCCGATGACGCGGAGGCGTCGAGCGGCGGTCAGGTCGATCCTTCCGACATCGACGCGCTCGTGGCCGCATCCGGACAGGGCGCCACCGACGCGGGCGCCGCGGATGCCACTGGACTTGACCAGGCCGATATCGATGCGCTGATGTCGGCCTCCGGCGAGCAGGGCGCAAAGGCAGACGGCAAAGTGGACGGGGAGTTCTCTCAATCTGACATCGATGCGCTTTTCAGCGGCGGTGACGCCGGCCCGTCCGCGGCCGGTAAGGCGGATGGGGCTGCCGCCGAGCCACGGGTGGATGCCTACGGCAATCCGTTCGACGCCGCTGCTGCGGCCATGGCGGATGCGATCGCCGAAGAAAACGCCGCGGCTGCGGCCGCCCGATCGTCCGCTGCGCCGGGTCGCCCCGGCGCGCCGTCAGCCCGGGCGTTCGACATGCCGGAGTTCGCGACCGGCCGCCGCCCGGCGGGGGACGGAAAACTCGACATGCTCATGGACGTCAAGCTGCGCGTGAAGATCGAACTTGGTCGCACGCACATGCTGGTCGAAGACGTCCTCAAATTGGGGGAGGGGAGCGTGGTCGAACTTGACAAGCTGGCGGGAGACCCGGTGGACGTCTACGTCAACGACCGGCTCATCGCCCGCGGCGAGGTGCTGGTTCTCAACGAGAATTTCTGCGTGCGCGTCAGCGAAGTGCTCGACCGCGATCCGCATCGGATCGGTTCCGCATGAGGCGCCGGCGCACCAGCACGGGGTGTACCGCCGCCGTAACGGGGCTGTGGATCGGCGCGTCGCTGGCCCTGACGGCGATGCCGGCCGCGGCGCAGGATGACGCGGCCGCGGCGTCGCGTACGGACCCGCGCGCCGGTGCAGAGATCGAAGATCGCCTGACCGCGTCCAATCAGAGCGTGTCGCTCTCCGCGGAGACGCCGGGCGATGGGCGGCGGGGGGGGGAGGCATCCGAGCAGGGACCACAGACAAAGACGTCGCCGCGATCGATGGTGCGCGGGGCGGTTGAGCCCGTGCGCGGCGAGGGCGCGGCGCATGCGGCGCCCTGGTACAGCCGGGGCATGGTTCCGCTGGCACTGGTGCTGGCAGTGATTGCGGTGACGTGCCTGGCCGTGCGGCGGCTGATGCCCGCGCGGGCGACGATCGGCAGCGGCGCATTGCGAATCGTCTCGCGGACGGCATTGTCGCCGCGGCATTCGGTAGCGCTGATTCAGGTCGGCGCCGAACGCATGGTCCTGGTGGGAATCGCTACGGATCGCATCACTGCGCTGTCGGACATTTCGAGCGCGGAGGAGGTGGCGCGTCTGCTCGGGCGTGTTGGCGAGGCGCCGGCCGGGGGCGCGTTCCGATCGATGCTTGCCGCCCGGGACGAGGATTTCGAGGACGTCGTCGAGGACGTCGGCGACAGCCTGGCGGACGATCCGCGTGCCACGGGCGGCGCCCGGGTCCGGCTTGGCGGGCTGGTGGATCGGCTTCAGCGCCTGCGCGAACAGGTGAAACAGTAGGCGCGATTTGCAGCGCCGCGCCGCGGCGTGGCGGGCCGGTCCGCCGGTGCGTCGGTGACTTCCAGAATCGCCGCCGATGCGGATGGTCGGCAGTGCAGGGCACGTGCAGGACGCGCGTGTCAGATGGAGCAAGGGATGGCTCGCGAGCATGGAGGCTCGACAACGCAGCGCCTGGCGCTGATCGCCGTGTTCGCGGTGGTCGCGGCCGCCGCGTTGCCTGCCCGCGCCCAGACCGCACCGCCCCCTCCGATTGCGATCGACAACAGCTTCGGCGTGCCGGACGTCCGTGCGGTGCTGCCGGAGGCGGTTGAGCCGGAAGGCGTCAGCGCCACGCTGCGCATTCTGGTCCTGATGACGGTGCTGACGCTGGTGCCGTCGATTCTGATCATGACGACGGCGTTTCCGCGCATCGTCATCGTGCTCGGGTTGCTTCGGCAGGCGCTGGGCACGCCCCAACTCCCGCCGGGCCAGGTGCTGCTGGGTCTGTCGCTCTTCGTGACCATGCTGATCATGGCGCCGACATGGCACAAGATCAACGCGGAGGCGGTCACGCCCTACTTCGACAATGCCCCGGGCATGACGCAGCGCAAGGCGATCGACATTTCGCTGAAACACATGCGCGACTTCATGTTCGCCCAGATCCAGAAAAACGACGCCGACGAGGACGTGTATCTGTTCCTGGAGTACGCGCTGGGGCGCAGAATCGACCCTGGCCAACGGGTCGTGCTCGAGCCGGACCCGGACGACGAGGAGGCGATCGTGGTTCCGACCACGGCGCTGATCCCGGCGTTCATGCTGTCGGAACTCAAGACGGCGTTCGTGATGGGCTTCAAGTTCTACCTGCCGTTTCTGGTGATCGACATGGTCATTGCGTCCATCCTCATCTCGATGGGCATGATGATGCTGCCGCCGGTGCTGATATCGCTGCCGTTCAAGCTGATGTTGTTCGTGCTCGCGGACGGATGGCACCTGGTGGTGAGGAGCTTGCTTTACAGCTTTGCTTGAAGAAGGGAGTGAGGGAGTAAGGGAGTAAGGGAGTAAGGGAAGAGAAGAGGGGGGAGCCGTGTTGCTTCTCGTGGACGGCTCGAAGATGGCGTGCGTTGCAGGAATCGGGAGTCGGGAGTCAGGAGCCAGGAGTCAGGAGTCAGTAGGCAGTAGTCAGGTGTGAGGAGTCAGGAGTCGGGAGTCAGGAGTCGTGCGCGAGGAGCTGGCGTCAGGCAACGCGCTAACGGCGCGATCGACGATCGCGACGCTCCTCTTCCCTTACTCCCTTACTCCCTTACTCCCTTACTCCCTTACTCCCTCCGCCGGCGAAAGCCGGCGCGACAGGAGCAGCGAACGATGGATCTGGGACAGGCGTTGGACCTGGGCCGCGAGGCTTTTTACATGGCGATGATCACGTCGGCGCCGATTCTGCTGATCGGGCTGGTGGTGGGTCTGGTGATTTCGGTGTTTCAGTCGGTGACTCAGCTCCAGGAGCAGACCCTGACGTTCGTGCCCAAGATTGCGGCGATGGTGGTGGCGGCGTCGTTTTTCATTCCGTGGATCGCGCGACGCATGTTGGACTACACGCAGTCGCTGTTCACGATCAACCCGTAGCCGGCTGCGCGACGCGAGGAAACGATCTTGCCGTGGGAACTGCTTCACATTCCGCTCATGCTGCCGGCGTTCGCGCTGGTTCTGGCGCGCCTGGGCGGGCTGATGATCGCGGCGCCGATCTTTTCCGGCGCGGCTATTCCGCGGCGCGTCAAGGGCGCGTTCACGATCGGGATGGCGTGGGTGATCTTTCCGCTGGTGGCGGGGCAGGTTCCGCAGGACGTGAGCGTCTCGACCGTCGTGACGGGCATGGTGGGCGAGTTGATGATCGGCCTGTCGATCGGCCTGGCGCTGGCGACGCTGATCAGCGGCGTGCAACTCGGCGGCATGGTGGCCGCGCAGCAGGCGGGCATCGCGCTGGGGCAGTCGTTCGATCCGACCGTGGACGAGTCGTCCACCGTCATCGGGCAGGCGTATTCGATCTTCATCTACATGGTCTTCCTGGTGGTGGGGGGGCATCGGGCGCTGGTCGCGGCGTTGCTCGATACGTTTCTGATCATCCCGCCGCTGTCGTTTCAGTTCAACGACTCACTGCTGGAACTGCTGGTCGAGATGTTGACGGGCGCGTTCGTGATGGCGGTGCGGCTGGCCGGGCCGGTGCTGATTGCGCTGGTGCTGTTGACGCTCGCGATGGGATTGATCTCGCGGACTATGCCGCAGCTCAACATCCTCAGCGTGGGATTCACGCTCAAGGCGCTGGTGATGCTCGCCGTGGCGGGTCTGGCGATGGTGGCGGCGCAGGAGGTGGTGCTGGAGATGACGTTTGCCGGGTTGGACCGGATTCGAGAAGTCTTCGGCCTGCCGGCGTGAATCGACGGGTGGCACGAGGTGGCAAAGGTGGCACGGTCTGCTGAAGGCAGGCCGTGGGCGTGAGGGTGGAGCGAACCATGCTTGGCGCGGTGTTCTTGCGGCTGTGCATGACCACGGCCTTGCTGCGCAAGACCGTGCCACCCGGTTCCGCGCCGCAGGGACCAGGCGATGGTGTAACGCATGCCCGCTGACGCAGGAGAACGCACTGAGGCTCCAACGCCGCGTCGCCGACTGGAGGCGCGGCAGAAGGGGCAGGTTGCGCGCAGTCAGGATCTCAGCGCCGTGGTCGTGCTGCTGGCCGCGTTGCTGATACTTCGCCTGCTGGGTCCACGGATGTGGGGGGGGTTGCTGAGCGTCTTCACGCGGGCGTTCGGGGATCCGACGGTAACGGATCCGGATCAGGCGTCTCCGTTCGCGACGGCGGCGTTTGTTGAGGCAGTGAAGATCGTCGCACCGGTGCTGGCGGTTGTGCTGGTGGCCGGGCTGGCGGCCGTGTGGGCGCAGGTCGGCTGGAACTTCACGCTGCAACCGCTGACGCCCAACCTGGGCAAGCTGAACCCGATCGGCGGAATCCAGCGGATGTTTTCCGGCCGTTCGGTCGCCACGATGCTGCTGAACCTGGGCAAGCTGGCCCTGGTGGGGTCGGTGGCGTACGCGACCCTGATCGGCAGCGCCGACAGGATTCTCTATGCGTCGCAACTCGAGTTCGAGAGCGTCGTCGTGGTCACGATGCAGCTTATGTACACGTTGGCGCTGCGACTGATCCTGGTGCTGCTGGTGCTGGCGATCATCGACTTCGTGTATCAGCGCTATCGTCACGAGAAAGACCTCAAGATGACCAAGGAGGAGGTCAAGGACGAGCTGCGCAGCATGGAAGGCGATCCGGTGGTCAAACAGCGCCGCCGTCGCGTGCAGCAGCAGCTTGCCCTGCAGCGCCTGCGGCGTGACGTTCCCAAGGCGGACGTGATCGTGACGAATCCGACGCACATCGCCGTCGCCATTCAGTACGACGCCGACACCATGCCGGCGCCGCGCGTGGTGGCCAAGGGGGGGGATTACCTGGCGCTGCGCATCCGGCAGATCGCGGCACAACTGAGCATTCCCATCGTCGAACGCCCGCCGCTGGCGCGGCTGATGTACGCGGAAGTGGAAGTCGGGCAGTACATCCCGGAGAAGTTCTACCAGGCGATCGCGGAGATTCTGGCGTACGTCTATCGCCTGAGTGGAAAGTCGCTGACAGGGGGGGGCGTATGAGGAAGAAGGGAGTCAGGGAGTCAGGGAGTGAGGGAGTGAGGGAAGAGCGGAGGAGGGGGTTCCTGCTCGGCGAATCGGCAGCCATGCGGTGGCGGCCACGTGATGGTGACTGCTTTGAGCGCCGTTCGACCGTGCCGGCTGGTTCCGGAATCGCATCGGCGTGCAGCTTTCTTTCTTCCCTTACTCCCTTACTCCCTTACTCCCTCACTCCCTGTGCGGAGCGAAGCGACGCACCATGCTGAAGACCATCAGCCAGTCCAGATTCGCGAAGCTCTTTGCCCGGTACCACGGCCTGGCGCTGCCGGCGTTCGCGATGGGCATGGTGCTGGCCATCCTGATTCCGCTGCCGACCTGGCTGACGGATTTTCTGCTGCTGGTGAACATTACGGTCTCGGCCGTGATCGTCCTGACGGTCATGTACATGGACGGGCCGCTTCAGTTTACGGCGTTTCCGACGCTCTTGCTGGGCATGACGCTGTTTCGGCTTGTGCTGAACACGGGCACGACGCGGCTGATCCTGACCAACGCCGGCAACGGCGGCGCGGGGGCCGCGGGACAGGTCATCGAGCAGTTCGGCGCGTTTGTCGCCAGCGGGTCGCTGGTCGTCGCGTGTATCATTTTCGCCATCATCGTCATCATCCAGTTCGTCGTGATCACCAAGGGCGCGACCCGCATCGCCGAGGTGGCCGCGCGCTTCACCTTGGACGGCATGCCCGGCAAGCAGATGGCGGTCGACGCCGACCTCAACGCGGGCGTCATTACGGACGACGAAGCCAAGAAGCGCCGCAGCGAGATCACCCGCGAGGCAGACTTCTACGGAGCGATGGACGGTGCGAGCAAATTCGTCCGCGGCGACGCCATTGCCGGCATCATCATCACGCTGGTTAATATCATCGGCGGCGTGCTGGTCGGCTGGCTCGATCACGGCATGGACCTTCCCACGACGCTGCGCACCTTCACGATCCTGACGATCGGGGACGGGCTGGTGTCGCAGATTCCGGCTTTCATCGTCTCCATCGCGGCCGCGATGATCGTCACCCGCTCGGCCAGCCGGCGCAACCTGGGGCAGGAGCTGACCGAGCAGATCACATCGCAGCCCGTGGCGCTTGTTCTGGCTGCGAGCTTCCTGGTCGTTCTGGGCTTGACGCCGCTGCCCAAGCCGCCGCTCGTGCTGCTGGCAGCCTCGTGTGGAGCGGTTGCGTACATCCTCAACAACGCCCGCAAGCTGGAGGCCGCGCGGGTTGCGGCCGGGGCGGGCGCCGACAAGCAGGCGGCCGCGGCCAAGCCGGAAGACCAACTGGCGCCCGATCCGATGGCGCTGGAGGTGGGGTACGGCCTGATTCGACTCGTGGACCGGAAGCAGGGCGGCGACCTGCTCGATCGCATCACGAACATGCGGCGTCAACTGGCGGCTGAGCTGGGCATCATCGTGCCGCCGATCCGCATCCGTGACGACATGAAGCTCGGCGGCAACGCCTACCGCGTGAAGGTCAAGGGCTACGAGATCGGCAGCGGCGAGGTGCTGCCCGGACGCCTGCTGGCCATCAATGCCGGCACCGCCAGCGGTCCGGTCAATGGCGTGGACGCGAAGGAACCGGCGTTCGGCCTGCCGGCGACGTGGGTCGACGCCGATCAGCGGCATGACGCGGAACACAAGGGCCATACGGTCGTCGAGGCGTCCAGCGTGCTGGTGACGCACCTGACCGAACTGGTCAAGAAGCACGCGGCCGAGTTGCTGACCCGCCACGAGGTCAACCGGCTGATCGACAAACTCCGTGAGCGCTCACCTAAGCTGGTCGAAGAAGTCGTGCCGACCGTGCTCAAGCCCGGCGAGATTCAGCGCGTCTTGCAGGGCCTGCTCCGCGAGCGCGTGCCGATCCGCGACCTGGAGACGATCCTGGAGACGGTCAGCGACTGGTGCGAGCGGACGCGCGATACCGAAATTCTGACCGAGTACGCCCGAAACGCGCTCGCCCGGACGCTCTGCCATGCGAATCGAGCCCAGGACGGCAAGATTCACTGTGTGACGTTCGACCCCTCGGTCGAAGAGACCATTAACAAGAACGTCGAACGGACGGAGCGGGGTGCGTTCCTGGCGCTGCCGCCGGCGCTGCGGATGCGGCTGGTAGAGGCGGCGAAGTCAGCGGTCGAGCGCGCGATCCCGTCGTCCGGCGGGCGTCCGCCGGTGGTGCTCTGTGCCCCGCAGATCCGCCCGCAGGTGCATGAGATGCTCCGGACAGCGCTGCCCAGCGTGGCGATCCTGTCCTACAGCGAGATCGTGCACGGCTTTGAGGTTCAATCACACGGAGTGATCACGCTCGGCGATGAAGCTTAATACCTACACGGCGGAGACCATGGCGGAAGCGCTGCGCAAGGTGAAGAAGCACCTTGGCCGTGACGCCGTTATTGTCAGCACGCGGACCGTCTCGAAGGGCGGCTTTCTCGGCTTCGGCGGGCGTCGCCAGGTGGAAATCACCGCGGCGCGGCAGCTTGCCGACCTTCCGGCCCCGCTGCGGCCGGGCAGCCAGCGGATCGCCTCGCCGCCTGCGCCCTCGCGCTCACCAGCTGGACCGGCGGTCGGCACGGCGACGGCAACCATGCACGCGCCTGCTGACAACCGTGGCGACACGATTCTGACCGAAGTCGGCCAGTTGAAGTCGCTGATGGAGGGGTTGATGCGCGAGACGCGGCGCATCCGTCAGCCGGAGCTGCCCGACGCACTGCTGGACTCCTATACGAAACTGGTTGAGAACGACGTGGCGGAGGAGCTGGCGCGCGGGATGGTCGACCGGGCCCGTTCGGAACTGTCCGGCCAGGATCTGGCCCAACCGGACGTTGTGCGGGCGCATCTGGCGGCTCAGTTGGAGTCCATGCTGCCGGAGGCAGGGCCGATTCAGGTATCCGCACCGTCCGGCCCGACGCTCATTGCGCTCGTCGGACCCACCGGCGTGGGAAAAACGACCACCGTGGCCAAGCTGGCGGCTAACCTCAGCCTGCGGGAACGTCGCTCCGTGGGATTGATCACCATCGACACGTATCGCATCGGCGCCGTAGAGCAGCTTCGCACGTACGCGCAGATCATCGACGTGCCGTTGGAAGTCGTCATGACGCCCGTGCAATTGAGGGAAGCGGTCGAGCGAATGAGCGATCGAGACGTCGTGCTCATCGACACGGCCGGGCGCGGCCAGCGGGACGCAGCCAAGCTGAGCGAACTCGAAGCGTTTTTCACGGCGGTGCCGCCGCATGAGACGCACCTGGTGCTCTCGATGACGTCGCGCGAGAGCATCCTCCGCGAGACGGTGGAACGGTTTCGGCCGCTCGGGTTCAATCGGCTGATCCTGACGAAACTCGACGAGGCAATCGGTTTCGGGGTGGTGCTGTCTTGCCTGGAGAAGCTAAATGGGGCTCTTTCCTATGTGACCACGGGTCAGGATGTCCCCGATGATATCGAAGTCTGCCGGCGCGCCCGCCTGGCCGAGTGGATTCTCGAAGCTCCGCCGGACGGGTTGAAGCGCTTTGCGGGGCCGCCGAAAGACGATGCCGGCCGGCGCGGCGCACCCGGCCGCGCGAGAGCGGAATGATGGCGACGGCGCCGATCTGCAACCCAGCCGCCGACCAGGCCTCGCGACTGCGCGCGATGGCCCATGCCGCTCAGTCGCGGGCGTATTCCATCGCCATTACGAGCGGCAAGGGCGGGGTGGGAAAAACCAATCTGGCCGTCAATCTGGCGATCGCCCTGGCCCAGCGCGGGCTGCAGGTGACGCTGGTCGATCTCGACATCGGCCTGGCGAACGCCGACGTGCTGCTGGGGGTCAACACCCGATACAACCTGACCCACGTCATCACCGGGCAGAGGATGCTCGAGGAGATCGTGACGCCGTGCGCGGCCGGGGTGCGGTTGATCCCCGGCGGATCCGGTCTGGACCAACTGGCGGACATGTCCGATTTCGAGCGACAGCGGGTCAGTCACGCGCTGCGAATCCTCGATACCAGTACTGATATCATGGTTCTGGATTGTGGCGCGGGTATCTCCCGGAACGTCACGACCTTTGCCAACGCCGCCGATCTGACGCTGGTCGTCACGACGCCCGAGCCGACGGCCATGGCGGACGCGTACGCGATCGTCAAGACGATCCGCGGCGCGGGTCGTTCGATCGGGCTGGTGGTCAATCAGGCGGCCAGCCGGGTGGAGGCGGAACGGACGGCCGGGCGGATTTCGACCGTCGCCAGAAAGTTTCTTGAACTTTCTGTTGCAAATGTCGGCTACCTGTTGCATGATAGTCACGTGCAGCTTGCCGTGCGCGGCCGGACGCCGTTTGTTCTGCGGTATCCGAAGTGCTCGGCCAGCGCCTGTGTGGCCGCGATGGCGGAGCGACTGGCAAGAGGTCGGCGCCCCGCTCAGGATTCCAGCGGCTTCTTCAAGCGCATCGTCGGGCTGTTCGCCTGAACACCGGTTCAGGTCGATGCCGACGGTGCTGCGGGTGGCGCGGCGATGTGGCAGGGAGGTCTGATCTTGCGGCGGCTTTCCCCCAGTTCTTCCGGGCTTGCCTGTGTTTTCATTTGCCGAGTTGGAGGCGCTCTGCCCCTGCGCCGAGTGTGAATCATGGCGAGGTTCGTCGCGAGTTCTCTGGCCTTCTTCGCGTTTGCCCTGTCGATCATCGGGGGTGTGATCGCGGGCAATCCCGCGTCGGAGGTGCTGTCGCGGGCGATCTTCGCACTTTTCCTGTTTTTTCTGTTGGGTTTGATGCTGGGCGGCGCGGCCCAGCTTGTTGTTTCTGAATACGCACGCCAGCAGGACGCCGCGACTGAGGCGTTCCGCGAGCGGCTGGCCGGCCGCAAGCCGTCCGGCGAGGCGTCGGAGGCATCCGAAGCGGAGGCTCCCGGCATGGCCTGATGACCGGAGCGGGGCCTGACAGGCGTGCACGTCAACCTCGGTCAACCAGCCGCCGCCCGGCGGCGCCGAGACGCGAACAATGGTGGCTCAAGGAGGAGTTCCCATGCCGCAGATTCAGGATCGAGTCGATGTCACGGAAGTGTGGGATGAATATCGTCGGACCGGCAGCGATGCGGCCCGCAACGCATTGATGGAGAACTACCTGCCGATTGTCCGCTACAACGCCGAGCGGATCGCGGCGAAGCTCCCCGACGAGGTGGAGACGGACGACCTGGTGTCGGCCGGCGTGTTCGGCCTGATGGACGCGATCAACGCGTACGACGCCGGGCGGGGCGTGAAGTTCGAGACGTACTGCGCGCCCCGGATTCGCGGCGCGATTCTCGACGAACTGCGCATGATGGACTGGGTGCCCAGGCTGGTCCGCACGCGGGCGCAGAAGCTGGAGCGGGCGACGCGTTCGCTCGAGGCCGATCTGGGCCGGGCGCCGACGCACGCGGAACTGAGCCGGGGGATGAAGCTCTCCGGGCCGGAGTTCCAAAAGATCGTCCGCGACGCCTCGGCCGTGTCGCTGATCTCGCTCAACCGCAAACACTACGACGGCGACTCCAGCCGGGACGTGACGGAGATCGACGTGTTGGAGGACCGGCGCGGCAAGGATCCTGTCGTGGAGGCGCTCAAGCGAGACTTGAAGGAACTGATCACCCGCGGCCTCAATCGGGCCGAGCGGCTCATCCTCGTGCTTTATTACTACGAGGAGATGACGATGAAGGAGATCGGCGCTACGCTCGATCTTTCTGAGAGCCGGGTATCGCAGATGCACTCGTCGATCATGGGTCGGCTGAAGACGCAGCTCGAGCGGCGGCGGCAGGAGTTGCTGCTGACGGCGT
>CAZYLK010000045.1:0-36905 GCA_964648365.1 uncultured Phycisphaeraceae bacterium
GTAGAAATGGGCACCGACCGCATCCATCACGGCTTCTGGAGCTTCATAGATCCGGTTCACAGGCGGTATATGGCCGGCAATGAATTCGAAAGCTCGATCCGCGACTACTACAAGCTGATCGACGCCGAGATCGCCGCGACGCTCGAATGTCTGGACCTCTCCGACACGGCCGTCTGGCTGGTCAGCGACCACGGGGCCAAGGCGCTCGACGGCGGCGTGCTGATTAACCAGTGGCTGATCAATCAGGGCTATCTGGTCATGAAATCTCAGCCGCAGCCGCGGCAGAAGTTCAAGGCCGAAGACGTGGACTGGTCGAAGACGCGGGCCTGGGCCACGCCGGGCTACTACGGCCAGATATTCGTCAACCACCGCGGCCGCGAGCCGCAAGGCGTCGTCGACGCCGACGACGTTGACGCGCTGCTCAACGAGATCGAAACCGGCCTGGCGGCGATAGTCGACGATCGCGGTCAACCGATGGGCAACGTCTGCCACCGGCCGTCGCTGATCTACAAGGCGTGCAACAACATCGCGCCGGAACTCATCGTGATCTTCGGCGACCTGCGCTGGCGTTGCAGCGGCTGGGTCGGCTCCGACACGCTGTACACATTCGATGATGACGCCAACGCCGAAGATGCCAACCATGCCCAGGAAGGCATGTACCTGGTCGCGCCGCCCCTTGGCGCCCGCTCGCGTGGGAGTGCCGCGCCGGCCGCGACCCGCCGAGAGGACGCCAGCATTTACGACGTCGCGCCGTCGATATTGGCCCAATTGGGCATTCCGGTGCCGGCGGATATGATCGGTCGCGTACTGCCTGCCGCCGGATGGGCCGTTTGAGCCGGCGGGCGGCCAGGCGTGTCCATCATCCTATGCCTGAACGTCCTCAAACATCCGCGTTGAGATGCCTGATCCGCGGTCTGGCCAAGCGATGCCCGGCCTGCGGACGCGGACGGCTGTTCGACGGCTGGTACGAGCTGCGTCCGCGGTGCGAACACTGCGGCCTGACCCTGGAGCGGCAAGACGGCGACTCGTGGGGCCTGACGTACATGACCACCGCGGCGCTGACCGGCGTCTTCATCCTCGCGATGCTGCTTTATCAGCCCGAGTCGATCTGGCTCGGGCGGGCGGTCGTCGTCGCACTGGCAGCGGGGACGATGTTCGGATCGCTGCCGAACCGCAAGGGCGTCGCCATCGCCGTCGACTATCTGATTCGAGACGTCTGAGCGGCGAACCGGTGACCGGGTTCCCGAGAGCGTCTCCGGAAGAACGTCTCGTCGGCCCCCCCGCTGGATGAATGCAACATAAGATATATTATGGGACTCGGACAGGGGAGTTGAAGCGGCAACTGCGCCATCGCCGTCGCCGCGGCGATAACTGTCTGTAGGAAAGCCATTTAGGAAGCGTTGGGCTATGGTTGCCGGGCGTCGGCGTGGAGCTTTCGGGCCGCCGACAGCAGGTCGCTCACCTCGGCGCGCTGTCGACCCGTGAAGCGGCGCAGTTCTTCCCACGCCGGCCGCTGCTGGTCCAGGCTCAGCGCGTGCTGGAAGCTCTCGGCCGCGATTCCCGCGAACCGACTGGCCGCGTCCGGTTGCGATCCGGAGGCTCCGGGGTCTGAGCCGGTCGAGACTGCTACGGCCGCATCGAGCGCGCATCGGCCGCGAAGTACCCAGGTCGGCGGGTCCGTCGGATACAGCCGCGTGGCCTCGGTGGCGGCGTCGACGGACCGGCGGAAGTCATCGTGCGCCTCCGTTTCTCCGGCCAGCAACTGCGCGATCTGGGCCTTGAGCCGCCACAACCCCGTGGACCGCAGATCTCGGGCAATGGCCGCGTCGGCCGAGACCTCAGCCGCCTCAAGCCAGGTCTTGCGGAGTGCGCCGTCGTCCGCTGTGCGCGCCATTGACGCGAACCACTCGGCCAGCTCGCCGTGGGCGGTCGAATCACGCGGGTCGGCAGCAGCCGCGCGGTGGTAGGCAAGGCTGGCCGGCGCCGCGTCCGGGTCGGGCGACCGAACTGGCGCCTGCTGTAGCACTCTCGCCTCGGCCAGCACGGCCGAAGCCGAGATCGCGGGTGCAATCATCACGACCGCGACGCCCAGGCCGAACGATCCCAGCACGGGCGAAGCCCATCGTAGCCAGGGTGGCGACGCGCGCAGCGCGGCGTTCGGTGCATCGTCATCGGAGCCAGCAGTCCCGCCGGCGACGTCAGGGCGCGCGCTCTTAATCTCGGGCGGCGCCGCCAACCTGCCCGCGATGTACAGCGCCGCCAGTGTGGCCACGGTCACACCTGCTCCGGGCACGAAGAGGCCGAAGTTGATGCTCTCCTGAGCCAGGAATGCAACGAGGGCCGCCGCGATGGCAGGCTGTGCCTCGACCGCCGACGGCGGCGCGGCCCAGCCGCGGTCGAAAGCCCCGATACACAACAGAAATGCTCCGAACCAGATCAATGCAGGCAGGGCGGTTCGATAGACGAGAAAGGCCGCGTCGCTACTGTCCAGAAGCGGTAGGCGGACGGCGAAGATCGCACCGCCCAGCGCCAGCCCCCATCCATACGGTCCGATGCGGTCTCGCACATCCGGAGCGGCGAGGTTCTGCCCTCTGCTCGAGTTCGGCGAGCGTAGCGGCCCGCGGGGCCGATGCATCTCGCCGGTAGCCCCCTCTGGCGGGACCGCCCTGCCGACGGCGCCCCCCCCCGGGACGTCGTCGGGCGCTTCATGTGCCACCGTCCGTGACGCGCGTCCCGATGGCCAGGTTGCGCCAACCAGAAGCGCGCACACGCCGGCCAGTCCGAACATCCCCCATTCGGCGGCGGCGTGGACCAGCAGGTTATGCGGGTTCGCTACTTCCTCCGGACTGTCGAGCGTCTTGTAACGCAGATATTCGCGCCCGAAGTTCTCGCGCCCGACGCCGGTCAGCCAGTGGTCGCCGATCAGATCGGCGCTGGCGGTCCAGTACTGCCAGCGGAAATTGAGCGACGAGCCTGGCAGCGACCCGTGATACAAGCCGTGGCCGACCACCGCCGCGCCGGCCAGGGCGACCCCCCCCCAGCCCAGCAGCACCCAGCGGCGCGGGCTCCGCTCGAACCGATTCGCCAGCAGCCGACGTACGCACCAGCAAGCGGCGCCCACCGCCGCACCTGCCCAGGCACCGCGGCTGCGGGTTGTTGCGGCCGCGGCCAGCAGCGCGAGGACGACCAACGCCATGACGTACGTTGCCCAGGGCTTCGCCGGCGCCGCCACCGTCTGACCCCCGACGCCGGTGTCCGACGCCCCGGTCGGCCCCGCTCCGCGCTTCAGCCGCGGGATCGTGACTCCGGCCGCCGCGAATGCACACATCACCAGGTAGGCGCCGGTGACATTGCTGTGCGCCAGAAACCCGTGCGCCTCGTTCGCATACACGCGCCGCTCGAAGAGCCGGACCTGCGGCGAATCCAGTTCGACGCCCTGGCGCTGCCAGAAGCCTTCCGCCTTCTGCCGTTCGTATTCACGGCGGATCGAAGCAGCGGAAAAAATCGTCTGATCGAGGCACTCGTACGCCTGTACCGCCGCCGACGCGACCACCACCGCCAGCAGGATTCGCCTGTATCCGGCGCCCGCGAATCCCGGTCGGCTTGCGAGGGCGACGCGGCCGTCCTCCGCACCGGTCGATCTTCCCGGCAGGAGCAACTGCACCAGAGTGGCCGCCAGCGCCACCTGCGCCAGCCAGTCGATGGTTCCGTTAATGGCAAGCCGCTGTTGCCCGGCCGCCATACAGGAGAGCACCCCCCCCACCATCAGCAGCACAAAGCCCGCCCCCAGACCGGTCGGCATCCATCGCCGATGGGGCAGGTTCCGCGTCCATAACACGATGACGGCACAGGCCAGAATGACGATGTCGAAAACGAGCGTCGCGACCGGCGACGGGTTCTTGAGGGCTTCGAGGCTGCCGAGCAGAGCATCGAGGGACGTGTCGAAGGTCTCTGCGACGAGAGGTCGAAGCCCGATGATGACCGCCAGGACAACGCCGACCGCCGCCTCGATCCAGCCGGACCAGGACGCTTGCTGCGATGGCATACCGATGGCTCGTTGCATCTCGAATCGACTTTCCGCGGCTCAAGCGACTGCCGACGCCGCGTGACGCAGACGCTCCCACGCCCGTGCTCCGCGGCCCGCTCCGTCAAGGAAGCCTGGGGCGCGGGCAGCTTACAAGTTCGTGCGCTCCGGTCAAAAAAACAGCACGTCGCCTTCCGATGGCGTCCTGCACGGCCAGGGCCTTGTGATCCGATAACAGTCTATGGTATACTCTGCACGCATTGGTGGGGTTCGGCCCGGATGTCATGAGGCCGTCCCCAGATCGACCTCTCACTCCTGAATGAAAGGTAACCGGCTATGAACGCACTGCGAGTTCTCGCGCTCGGTCTGATCGGTTGTGCCTGCCTGGCCGGCGCGGCTTATGCGGGCGATGTCGGCGACGCGGCCGCACCGATCGACGTTCCTGCGGAACACTGGCTCAACGGCGACGCCGTTGACCCCAGCAAGGCGGGGAACACGATCTACGTTGTCGAGTTCTGGGCGACGTGGTGCGGCCCGTGCAAGGTGAGCATCCCCCACCTCACCGAGATGCAGCACAAGTACGCCGGAAAGAACGTGGTCATCATCGGCGTCACGGCCGACGATCCCAACAATTCCTGGCCGACCGTGCAGGAGTTCGTCAAGGGTCAGGGCAAGAAGATGGACTACCGCGTCGCGTATGACCGCGATCGCAAGGTCTACGAGAAGTACATGACCGCGTTCGGTCAGGGCGGCATCCCGCACGCCTTCGTCGTCGATCAGCAGGGTCGCATCGCCTGGCACGGGCACCCGATGGTCGAGATGGAGGACACCATCGACAAGATGCTCAACGGGACGTACAGCGTCGAGAGCTTCAAGAAGCTCAACGCCGCCCGCGAAGCGATCAAGCAGTATGGCGAGTTGACCAACGCGGACACGTTCGACGCCACGGCGGCGCGCTCGGTCGGCGAGCAGGTCTTCGCCACCGGCTCGGACAGCCGGGCCATCATGTACGACCTGGCCAAGGCCATTCTGGATCAGAGCGACGAAAGCCGCCGCGACACGGAACTCGCGCTGCGGGCGGCCAAGGCCGCCTATGAACTCGGCGGCGAGAAAGATGTCGTCGTGCTGGATGTCTATGCCCAGGCGCTCTTTGCCAGCGGCGACGCCCGCGAGGCGGTCAAGATTCAGCGGATCGCGGTCTCCAAGTGCAAGGACATCGCGACCCGGACGGAGTTCAACAAGGCCCTGCAGGTCTACTACAAGGCGGCCAGCAAGGGTTGATCCGGCCGGCCCTCGGCCTGCCTGCGGATCGATATTCACGGCCGGTGCCTCGCAGGGCGCCGGCCGTGGTCGTTTCGCCAGATGCCGAGCAGGAATCAGATACGCCCGTTGCGATCCGCCTCCTCGCCGACGGTTTGGTTCGCGGCCGTTTCGCGGATATGATCGAGTCGGATCGGGCAGAGCGATCATCCCCCCTCCGCGGGAGACGGGACGGCCCGAGACTGGATCACGGTTGGTTTGATTGAGGGAATACTGATCATGTTCAGGCGCTACTTCGTGTGGATGCTCGCGATCGGTTGGAGCGGTGTTTCGGTTGTTGCGGCACCGGACACCAAGGTGGGCGATTCGGCGCCCAGGCTGTCGGTCGAGAAGTGGGCCTATGGCACGGCCTCGGATCCGACGGCGGGCGGCCGGATTTACGTCGTGAACTTTTTCGCCACCGACTGCCAGCCGTGCGTCGGAGTGTCGGCGTTTCTGACCGAGCTGCAGCATCGATTCATCGAACACGTCGTCGTGATCGGCGTGGCCGCTCCCAAGCTGCGGTCAGACCCATCGTCCGAGATTGACAACTGGGTCGAACAGCAGGGTGAGGCGCTCGACTACCGCATCGCGTGGGACGCCGACGGGTCGGCATTCAAGACGTACATGACCAGCGGCACGCATATGCAACAGATTCCGTACGCGTTCGTGATCGATCAGCAAGGCAAAGTGACCTGGCAGGGTCTGCCGGATGCGATCGTGATGGTCGAGGCGATCGGCAAGGCGTTGCCCGATTCGTTCGACCGGAGGCGGGCGGAACGCATCGAAGAGGCCCGCGGCCGCGTCGGTGAGTATCGCGCGATGGCTAAGGCTGATGCGTTTGATGCGGCCAAGGCGGCCGAACTGGGCGAGCAGATCATGAAGGCCGCGTCCGACAGCCAGGTCATCATGCAGATTTTTGCCACGGTGATCATGGGCGTGAAGGACGACGCACGCCGGGACGCCCCGCTGGGCCTGCGGGCAGCCAAGGCAAGCTACGACCTCGGCGGCGCGGAAGACCCCGCCCTGCTGTCGGTCTATGCCCGCGCCCTCTACGAGACTGGCGACGCCAGGGAAGCGTGGACGGTGCAGCGGAAGGTGATGGCGAAGGTCAAGGACGTGGCGCAGCGTACGGAGGCGAAGAAGGCGCTGGATGAGTATTACAAGGCGTCGCTCAAAAAGTGAGCGGCGCCGCGGGCGCAATGGCGTCACCATGCATTCACAGCGCCCGTAGCGATCCGCGTGGCTTCAGCCCGCGTGGGTTCCATAGTGAAGGCGGTGTCGCGACGGCACATGATATCTGGCCGAGTGATCGTTTATGCCTGTTCGAGAGGCATTCTTGCGACGATGCTCGTCGCGTGCCTTCTATCAGTTGGCGCGCACGTCGGCCTGCCGGAGTGGACGGACGCCTATCCCCCGCCGCCGTCGCCGGTGCCTGGGATCATCATCGGTATCTCCATCTGGCTGTGTGCGCTCGGCGTGGGCGCGTTGACGTTTCGACGCGCCCTGCAAGAGGCGCGGCGGCAGGCTGAACCACGCTGTACGCGGTGCGGCTACTTGCTGTGGGGTTTGACGCAGCCGCGCTGCCCCGAGTGCGGGACGCGATTCGACGATGCTCCGCCCGCACCGCGGAGGCAGGAGCGACGGCCATGACGACGCCCGCTGCGCAGACGCCCCATGACGCCTGTCCGCGATGCGGCTACGCCCTGTGCGGACTGCCGACGTCGGTATGCCCGAGGTGTCCCGCGGTCATCAGCGGCACAGCGTATGAAACTGAAGGCCGGACGGAACCGGGAGCGATCGGTGTGGCGAGCGGCCGACCACTTGCGACCATCTGGTATGCGAATCCGTCGCTGGTTCCCAAGGCGGTCGGTGGACTTCTGTTGGCCGGCGTCATCGTCCGCATGCTATGGGGCTGGAGCCTTGAGTGGATGGCGGGGCCGATCCCCCTGCTGTTCCTTGGTGAGCCGGCGGCCGGTGTGGCGGCGCTGCTGTTGCTGTTTACGATGCCCTGGCTCGCGTTCCGCCACGTCGCCCGTCCCACGCTGATGAACGCGGCGATCGCGGTCGCTGCGATCGGCGTGTGGATCGCCGGCGGCGTGATCTCGATGCAACTGTACGCCTCGTGGGGCTGTTGACGCGGGATTAGTGATCTGCGCCGGGAAGGTTTTGAACGCCCATGACTGTCATCGGAGCACACAACCCGATCCGTACCGTTCCAGACGATGCCGTGTGCCTGCGCTGCGGCTACGCCCTGCGAGGGCTGCCGACGTGCGTCTGTCCCGAGTGCGGGTCCGGCTTCGACCCGGCGAATCGCGATTCGTACGGTCCGTGGCGGCGCCGGCCGTCCTCGCGCGAGCATCGCGGCTTCGTCCCGGCCTGGCTCGCCGCGTCCGTCGTGCTGGCGTTCGCGCTGGCGTGCGCGGGTCTGCCGCCGATCTGGATGCTGGGGCCGATTCTGTTCGCCATGGCGTTCGGGCCGCCGGGAATCCTGGCAGCGATCCTGTTGGGACAGATGTGCATCGCGCCGATGGTGATTCACATGATCCGGCCGACCGTGAGAATGGCCAATTTCGCGCTGGCCGGCATCGTCCTCTGGTATGGATGCGGACTGCTCTTCACCGGGCTGTTCATGGTTCTGTGGGGCTGCTGACGCGAGTTGCCAAACCGCGCGCGGATAAACCGAGGCGCGCACGTGAGTAAGCGGTTGCTCTCGAACCGGAAGAACCTCGTCCCTGACAGTCGGGGCTGGGGTTCTGGACGACGTGAAGTCACCGAGCTACTGCGGCCGCTTCGTCTTCAACCGCACCGCCGGAAGTCGCTTGAGTCGCTGCGAACGGGGATCGACTTCGATTCCGACCGACTCAAGTGCGGTCAGGCCCAGGATGGGTTCGGCGTCATCGGCGCCGAATATCACCGTTGCGCCGACCCGGTCGCCCATGAACTCGACCTCCGCCACGCCGACGTCGAACGTCACCTCGGTGCCGTCAGCCAGTTCGTAAATGCGTTTGCCGCGCGGCTCGATTCCAAGCTCATGCAGGTGCCGGGCGGGCACGAGACAATCGACGGCGCCTGTATCGACCAGAAACAGCGCCTCCCATGCGGCATCGTGCTTTGCCGGATTGCGCACCGCGACCGTGACCTGGGTGATTCCCATGCCTATAATCGTAGCCTCGGCGCTGCGCACGGACAAGGCGACGCACGGGACAGGCCGCACGGCGCGACCGAAGCGACCGGCCTTTCCAGCCAGAATCCGGCAGGTGCGAGATGAGAGACTCAGCCGCGATGAACGCGACAATCGCTGAACCATCGCCTCCCGAACGCCCTGCGTCGTCGCCCGCCACCGCGACCTGCCGCCATTGCGGCTATGCGCTGACGGGCCTGCGCGAGCCGAGCTGTCCCGAGTGCGCCACGCCGTTCGACCCGGCGGACCCGTCGTCGTATTGCTTCGTCCGCCCGCCGGTGCCGTGGATCGAACGCCGGTCACTCGTGCCGCTGATTGTGATGGGCGTTGTCGGAGCGGGGTGCGTCGTGTGCTACTGCTTCGCGACGCTTGACCTGTTTCGCGCGTGGGTCATGGGTCCGCTGCTCGTCGTCGAAATGGTATGGCCGCCGGGGCTGCACAGCCCGCTTCGACTGGTGATCGGTGCGCTATCCGCGGCCGCCGGGATGTTGGCGCTCATAGTGACGCATCCAATCCGACCCAACCGGCGCACGCTGAGACGATCCGTGATCGGGCTGCTGCTGTGGTTCGGATCACTTCCGCTCATGGCGGCCGTGTTCATCATCAGACGGCACTGGCCGTGGTGAGCCTCGCCGAGCGGCCGAGGGCGCGCACAGAAACGGTCGTTCTACCAGGCCACGCTCGCCGAGCACCCGTCCGCTCCGCTTCCCTGTAACGCACGCCTGGACAAGCAACCCCGTCCGGCTCGGCCGGAGGGCGAATCCGGCCCGCGCCGACCAGGAGGCTGGCTCAGGGGCTGGCTCTGCTGAACGCTACGGGTATCATCAGGGTCGTGCGCAGGAGCCCAGGCCGTTTGCATGGAGGCACTTCCCGTGACAATTCGTCCACTCTTGATCGTTCTGGCGTCCCTATTCGCCGCGGCCGTCAACGCCGAGATCATCCGCGTCCCTGAGGACTACCCTACCATCCAGGCCGGGATCGACGCGGCCGCTAACGGCGACACGGTCATCGTCGGCGATGGCCGATACAGCGGCCAGGGCAACACCGACATTGACTTCCGCGGAAAGCCCATCACCGTGCGATCAACGAACGGCCCCGACGCCTGTGTCGTGGATCCCGAAGGGCTTGGTCGCGGATTCAACTTTCAAAGCGGCGAAACTGCGGCATCGATCCTGGACGGGTTCACCATCACCGACGGCGATGCGGAAGAGGGCGCCGGCATCCGATGTGTCGGCAGCGCTCCGGTCATACGCAATTGCAGGATCGACGGCAATCGGGCGGCTCGAGGCGCGGGCGTCTACTGCGGCGAGCGATGCGGGATAACCCTCGAGGCCTGCACGGTGTCGGAAAACGTGTCCATCTATTGGGGGAATGAGGGTGGCGGCATCCTGTGCGAGCGCGCCGATTCCCTCATCATGGACGCGTGTGTCCTCCGCGACAATTACGCCAGTTACGGCGCCGCAATTGCATTCATCGCCTCCGATGGAAAGCTGACCCGATGCAGCTTTGAAGAGAACACGGCGCGAGAAATGGGCGCGGGCGTCTACTGCCTGGCCAGCAACCCGGCCATCGAGGACTGCGATTTTGTGGAAAACACGGCATCCGTGGGCGGCGCGATCGCCAATGAGTTCTCCAGTCCCAATATTGTCAATTGCAGGTTCTCCAACAACGTCGCCGACGGAAGTGGAGCCTCCCAACCCCTGCCGGGGGGCGGTGCGATCTGGAACATGGAAGAGAGCGACGCGATCGTTACGGACTGCACGTTCACCGGCAATCACGCAGTGGACCGCGCGTGTTGCGGCGGCGCGATGAATAACCTCAGCGGAGTCATCCGGGTGACCCGCTCCGTCTTCGAGCAAAACACGACGGAGCAGGGTGGAGGCGCGGTATTCAATAACGCCGGCAGTGAAACCATCTTCACCGACTGTCTGTTTGCACGGAATCGTGCGGTAAACGGTTTCGGCGAAGGACACGGGGGAGCGATTGCCAACAACCCCGGAACGCCGACCGTGGATGGCTGCGTATTCATGGACAACGAGGCGGACGGATCCGGCGGCGCGATCTCCGACACAGCATCCGATTCACTCGTCCGAAATTCGCTCTTTGTCGGCAATAAGGCCGACCGAGGCGGCGCCGTGTCGCACAGCGGCACGCGCCAGAAGCTGATGAGTTGTACGTTTGTCGGCAATCAGGCATCGGGACGCAACTATGACGCCGGCGGCGCCCTTGTCATTCGTTCTCATTGCTCGACCCGCGTGGACGACTCGGTGTTCTGGGCAAACACTGCTTCCCGTGGGTCTGCGATCGCCGTGCTCGCGGGGCAATACGATGCGTCACTTACGGTTTCTCATTCTGACGTTCAGGGCGGCCAGGAGTCTGTGTACGTCGATGGCGAGGGCGAGCTATTCTGGGAGGCGGGAAACATCAGCGTCGATCCGCGGTTCGTCGAAGGTCCACTCGGCGGTTACTACCTCAGTCAGGTTGCGTCCGGCCAGAACGTTGACAGCCCCTGCCTGGATGCGGGTTCGGGGACGGCCAGGGACATGGGGCTGGATCACCTCTCGACGCGAACCGATCAGGAGCGGGACGCTGGGAAAGTGGACATGGGTTATCACTACCCTGCCGTTGTTGTCTGTAACCAGGTCAGTCGCCTCAGCGCAACCTGCAAGCCCCGGCGTGACGGGTTCCGGCTTGCCGCCGTCGTGCGATCGACGCTTGCGAGCGAAATCCTCGTGTCGTTCGTCCTGGAGGACGGCGATCGGCGCTCAGCCTTCACGAATGGCCGAGGCAAGGCGAAGGTCAGGTGGGAAAACGTCAAGGCCGGCAGCCACGAAGTGTGCATGGATGCCTGCCCGCAACTTTGCGGTGAGGTCCGTTGCGGGAAGTAGCTCCGGACGGCGTCGCGGCGAAAGCTCCTGCCGGTTTGCGTGCATCGGTCTTTCCCGGCACTACTCGACCGGCGCCGCTTGCACATCCTCATACCGCCCAAGAATCCCTCGCACCGCCTCCACCATCCCCCCCACCGGCACGGCCATCTGCGCCGGCTGCTGTTCCAGCCATTGCTTTCGATCTTCGCCGATCTCCTTGGAAAGTTCGTCACCCATGCGCAGATCCTTGATCGACACTTCGCCCCGCGCGGCTTCGTCGCTGCCCATGACGATGACGGCGATCTTGCCGGTGTCGGAGGCATATTTGAACTGCTTGCCGATGTTCTGCGTGCCGACGTACAGCTCGGTGTTGATGGGCGGATCGGCGCTGCGCAGGGCGGCCGCGAGCTTCTGATACTCGCCGGCCATCGTCTTATCGAGCCGGGTCACCATAACCTGCGCAACCGACGGCCGGCTGCTCACCGTTCTCAGGTGAAGCAGTGCCGCCAGCAGGCGGTCCACGCCGATAGAGCCGCCGGTGGCGGGGATTTCCCGGCCGAGAAACCGCTTCACCAGCCCGTCGTATCGCCCCCCCCCGAAAACGCTGCCGAACTGACGCGGCGAGCCGTCGTCGTCGGTGATCTCGAACGTCAGCACGCCCTCGAACACGGGGCCGGTGTAATACTCCAGTCCGCGGACGACGGTCGGGTCGAACACGACGCGCGATTCGTCAGAGCCGCCGGCCGCAAGAAATGCGTCGATCTGCCTCAGTTCGTCGAGGCCCTGCCCGCCGACTTCGCTTCCCTCGACCTGTGCCGACAGCGATTCCAGCACGGCCGCACGGGTCGACGCGCCGCTGCGAAGGTACGCCATGACGCGCTCGATGTGCTCCTTTGGCAGGCCCAGGCCCCGCACGAACGCGCCCGACTCATCCTTGCGCCCTCCGGCCAGCAGGTCCGCCACGCCGTCCAAGCCCGCCTTGTCCAGCTTGTCGATCGTTCGCAGGATGTTCAGTTGTACGCCGTAATCGAGCGCCTCCCCCCCGCCGATGCGCTCCAGCACGCCGTTGAGCACCTTCCGGTTGTTCACGCGAATGACGTAATCGCCGCGCCGGATGCCCAGCGCTTCGAGCACGTCGGCCATGATCATGCACGCCTCGGCGTCGGCGATCATCGAGCCCGTGCCGACGCTGTCGAAGTCGAACTGGGTGAACTCGCGGAATCGCCCCGGCCCGGGCTTATCCATCCGCCAGACGGGTCCGACCTGGTAGCGGCGAAACGGCGTCGGAAGCTCGTTGATGTTGGCCGCGACGTAGCGCGACAGCGGGGCTGTCAAGTCATATCGCAGCGCCACCCACTCCTCATCCTCGTCCTTGAACGCGAAGATCCCCGCGTCCGGCTGATCCGCCTCCGGGAGAAACTTGCCCAGGCAGTCGACGTATTCCAGCGCCGGGGTCTCCAGCGGTGCGAAGCCGTACCGCTCGTATACGTCCCGGATCGTGCGGATCATCTGCTCGCGGGCGAGGATCGGCCCTGCGGGAATGTCGCGAAAGCCCTTCAGACGACGAGGGGTCGTGCGGGGCGGTTTTCGGTTATTGGCCTGTTGTGACAACGCTCTTGCCTCATTCAAAACGCAACCTGAGCCGCGCGCAGGGCATTGAGATTGCTGCTTTCGACGCGCGTCGGCTGCGGCGAGTGTACTGCGGTGCGTGCGGCTGAGCACGTCTTGGCTCGGTATTCCTGTGCATTAGTCGGCCCTCCCCGGAATGGTTGCCGCCGGTACGACAAGGACACCCGGCGGGCAATCTCTACAGGCGTAGAAGCACCGATGATGCCGCCGCGTCCTGCAAGTTTTCTCGAACGACAGTTTCGTACGCTTGCCATTTCCAACCGTCCGGAACTACAATGGTCGTCGCTGGGGATACGTGGGGTGTCCGCCAAAAAGCAAGGCAACGACGTGACCATCACCCGGGGGTCTCGGGATTCTGGTGCGTTACTGTTGAACGTCGCATCTCGTCAGATGCGGCGAAGGGTTGCCGATTTCCAGACTGTCAATCACGGCTTGCCGTGCCGCGAGTCACGAGTCCCGACGCACTGTCGGGATACCTCCCACAGCCGCCGGGTTCCCCAAAAA
The DNA here is from genome assembly GCA_964648365.1 of uncultured Phycisphaeraceae bacterium. Taxonomy (GTDB): domain Bacteria; phylum Planctomycetota; class Phycisphaerae; order UBA1845; family UBA1845; genus SURF-32. The sequence goes on from CAZYLK010000045.1 coordinate 13,508, forward strand.
CGCCCGGCGGCTGTCTTTCGTGCGCCGCCGGCCGTGGTACTGCAAACAACCGCCACCCTCATGCGCTGCGCTCCGCGAGGGTCCGCACGGTGGATTCCAGCAGCGCTCGTCCGCCGAACTCCATGCCAAGTGCGCGAATCTTTTCCGTATCGATCTGATGTTTCGGGCCGCGGTTGAGTTTTCGGATCTGGCTGGTGCTGCCCGTGATCTGCCGGGCGATGGCGGCGACGTCCTGATCGGCCACGTAGGCGTCGTAGCAGTTGTACGCCTGCCCGCGAACGCCCTCGGCGGTCAGCAGGATGCCGACGGCCCTGGCGACGTCCGACGCATGGACTTCCTTACCGCCCTTGTCGGTGGCGATGGGATCGCCGCGTTTCACCGCCTGGACCAGCGAGTACCATTTGCTGCGTTCGATCGGCCGGGCGGCCCCGTAAATGCCGGTGGGTCGCAGCGCGCAGATGTCGTAGCCGTCTCCAAGGCCGAAGCTGTAGACGAACTCCTCGATGGCGGCCTTGTGGGCGCCGTAGTGCGAGCGGGGCCACATCGGATGGGCCTCATCGAGTTTGCGGTCGTCGAGGATTTCCTCGTGAACGGCGCAGGTCGAAATGAAGACGAACCGCCCCACCCCGGCCGTGCGGGCGGACTCGATGAGTTGGATCGTTCCCGCGACGTTGAGATCGACGAAGGTCCGCAGATTCCCCTCCGCCCCGCGAAAGCCTGCCCCGGGGCGATACAGCGCCGCGTGAACCACCGCGTCCATGCCGCGCGTCAAACGATCGCAGGCGTCGCCATCGCCCAATGCGCCGCCGAGCCACTCGATGGCGCTTTCATGCCCGTCGAAGCCGCCGCGATCGGACGCCTCGCGATACCAGCACCGGCACACGTGCCCGGCGCCGGCGAGATGCCGGACGATGTAGCGACCGAGAAAGCCGGTCGCGCCGGTGACGGCGATCTTCATGGATACACTCTCAATGAAATAACGAATTGCGAATAGCGAATAACGAATTAAGAACGAGCCGGAAGCCTATCCCAATTCGCTATTCGCTCCGCCCAGGCGGACCGACAGCATTCGCTATTCCTTCCGGGACGCTCAGGCGAATTCGGCGCTGCTCGGGCTTGCCCTTGAGCGGGGTGACGGTCAGCGTGACAACGTAGACGCCCGGCTCCGGGTAGTGGTGGATCGGCTCGGCGATGGGAAGCGTCTCGCCGTCGCCGAAGTCCCACAGGTATTCCCTGGGCAAGAAGGATGAGCGGAGCTTGAAGTGGACCGTCAGATCGTCGGCCGGATCCTCCCGCCAGACGCTGACGTGCAGCCACGGCTCGGCCTCGACCACGTGCTCGAAGTACTCGACGATGCGCCGCTCGATGTCGCCGCCGGCGCGGGCGCCGTGGTCCTCGGTCACGCGACCCATGTAGCTGCTCAGCCATGCCGCGCACGCGTGACCGGTCTTTTCCCAGATCGCGTCCGTCATCGGATAGTTGACCAGCACGGACTGGTAGGGGTCGAGCTGCTGCGTCGCGTCGGAAAAGTAGTCGGCGTTAAACTCCGGCGCGGCTACCGCGACTGCGCGGAAGACGGCTGGATTGCAGATGCCGGTGTACAGCGCCGGCAGGGCGCCGCCGGCCCGGCCGGTGATGAACACGCGGTCGTCCGAAACGCTGCTCGATCCGCGGACGTGCCGGACGACGGCCAGGATGTGGTCGGCGTCGCGGGACTGCCGGGCCAGTTGCCTGGCCGCGTCACCGCGCCCGCTGGCGGATTCGACGGCGGGCGCGGCCACCAGAAAGCCACGCTCCTCCGCCAGGGTCGCCCAGCGGCGGATGCGCGTCTGCGGAGAGTCCAGCCCGCCGGAATGGCAGACGACCACCAGCGGCCACTGATAGTCGGCGCGGTAGTCCGACGGCTCGTAGAGAACGTAGCGGGTTCCATGCTCCGGTTCGACGCGCTGCACCGTCTGACCGGGTCCGGCCTCGGCCAGCGGACGCTGGCAGCCCGTGATGAGCAGGCCGCCGACGCCGAGAACAAGCAGTGTCATTGTGCTGCGGAGGGTCATGACAGTCCTTCAGGAGTAGATTCTCGTGCGCGTGACGTTCCAAACTCGCCATCCAGCGCTTCCGACGGCGACGACGCTGGCGTGAAGCATACCGCAGGCGCTCGCCGAACGCACCGGTGGAGCAAACGCTCGCGGCACGATGAACGCCAGGTCACGCCCTGACCTTGTACCCCCACTCGGTCAACCGGTTCTCGAAGGCTTGACGGAAGGCATCCGTATCGGCGTCCACGAGGGTGCGTTGTTCATCGCCCAGATACGCCCGGACGGTGAGGCTCCGCAGCCCCTCGCCGACGGACTTGCCCTCGTAGGCGTCCACGAACGCGATCCGCCGCAGCAGCGGATGGGCGAAGGCCGCAAGCTGCGATTCGATCTGTGTGAAGCGCGACGCCGCGGGCACGACGAACGAATAGTCCATCTCCACGATCGGGAACGGCGGAATGCGGCCGAGCGCTTCCGTGACCGCGGGCAGCGCCGCCAGGTCGTTCAGCCGCAATTCCGCCCAGACCACGGACCAGGCCGCCAGATGCTCGTCGAGCGCGCGGCGCAGCTTGAGCGGCAGTGCGCTGACGCGCCCTACGACCCGGTCGCCAATCACGATCGACGCGATCCGCGAATCGTCCTCCCACGGCTGCCGTTCGCCCGGCCCGCACTCGGTGAAACGCACGCCGCGCGTCAGCCGGTTCCAAGCCCACGCCTCGATGTCGCCTTTCAGATCGCGGAGCAGTTCGTCGTCTCCGCGCTTCTGCCGCTTGGCGCTGATCGCGGCCAGGTGGCGATATTCGTTGCCGCGGTCGCCGTCGCCGCCGCCCGGCTCGAAAACACTGCCAAGCTCAATCAGCTTGAACTCTGCCCAGTGGAAGCGATTGAGCGAGATCGCGGGAAGCAGCCCTGGCATCAGGCAACGTCGCAGCAGATGTTGACCTGCGGCGACGCTGTTGCGCAGCTCCACGCAGTCGCCGGGCTGGATTCCCAGGTGCTCCAGACGGGGCAGGTCGTACCAGATGTAACCGTGGACTTCGTGAAAGCCGCGCGTGCTGAACTCCTCCAGCGCACGCTGCTCGAATTCGTGCAACGCGTTCGGCTCGAACCGCCGCATGGTCACGGCCGGCATGACCGGCGTGATCGTGTCATAACCGACGAACCGGGCGATCTCCTCGATCAAGTCCGCTTCGATGGCGATGTCGCGGGTGGCGCGGAAGCCGGGTACGTCGACGACCAACCGGTCGCCCTCTTCGCGGACGCCGAACTCGAGCGGTTCCAGAATGTGCCGTACCTCATCGGTATCGACGGGGCGCCCGACGGTGCGGGCGATCTGCCGCGGCTGCACCGAAACCGCCACCGGCGCGGGCGGCGCTGGATAGCAGTCCGACAGACGGCTGGTCAGCGTCATGTTCGGGAACATACCGCGTGCGAGCATGACGAAACGACGGATCGCCCGCACGGTATTCTCGGGATCGAGCGATTTCTCGAAGCGGGCGCTGGCGTCGGTGCGCATCCCGAGCGCGGCCGCGCACCGCCGAATCGCGGCGCCTTCGAAGTTGGCCGATTCCAGCAGCAGTGAGCGCGTGTCCGAACTGACTTCCGTGTCGAAGCCGCCCATGACGCCCGCGATGGCGATCGACCGCCCACCGCACTGGATCATCAGGCCGCGGGCGACGGGCATCGCGCGTTCGACGCCGTCGAGCGTCTTGAACTTCTCGCCCGGCTCGCTCCAGGCAACCTCGATGCGATCGACGTGCGTGCCGTCGAAGGCGTGCATCGGCTGGCCCAGGTCGAGCATCAGGTAGTTGGTCAGATCGACCAGGCCGTAGATGGGTCGCAGACCGACGTGGCCGAGGCGAAGCTGCATCCACAGCGGCGCCGGGGCGGCGCCGACGTTCTCGAAGCGCAGGCCGCTGTAGCGCGGGCAGGCGCGGGCGTCGTCGATGCTGATCGGGATCGCCGGTTTCGACGGGTCGTCGAACGAGGCGACGTCGGCCATCGGGTACGGCTTCAGCGGCACGCCGAAGATGGCCGCCATCTCGCGAGCGATGCCGTAGTGGCCCCACAGGTCGGGACGGTGGGTAATCGACTTGTTGTCGATCTCGATGACCCAGTCCGGACGGAAGGTGTTGTCGAGCGACGTGCCCGGCTCCACGCTTTCCGGCAGGAGGATCGCTTCCTGCTCGGCCATGCGGATGCCGAGTTCCTCGCCGGGCAGGATCAATCCGGCACTCTGCCGCCCGGCGACGGTGGCGATGCTGATCTGCGCTCTGGCGGCGATGGACGCGCCGGGGGGGGCATACACAACGCAGCAGCCGACGGTCAGATTCGGCGCAATGGTGACGGTTTCGACGGCTCCGCCGCCCGTATCGAGCGTGACCAGCAGTTGCTTCGCGCCGCCGGACGCGCCGCCGCCGCTGCCCGACAGCGGTGTGATCGTCTGCACCCGCGCCGCGATCAAGCCGGACGCGGCTACGTCGATGCGCTCGACGCCCTCGACCTCGGCCGTGGTGCAGGTGAACTTCTCCGCCAGCGCGTGCGGATCGATGTCCGCCGGAAAGTCGAGAAAGTCGCGAAGCCAAAGGGTGGAGATCAACATGGGCAATGACTGACTGCGCCGTGTCTACCTGCTGCATGGCACCGGCTCTCAGCCGGTGGAATCCTGCGTGGCACCAGCATCTGTCCGGTGATTCCGCCGGCAAAGGGCCGATGCTACACGCTATCCGCCTTCTTCCAGAATGTACTTCGACCGCACCAGGTAATGAACCGTCGAAAGGGCCGTCACGATCACCGTCGCCCAGGCCAGCAGCGCCTTGATCGTCACTCCCGTCGCTCCAAGCTGCCAGGCCTGCTCGTGCGCGACGATCAGCAGGATGGCCGGCGCGGCGACGCTTTGAACCCACATCTTCAGTTTGCCGTGGATCGAAGCGGGAAACTCACGGCCCACGGATTCGTTGAACCCGCGCAGCCCCGTCACCAGAAGCTCGCGGCCGACGATCACCACCACCATCCACGGCGCGACACGGGTCATACTCTGCCCGTCGCCGGTCGTAAAGTTCGGCCCTGCCAGCAGGATGAACGTACCGCAGATCAGCACCTTGTCCACCATCGGGTCCAGCACGCGACCCAGCGCGGTGACCTGCCCCCACTTGCGCGCGAGGTATCCGTCGAGGAAGTCGGTAGCCGCGGTCACGACGAACAGCAACACGCAAACGTCCAGCAGCAGCGTGCTGGGCCGGCGGGCGTCGTACTGGGACAGGACGCAGAAAAAGACCACGGCCAGGACAAGGCGGGTCAGGGTGATCTGGTTCGGAACGTTGAGCGCCATCAAACGACCGGCAACGCGACGCTGATCGGCTGGGCGACCAGGTCATAATCCTGCCGGCCGGTGCAGCGGACTTCCATGAACGCGCCGACTTCGGTCTCGGCGCCGCGAATGAGCGTGTTCGAGTCTACGGACGGCGCCTGGCCCTCGTGTCGTGCGACCACCGTGCCGTCCGGCCGGACCTCGTCGACGAGAACGTGGAACCGCTTGCCGATGCGCCGCTCGGCCAGCTCGAAGGCGACCTCCTGCTGGGCCGTCATCAGCGCCGCGACCCGTTCCTGTTTGACGATTTCGGGGATCTGCCCCTTCATCCGCCCGGCGGGCGTGTCCGGCTCCAGCGAATACGGAAAGACCCCGAGGGCGTCGAACTTGAAGTCGCGGATGAAATCCACCAGTTCGCTGAACTCCTCGTCGGTCTCGCCCGGGAAACCCGCGATCATGGTCGTGCGGATGGTCACGCCCGGGATGCGGTCGCGGATGCGGCCGAGGAGATCCTCCGTCTCGCTTCGGTTGATGCGACGATACATCGCCTTCAGGATGCGGCTGTTGATGTGCTGCAGCGGGATGTCGATGTAGCGGCACACGCTTTCGCACTCGTCGATGGCATCGAGCATCTCGTCCGTCAGCACGGACGGATAGACGTACATCAGCCGCACCCAGGCCAACCCGTCGATTGCATCAAGCTGGCGCAGCAGGCCCGTCAGGTTGACCGAGCCGGTCAGGTCGTCGCCGTAGCTGGTGGTGTCCTGGCCGATGAGGCTGATCTCGACCGCGCCGTCGGAGAGCAGTTCGCGCGCCTCGCGCACGATCAGTTCCGCCGGCTTGCTGTGCATCGGGCCGCGGATCGACGGAATGGTGCAGAACGTACACTTCTGGTTGCACCCTTCGCTGATGCGCAGATAGGCATAGTGATGCGGCGTGATGCGCAGGCGGGCGGTGTCGATCTGCGTAAACGGGTGATAGTCGGCCAGGTAGATGTCCGGCGCCGCCTTGCGGTCGCGTTTACCGGTGACGGCGCGCACGATGTCGTCGCGGTTGTTGACGCCGACGAGCGCGTCGATGCCGGGGGCCTGCTTGAGCAGTTCGTTCTTGTCCCGTTGAACCAGGCAGCCGGCGACCACCACCCGCTTCGGCCCGCCGGCCTTCTTGGCGGCGATGGCGGCCTTGATTTCCGTTACCGCTTCCGTGCGGGACGCCTCGAGGAAGCCGCAGGTGTTGATGACGACCACGTCGGCGCTGGATTCGTCAGAGGTCAGGGCGCAGCCGGCCTCGGCGAGGAGCCCGAGCATCTTCTCGGAGTCGACGAGGTTCTTGGCACAGCCAAGGGAGACGAATGATACGGTGGTCGGTCGGGGCATCGTAGATGTCGTCGATCGTCGTCCGGCGCTCGCACACCGGTTGAAAACCGGTGCCACATAAGAGCCCCCGCATTCGTGCGGGGGTCCACCGGTTACAAACCGGTGCCACAAGGCGCCACACCGCGCGCACCGGCTGAACGCCGGCGCCGCGCCAGTCCGGATTCTAGCGGGAGTTGCGTGTCCGGGCTAACAGCAACTGGAACGGGTACTCCCGCGAGTCGTTTGAGTCGTGCAGCGGTCGCTCGCCGGGCAGCCGCGTGAATCCCAGGCGCTCATACAGGCGGTGCGCCGCGTCGAACCGCGTGTCGCTCCACAGAAAGAGCCGCACGCAGCCGGCCGCCCTCGCCTTTTCCACCACAAAGCCGGTTAACGCCGCCCCGACGCCCTGCCTCCGCAGCCGCGGGTGTACGTAAAGCGTTTTCAGTTCCGCCTCGCGACCCTCCACAAGCAGCCCGACGCTCGCGCCGACCCCGTCCGCGTCGGCGACGACCCACAGCCGGCCGCCGTGCGACCGAAAATAGGCGCACGGATCAACGAGGTGCGGCTCGTCCTCCTCGACTCGTAAAGTCAGGCCGTATTCAGCATAACAAGTCGAAATCAGGTCGAGCAAACCCGACCGGTCGGCGGGCGTGATCGGACGCGGCGAAACCGCGGTTCCCTGCCCCCCGCGCGAGCGACCACCACGGGCATCTTCAACGCAGCCAGGCTCGTGAGGCGATTGCCGCATCCGGGGTGCCCATCAATCGCCGGTCGAAGCGACCTCGTCGCCGAGGCGCCGCGGCCAGTAGTCCACCGGCGCTGGCTTGTCCCGATCCTCGTCAGGCCGGATGTGCTTGTAGAGCGAATCCTTGTCCTTGTCGTAGGCGATCCGACCGTTGACGACGGCCCAGCGGACGTGCGTCATGTAGTGCAGGATGTCGCCGTCGGTAATGGCGAGGTCCGCATCTTTGCCGACCTCGATCGAGCCGACGCGATGATCGACGCCCAGAATCCGGGCGGCATCGATGGTGATCGCCTTCAATGCCGCGTCCGCCGGCAGCCCGCCGCGGATGCCAAAGGCCGCTTCCATCGCCAGGTGCAACAGGTCGCGCCCGGCCACGCCCCATGTCGTGATCGCCGTGTTGCCCGGCACGATCGCCAGCGGCACCCCGTGGGCGTGCAGAATCGCGGCGTTTTCGATGGACGAGCCGTTGGCGCGGACGTAGCGATCGTCGCGGGAGATTCGATCGCGCGGCGAAACAACCGCCCGCACGCCCGCACGCCCCATCTGCGACGCGACCGTCCAGCCTTCCCACGCGCCGCGGATGATGATCTCGATGCCGTACTGACGCGCGAGATCGCACAACTCGAGGATTTCGTGCGCCCGGTTCGCGTTCGCCACGGCCAGGGCCTCATGCTTGAGGAGCTTGAGGTGCTGCTGAGCGGCGCCGCGGATCCACTTGTCGTCCGGCGCCTTGGCGTCCGGGTCGTTCTTCTTTTCGCGTTCGTAGGCTTCGACGTCGCGCATGTGCTGGCGAAGCTTGTCGAACGACTCGCGCAGGCGGCGCCGGGCTTCGGGCGATCCGGTGTCGTAGCTGAGGTTAACAAAGGCGTCCGTACGGATGACGTGATCGTCCAGCGTGCCGTAGGTCACTTTCGCAACGGTATCGCCCGAGAGGACGGTGGTCATGCCGCCGGCGAGCGCGAGCGTCATGTTGAGGCCGTAGAGATCGGTATTGTCCTCGACCGGCTCGCGGCCCACCACGCCGTTGCTGCCCGCCGCGACCAGGCCGGGATAGACCTGGAAGGCCGATGCGTCGAGATGTTCGGCATCTTCCGGGACTTTGACGTCCGTGCCGATGGCGGCGATCTTGCCGTTCTTGCACAGGATCGTCACGTTGCGCAGTTCCGGGCCGGTGACGGTGTGGACGACGCCGGCCTTGACGGCGAGGTAGCGGTCGGGTTCTTCCTTCTCTTCGTCCTCGGCTTTGTCTTCTTCGTCTGTGGCTTTTTTCTCCGCCTGGTCGGCCTTGGCCGCGGGCTTGTCGCCGGGTTTGGGCTGCGGCTTGGGCGGGTCGTCGGCCTGCGTCACCGAGAGCGTCGCCAGCGCGAATATCAGGGCCAGTTTGACAGCTCGCCGGCCGGATAGTGAGTCTGACGTTTGACGGGAGTGGTTCATCTCGACTCATCCTCCCAGACGATCTTGCCGCCGATCATGACGCGGGTGACGCGGCTTTCCGGCACCAGCGGGTCGCTGTCGAAAAAGACGATGTCCGCGTCCTTGCCCTTCTCCAGGCTGCCCAGCGAATCGCCCAGGCCCACGACCCGGGCCGGGTGCAGCGTCATGGCTTTCAGCGCCGCCTCGCGCGAGAGGCCGGCGCGGACGAGGTCGGCGACGCGGGCGCGGACGCGCTCGTATTCGGTCGGCCAGTCGGCCAGCGGTTCGAAGGCGACGGTGCAGCCGGCGCGGTTCAGCCGGTCGGCGACGTTGTAGCGGACCACCGAGTCCCGCATGTAGTCCACCCGCGGGCCGATCACGACCTGCGCCTTGCGCTGGCCGAGATCCTCGATGATGTGGTGATAGTCCGTCAGGTAGTTCGGCGTCAGGTAGTACTGATGGGCGACGTCTTCGTAGGGTTTGAGCACGTCGTCCAGATGGCGCAGATCGGAAGCGGCGCCCAGTTCGATCAGCACCGGCACCTTTGCTTCCTTCTGGATCAGATCGACGAAGGGCTGATGGGCCGGGTCGATGGGCGGCGGCGTGAAGACTTCTTCCTTGGGTGCTTCCGCCTTTGCCTCATCGTCCTTCTTGGGCGGCGCTGCAAGGTCTGTCGCCGCAATGTTTGAGGATGCTGTCACCTCGACCGGCTCGCCGCCGGCGCCCGCGTCCGTGATTCCCTCAGCCGACTTGCCGCCTTCCGGCTTGGGCGGAGGTTTCTGCTCCTGCTTTTTCTTTTCTTCCTCTTCCTTCTTCTTGGCCTCGGCCTTTTCTTTCTGCTTCTTGTCCCACTCCTCGCGGGCCTTCTTGACCTTCTCGATTTCCTTCTTGGCCTTCTCGAACGCGCCGCGCAGGACGCGCTTGTCGCGGCCGGTGTCGTTGAAGGTCACGCGAAGATACGAAGCGTCGAGGATCGGCGCCGGGCCATCCGGCCCGCCGGTTCGATACACCGTCGCAACGCCCGTCGCGCCGGTCCCGTCCGGATAGAACGCCGCGGCCGTGAAGCCGTTCTTGAGCAGCTCGTCGAACTCGATCAGCGCAGGATACATCTCGTCGGCCGCACGCAGATCACCGTGTACGCCGCGCCGATTGTAGCCCGGCAGCCCGAAGCGGGTGCGCGGGTGGACCATGCCGGGCATGATCGTCTCGGCCGGGGCGTCGATGACCTCTGCGCCGTCCGGCGCTTCGACCTCGCGCCCCCCCACCAGCCGCACCTTGCCGTCCGCGATGACAACCGTGCCGGGGCGGAACTCCTCGCCCGACACAGTTATGACACGGCCGGCATGGATGACGACAAAATGCTCCCCGTCATCACCGGCAAAGCCGCTGCGTCCCGTAAGCGCCACCGCCGCGGCCACGACCAACAGCCCGCGCGAGCGTTTCGCACGCCTCAAGCCGCGCCGCCCCACCGTCATTCGACATTCGACATTCGACATTCGACATTCCACCGTCGACATTCGACATTCCACCGTCGACATTCGACATTCCACCGCCCTACCACCTCCGCTCCGTCGATGCGTCGTAGACCGCCTTGCCACCGATGACCGTCAGTTCGCAGGCCGAGCGCGGGTCGATCGGGTCGCCGGTCCACAGGCCGAAGTCCGCGTGCTTACCCGCCTCGATCGAGCCAACCTGCTGGTCCAGCTTCAGCGCCGCGGCCGGGACGATGGTCAGGCCGCGCAGCGCCGCGTAGGGCTGCCAGCCGTACCAGCAGGCCATCGCCGCCTGATACGGCAGCTCTTCCTGCGGGACGACGGGGGCATCGGTATTGATGCCCAGCGTCCGCACGCCTCCCTGCCACCAGCGGGCCGCGTTGCCGTTCATCCGGCGTTCGATGCGGTCGAAGTGATACTGCCGCGGGCCGTTAATGGTGTAAGCGTCCGTCTCGTTGACCAGCGGCGCGATCTTGTAGCCGTCGAAGGTGCAGTGATCGAGCACCGTGTGCAGCCCGAAGCCGCGGGTGAGCATGTCGACGGTGGTCATCATGACCTGGTACATCTGCGTGTGAACGCTGACCACGAAGTCGCGCCGGAACAGGCCGCGAAACTCGTGCCAGATCGGGTCGTACTCAGGCTTATCGACGCGGTTCGGCTGCTCCTCGTAGGCGGTCCACTTCTGGTGATAGTCGCGGGCTTTCTGCAGGGTCTGCCGCGTGTTGTAGTTCATGAAGGTGCGGCCGACGCGGAACCAGTAGCGCTCCGGATTACCCGCCTGGGCGATCTTCAGCGACCCGGGCGACTGGATGACCATCTCCTCAACCGTCTCGCCGCCCATCTTGCTGAGCGTGCCGAAGCCGCTCATGTTGGTACCGCTGCCGGGGATCAGCAGCACGGTGGTCACGCCGCCGGCGCGGCCCTGTTTGACCAGTTCGCTCTCCGGGACAATCGTTTCGAGCGTGCGCAGTCCGGGATTGGTCAGGTAGACCATGTCGTTCAGATCGCGCAGCGACCCGGCCGTGTGGTTGTGCGCGTCCACGAAACCCGGCGCCAGCCAGTGGTCGGGCATGTCCACGACGCGGTAGTTGGCTGGAATGCTGACCTCCGATGCCCGGCCGACCTTTTCGATCTTCCCGTCGCGCTCCAGCACGATCGCGTTGTTAATGACGCTGTTGCCCGCGTCCATCGTGACGACCTTGCCCACGCGATAGGCAGTGCCCGCCGGGTCCGCGGCGAATATCGAAGTCGCCGGGCACCAGACCGCGAGCCCGATCAGAATCGCACGTGCGCGTTTGGCGGTCACGGCAGTGCGTGCGGTGGAGGCTGGAACAGCGGGCCGTGTCGCACCTGCGGCTGCTCGTCGTCCGCATTCGACATTCGACCCGCCGCAGCGGGCTTTCAGCATTCGACATTCGACATTCCGCCGCATCATTCCGCGCTCACCTCCTGCCCCGCCACCACCACATGTGTGATCGTGCTGCCGGCGTCGAAGGGATGGCCCGTCAGCACCACGAGATCGCCGTCACGGCCCGGCGCCAGCGTCCCGATCCGGTCGTCCAGTTTGAACATGCGTGCCGCGTCGATCGTCAGCGCCGCCAGCGCCGCATCCGCGGAGAGGCCCCGCTCCACTGCGAATGAGGCCATCCGCCGCAGCGTCCGCCCGCCGTCCTCGGCGTTGCTCTGAAACGCCACCGGCACGCCGGCGCGGCTGAGGTCTTCCGCCTGAAAGTAGGGCAGATAGTCCCGTGTCTGCTGCATGGACGGCGAGACGGCTACGCCGGCCTCGGCCTTGACGATGTGCTCCGCAACGACGGACGCTTCCTCGGCGTTCAGCAGCACCACCGGCGCCTCGTACTTGTCCACGAAAAGCGCAAGCGCCGCGTCGATCTGCGCGGCCGTGCGCACGTCCACGAGTGCCGGGATCTTCTTTTCCAGTACGGCCCGCAGCGGTTCGAGCGATTCGTCCACTTTCGGCGGCAGCGGCCTTCCGTCCTTGCCGCGCGTCTTCGACTTGACCACTTTGAACTCGACGTCCTTTTTCTCGATCCGATCGGCAGACATGTTCACCGAAATGCCCTGAAACGAGATCGTGCCGACAAAGTGGTCGGGCCGGTCGAGCGTCGCTTCAAGCTGCGGATAGCCCATGCCGCCGGTGTCGACTTCGATCTGACCGGTGATCTTGTCGCCGGCCAGCGTGGCGACGATCTTGTGCTCCATCGGAACCGGCGGCGAGATCACCCGGCCCTCGATCTCGGTGCCCGTCAGGCGCAGGGCGATCCGTCCGGTCATCGGCTCAGGCAGCGGCCCGCCGGTGACCGTTCCTTCCCAGATGCCAGTGATCGGATCGACCGCCGCCTTATCCGGCACCTTCTGATCCGCGACTTTCGGCGCGGCGTCGGTGAGTTCGCCCTTGTCCTTCTTTTCCTGCCACTCGGCTAGTTCCTTCTCGTACTTCTGCCATTTTTCCAGGTACGACTTCGCCGCTTCAAGGCGCTTGCCGACCGACTCGTCGAGCGTGCCGGGATCCTCGTTGCGCAGGTCGAACGCCACCGCGGCCGTGCGCCGCACGACGCGCGTGTCGCGATCCGTGCCGTACGTCTTGACCGCCGCCGCCTGCGAGCCGCTGCGGTCGAAACGGTACGGCGAGAGCATCACGGACGTGAAACCCGCCATCGCCAGGCGCGTCTCCGGCTCGTAGGCCGCGCCGATCAGATCGGCCGGCGATATCTCCGGCGACGTATCGGCCGTATCGCCCTCGAACGCGACGTGGTTGTTGGTATCAATGAAACCGGGGCAGATGAACCCGCTCGGGCCGGCGTCGATCACGCGGGCGTAACGCGGGACCGGCACGCGGCGTCCTACTGCGCGGATGCGACCCTCCTCGATCAGCACGGCGCCATCAAGGAGATACTCATCGGGGCCAAGCCAGACCGTCCCCGCTTTGACCACCAGGGCGCCGTCGGGCGGCGGCTCGAAGGCCAGTTCCCCACCAACGTACGTCCGCAGCACGTGGCTGGTCAGTTCCAGCGGCGGGCCGGACATGACCAGAAAGTCCGCGTCCCTGCCGACCGCCAGGCTCCCCACCCGATCGGCGACGCCGAGAACCTCGGCGGGCACGCGCGTGATGGCTTCGAGCACGCGGCGCTCGTCCAGCCCGGCGTCCAACGCCGCCACGGCCGCGAGGCGCAGGTGCGACGTGGACTGCCCGAAGGGCGACGCGATGGCGAGTTTCACGCCGTCGAGGTCTTGCAGTGAATCGTCGATCGCGTTGGCGTCGAAGCCGATGTTGCCCGCGGGATACACGAACGGATCGCCGGCGCGATAAACCAGCGGCACGCTGCGATCGCGCAGCAACGACGCAACGCGATGCGCCTCGGCGCCGCCGACCAGATACCCTTTGCGCTTAGACGCTTCCAACCATTGCACCGCCTGTTCCAGATCGGCGGCGCGATGGGCGAAGATGCGCAGCGGCGTTTCGCTCTCCCAGACGGCCTTAAGTGCGGCGCGATGAATGCTGTACTCGCCGCCGCCTCCGCTCAGCGCGTCGGCAATGGCTTCGTCCAGCCCCATGAGCTGATCCAGCCGCGACGTGGGCCGCTGAATCTCGGCGGGGATGATCGGGAGGTCCGACGACGCGGGCTGGTTGTAAGTCACGAAGTCCGGCGGGTTGTAGACGTAGTCGCCGAGGTTGACGTTGAGGTCCGCCGCGTCCTTCAGCACGCGCTCGTCCGGCCTGCCCGCCAGCTTGACCACGGCGCCGACGCCGGTGAGCAGCCGATGCACGCCCGGATCGACGTAGGCCGTCGTGACGCCTTCCGCCAGCGTGGTCAGGTATTCGGAGTAACGGTCGAAGCCGTCCACCGCGCGATACCCCGCCGCCACCGACTCGTCCCCGGCGTGGCTCCCACCGACCAACGACGCGGCAGCGACAAAACCGGGCACGATGGTGGCGCCGCGGCCGTCATGGATGCGCAGGTCGGGCGGAATGTCGAGGCCGCTGCCCAGCGCCGCGATCTTGCCGTCGCGCACGATCAGCACGCCGTCTTCGATCATCCACGGCGCGGCCGGATCGACCGGCATGATGGTGACGTTGCGAACGGCAAACGACGGCCCGCCTGCCCGGGCGGGCGACGCCGTCGCAAAGAGGCTTGCCGCCGCGCAGAAGAGAGCCACGCTCGGCGCCGGCGCAACCGGGATCGCAGGCAACCACCGAGCCGCGGGCTTTTGCCCGCGCGAAGTCGCCGCCATCGCACGAACCACCCGATCCGACAGACGACTCATCTGCCGGCCTCCATCGATCCGCCACGCGCGGACTTGCCTTCTCCAGGAGGCGCGTCCTTTTTCTCGCCGGAATCTTTGCCCTCTTTCGCATCCTTCGATGCCTCACCCTCCGGTGCGTCCTCCGCTTCCTTGGATCCCTCCGGCTTCCCCGCTTCCTCGCCGCCTTTCTTCTCCTTGTCGCCCTCCGCCGGAGCTTTCTTCTCTTCCTTCGGCTGTTCGCCAAGCAACTCTGCCAGCCGCGGATCGGTTGCGCGGTCATACGCCCGGATGCCGTCGATGTAGACGTACTCGACCCACGAATCGAAGTTCAGCGGATCGCCGGACAGCACCACGACGTTCGCCGTCTTGCCGACTTCCAGCGAGCCGAGTTGGTCGCCGAGGCCGATGGCTGCAGCAGGGTTGATGGTGATCGACTTCAACGCCGCTTCGCGCGACATCCCCTCGCGTACGCAACGGGCGGCCTGGTAGTTGAGGTATCGCTCGGGCAGCGACCAGTCCTGCCCGGGCTGGAGCGAGAACGTCACGCCCGCGTCGGCGAAGACCTTGGGCACGAACGTCTCGGTCAGCTTGCCGGTCAGCGGATCGCGCTCGCGATAGACGAGCTCCTCATCCAGCACGACGGGCCTTCCCGAAGCCTTCACGTCGGCCACCGCCTTGAAGCACTGCGGGCCGAGCACGAGCACGCTGCGCTCCAGAAAACCGTTGTCACGGGCGATCTTGATGGCCGGCGCCACGTCAGTGGCCGCGCCGGCGTAGACCCAGGCGTCGATCTGCCCGCGGGTGAGCCTGACGAGATTTGCATGGGCGTCGTCGTAATCGGACGGCTCGATCAGCTCCTTGCCGCGCTTACGCGCTTCCTCCGGTCCGACGTCGAGCTTCTTGTCCTTTTTGGTGAGTTTTTCTTCGTATTTCTGTTCGGCCAATCGTTCGAGGTAGTCGTCCAGTTCCAGAAACGCCTCGCGCATCGTCGCCATCTGCAACATCCGGTCGAAGCCGCGCTTGGGTGAAACGCTGAGCTTGATGGCGACCCGCTCGGCGACGGTCATGTCCGCCATGCTCAGGCCGATCGGCCGTACCACGCGGGTCACGCCGCCGATGACGCAATCGTTGCCCTGTACGACGTGAACGGTGGTCACGCCGTCGCGGAGCGAGTTCTCAAAAAACAGCCGCGACGGGTCGATCGCGTCGTAGACGTCCAGATACGGCATGACCGGCAGGCTCTCGTTGGGCTGATCGAGGCCGCGCCAGGAGTGCGGGTCGATCATGCCGGGGAAGAGCACTTTGCCGGCGACGTCGACTTCCATCGCGTCGTAGGGGATGTCCACCTTCTCGCCGATCGCGGTGATCTTGCCGTGTTCGATGAGGATCGTCCCGCGGCCAATGTCCGGACCGACGACGGGGATGATCCGCCCGCCGACCAGGGCCACCTTTTCCGGCGGCGCCGCCAAAGCGCCGGCGGCGACGAGCAACGTCGCAACCGTCGTCATGATCGCCCGCCCCACCGGCGGCCGATACACGCGGCTCAATCTGTTACTACCTGCGATTCCTTCGGGATAGATCATTCGCATTGGTCCCGGTTCGCGTATCCATGTGGCACCGGCCTGTAACCGGTGTCCTGGGCGGCACCGGTTTTCAACCGGTGTCTTGTGTGGCACCGGTTTTCAACCGGTGTCTTGTGTGGCACCGGTTTTCAACCGGTGTCTTCGATTCTCAGCCAGACCTCTCAGAGCATCAATCGGGCGCCGTCATCGCAGATCAATTCGTGGAGCACTACACATCCTGTGCTGCATATCACGTCCACCGGTTACAAACCGGTGCCACATACAGACCCACCGGTTGAAAACCGGTGCCCCATCGGACTCCCCGGTTGAAAACCGGTGCCACATGGCTCATCCCATGTGTGGCTCAACCGCTGCGCCGATCGAGCACGATTCTTCCATTCACGATCACCACCACCGGTTTCGACGTCGCCTCCAGCGGCGGGCCGCTCCAGACGACCAGGTCCGCCTGCTTGCCGGCTTCGACGGTGCCGAGCCGGTCCGCGACACCGAGCATCTTCGCCGGCGCGGACGTAACCAGCTGCAAAGCATCCTCGGGCGCGACGCCGAAGCGCACCGCCATCATCGCCTGCCGCGCCAGGCCGTCCTCGTCGCGACGTTCCTGTGCTGACAACGCCGTGGGGATGCCGGCCTCGACCAGCGTGCGCACCGTGTGCAGCCGCGCGTCGTCGGTCTCGCCCGTCCACGCCCGCGGCGCATCGGCCTCTTCATAGATCGGACCGTAGATCACCGACAGCCCGCGTGATTTGAGCATATCCACGCACTTATAAGCGTCGGTCGCTTCTTCGAGCGTGAACGTGATGCCGAACTCGTCCGCAAGCCGGCAGGCCGTCGTGATGTCGTGCAACATGCGCGCCTGGATGCGCAGCGGCGTCTCGCCGGTGCGAATGGCCTGCAGCGCATCCATCGCTTCCTGCGGCGGTACGTCTGCGCCGTAAACGTCGACGCCGCGGGCGTCGCGATCGGCGTCATGAAACGCCTTGCGAAAGACCCACGTCAGGCCCATCCGGTTGTTCGGGCGGCGGGAGAAGATCGTGACGTTGGAAAACCAGGGCGGCCGGTTGTTGCCGCCTCGCCAACTCGGCTCGCTGCCGATCACGGCCTTGACGGCGCCCGTTTCCGACAGGACGCGATCGGCCAACGGCCCGCCCGTCCGCACGATCGCCCCGGCCGAGCCGATCACCGACGCCGGATCGGGCGACACGAACACCGTGGTCACGCCGCCGGACAGGAGCCTGTCGAAGTCCGGGCTGCGCAGGTGGACCGCGTCCAGCACGCGCGTATGCGGAATGATCTCCGCCGACTGTTCGGCCCAGGAGTAATACGAGCGCACACCCGCCTCGAACGGCTGCGTCTGCGATCCGCCGCAGACCGGGCAGATCACGTCGTCGTGCGCTTCAGGGTTGATGCCGGTACCGTCGATGAAGGTGCGAACGAACTCCGCCCGCGCGGCGGCATCCTGCCGCGAAAGCTGACCGTCGATCGTGTCGCGGTCGGCGGGGAGGAACCCCCTCTCATCCGCGGCGGCGCGTCCGTCCGTCAGTCGCGCGACGCCGTCGCTGCCCGCCGGGTCCGCCCTTTCGTGTGCGTGCGCGTGCCCATGCTCACGCTCGCCCGCGCCGGCGATCCACGCGCCGAAGACGCCGCGCGGGTTGGGCGGCGGCGTGGGAAGCAGATCGACCGCCTCGACGATCGCGTTGGCGTCGATCAGACCCGGCGAGACGCAGCCGCCATCGACCTTGACCACCGTCGCCCCCGGCGGAACGGCAACGTCCGCTCCCACGGCCGCAACCTTGCCGTCCGTGACCACAACGGTCGCGTCGTTCAGCACGCGACCATCGCCGACGTGAACCGCATGGGTGTGGATGACGAGGCTCTGCGCTTGCGCCGTTGCCGTGATCGCCGACAGCGCCAGCATCAGGGAGAACGCAAAGTGGAACCGCAGCGAGGGCGCAGCGGTGTGTGCTCGCGGCGATTCCGCGCACGCAGAAGCCTGCTGCCGGTTTGGACCGGGGTTAATCATCAAACGCCCTCGCGTCATACACCCGCACCCCGCCCAGGTAGACTTCCAGCACGCGACTGTCCGGCCGGAGCGGATCCCCGGACAGCAGCACGAAATCCGCAATCATGCCCGCCGCGATGGACCCGCGCGACGCCTCCAGGCCGGCGGCGCGGGCCGCGTTGACGGTCATCGCCCGCCGCGCGGCGTTCGCCGACAGGCCGTAGCGCGCCGCCAGCGCGGCCGTCGTGCGCAGCGAATCCCACGGCGAGGCGGGCAACCCCGCGCCGAATGCGACCTGCACACCGGCCCGTTCCAATTCCCCCGGTCCCGAAAGCGTCCGCGGCGACATCCACGGCGACAAAGGCCCCACCACGACCAGCGCGCCGCGGGCACGATCCCCCAGCTCGCTCGCAACGTCGGCAGCCTCATTCGTATGGACAAGCGTCGGCAGCGGCTCGATGCCGGAGAACAGATCCAGCGCGCTGCTGACATCCGCGGCGGACTCGCAGAACACGATTCCCGGCAGTTTGCCGTTCGCAAAACGGCGAAGCCGGGCACCGCCGACGTCCGTGCCCGATTGATCAGCCCCGGCCTCGCCGCCGGTGGCCCCGGCCAGGGCGCGGCGAAGCAGATCGATCGCGCCCAATCGCGACGTGGGTTCCCGCGTGGACTCAAGCGCGCTGGAACCCAACACGAATACCAGCGGTCCGTCGTCGGCGATCAGCGATGCGTTACGGCGCGGGCCGATGCTGACCGGCGCCGTCGTCCCCGCAATCACGTTGTTGATATTCGGCCACAGGAGCGCGGCCGTGTAGCCGGCTTCGAGCGCGCCGGCGAAATGCTCATGCCTGGGATCGAGCGCCGTACGCGCGGAGAGGGCCGCATCGAGCGACTCCGCTCGTGCGGTATTCGTCCCGAGCACGCCCAGGGCGGAGACGACATCGATGAAACCCGGACACAGCACCGTACCTTCGTCGAAACGGATCAGCCGATCCTTGCCTGACGGGCCGTTCGCGTCGCCGCCGGCTCCCGGACTGACCGACGTGATCCGCCCGCCCGACACGACGACCGACGCCGCGCCGCCGAGCGAGCCGTCCGGCGCGACGATGAGCGCCGCGACGTACGTCACCGAGTCGTCCGCTTGGGCAAAGTCCAGCGGAACGAACAGGCACGCCGCCGCGATGAGTCTTGTGGTAAGGGTCACCATTCCATCCATCACGTCAGAGCCTTCGATCCGTCAGCCGGTTGGACCCCGGCCCCACACCGCCCCACGTCACGCGCCGTCCTGGTAGACCAGCTTTCCGGCTACATAGACACGTTCAACCTTCGACGCGGGATCGCCGGGATCGCCGCTCCATACGACAAAGTCCGCCTGCATGCCGCGGGTCAGGTGACCGATGCGCCGATCCAGGCCGAGCAGATTCGCGGCGTCGATGGTGACCCGCCGCAATGCGTCCTCGCCGGGGATCCGCGCTGCGGCGGCCTGGGCATTCATTAGCGCGAAGCGGGACAGCGCCGCGCTCCCCCCCCCGCTGCCGATGCCCCAGCGCACGCCGGCCCGCTCCAGCGCTGCCGCCGTGTCCGGTGAAACGGATCGCGACGCGGGTCGGCCGTCAATCGGAGAGGTCTGCGCCTGGCCGAGGACCACGGTCACGTCCGCGTCGGCCAGCGCATCCGCAACCAGCGCCGCCTCCGCGCCGCCTTCGATCACGACTTCCAGTTCAAACTCATCAGCCAGGCTCAGCGCGTTGAGAATGTCAGCGCTGCGGTCAGCCCGAACACGGACCGCGGACTTGCCGTCGATGGCGTCCAGCAGGCGATCCTTCGCCCGGTCGGGCTTCGGCTCGTCCGGCTTCTTGATCTCCTCTTCCTTTTTCGCCTTGTCGTCGCCCGCCTTGCCCTTGTCGTCGGGCGGCTCGTCGGCGTTCGCGGGCTTGGCGTCGCCCTTTCCGCCGTCCTTTTTCTCCGCTTCCGTCTTCTTCTTCTCCGCCTCGGCTTCCTTCTCGGCCCGCTCTTTCAGCTTCTTCTCGTACTCTTCCAGCGCTTCCTCGTACTCTTCCTTCGCCTTGCGATAATCGAGCGCATCCTGCAGCGCCTTGCGCACCGCGCGGTAGGTGTTGAGCCGGTTGGTGGCAGATCGGTCCGAGGCCAGATCGATGCACAACTCGTCCTCGCGCTCCATGGCCGCGCCCACCCCGCCGGCGGCGTCGCGGACGAACTGCACCACTGCCCCGCTGCCGTTCATTCCGTCGGCACTGGCCGCGCTGACGTAGACGGTCGTGATGCCGTTGCGCAACGCGTCACGGAAATCTTCGATGGCGTAGCGATCAAACGTGTCGAATGCATCGGCCGTCACGTCGCCGCTACTGACCCGTCCGCCGGTCATCCCCAGAGACGAATAGACGTCGATGATCCCCGGTGTGATGGTTTTGCCCGTCGCGTCGAACGTGCGCGCCAGGAGCGGCACGTCCACGTTCGCACCGACGTCGTCGATGACGCGACCTTTGATGCGGATTGCACCTTTTTCGATCACCGGCCCGTTCATGCGGATAATGCGGGCGTTCTGGATGACGACGGGGCGTTCAAGAAACTGGGCCCGGGCCTGCGGCGACACCACGATCGCCGCAACGGCCGCCGCCAGAAAGACCCGCGTGATGGCGGCGTCGTTACTCCGCATTCGGGTGAAGAACAGCATTCGCGTCCCTGAACCGGTTGACTGAATACGTCGGACCACCCCGTCGCACTTGTGCATTTGCACCAGCGATGGAACCTACCCGGTCTTTGTCTTCGGCTGGCTCGACCGAGGCACGCACTATAGCGGCCGTGGTGCGCGGGTCAAAACGCGCTGGCGTGGCCGAGTGGCCGCTGTGGCGCGGTCTCGCGACGCGAGGCCGTGGATACCCTTCGCGACGCCGGGCGTTGGACGGGTAAAGTCCTCGCGTCACGCAACACACCGCGGCCGTCAACTCTCGCCCGCGTCTTCCGCTTGAACGCCCTCCCCGTCAACCTCAGCCTCCACCAGCCGCGGCTTCTTCAGCAGCGGCTCGGGCGGCTTGAGTTCGTCGACCTGGGGCAGCTCCTTCAGCGACGACAGGCCGAAGACTTCGAGGAATCGGTTTGTCGTGCCGTACAGCAGCGGCCGGCCGACCTCCTCCGCGCGGCCGACGATCGTGACCAGCTTCATCTCACGCAGACGGGCGAGCACCTCACCGCCAGCCACGCCGCGGATGGTCTCGATGTCCGCCCGCATGACCGGCTGCTTGTACGCCACCACGGCAAGCGTCTCCAGCGCGGCCGGCGACAGGCGCGATTCCTTGCGAGCCTTCACCAGTTTGCCGATCCAGCGGTCGAACACAGGCAGTGTCAGCATCTGGTAGCCCTTGGCGACCGTCTCGATGCGAAACGAGGCGCCGGTCGCTTCGTAGCGTTCATTGAGCGTTGCGATGTGCCGACGGACGTCGTTTCCGTCGCCGATGCCGAGGACGTTGGCCAGCTTACGGGCGGTCAGCGGCTTGTCGGTGGCGAACAGCACCGCCTCGATGACGGCCTCAGTCGTGATGTTCTCTGCCTCGGCCAGCGCCGCTTCGTCGGACTCCTCGATGTCGTCGCGTTCGTCCATCGCATCGACATCTGGTTCGTCCGAGGATGCTACGTCATCGCGCTCGGACTCCGGCGCGAACGCCACGTCGCCGTCCTCGTCCGAAACGGCGGCCGCTGCATGGCTGGACGATTCCGACGACTCCTGTTCCTGAACCTGCTTCGACTTCTTGCGCTTCATGGCGGGCGATTCTAATCAACCGTCGCCGGCCTGACGACAGCGACAGCCGGACGGCGTCGCTGCAAGCCGCTGCAAGCCTCGCCGGGCTGCCAAGAAGCGCTGTGCGGCCATAGCGCCAGGAAACGCGGCCCGGACGGATGACCCGGAGTGGAGCTCAAGATCGCCAGTGCCGCCGGGCTTGGCAGAGCAGTTTCCGGATTGTCTGCAAAGCGTCATGCGGGAGTCCCAGGATCATCAAACTGACAGACAGAAGGACGATGATGCCGGGGACGGACACCCAGAGCAGCGGCTCCCCGACGAACGCGGCAACCAGAGTCACGGGCCACGCCACCGCGTACACGCGACCGATGATTGCGGCTGTGCGCGCAGCCGTGTGGTCCCCCGCCCGACCCGTCAGTTCTCTCGTGTGGTACGCGAGCGCGACGAGCGAAATGTACCCAGTCAACCCGAACGGCGTTCCGATCGCGGCGCACATCAGGAACGCGTATGGGGACGCCGCTAAGCCGGAAACCCCATACAGCGACACGAACGCCGCCGTGGTAATTAGACCGGCGATGACGCCGATTCTGGCAAGTCGTCTCGCTGCCCATCGCCCTTCGGTTCGCGCCGGCTCGGGCGACGTGTAGCGCCACAGTCCGTAGAGCAGCCAGACCGTGACGACAAGGAAGCCGATTCCAAGAAACGCACCGGCCGCGCTCGCCTGTTGGCCCATCCAACCACCGCCGACCGCAGAAGCCAGGCAATTCGACACCGCCAGCCCACAGTATCCGAACAGCGACTGCACGATCATCCGGGCGCCTCCGACTACCTGGGCAAGCCATGTCGGATTGGCGTACTTCAGCGACTGCCCCGCGGCGGAAATCCACACGTTCACGCCGCACTCGGGACAGCGACCCGCCG
Source organism: uncultured Phycisphaeraceae bacterium (assembly GCA_964648365.1). Taxonomy (GTDB): domain Bacteria; phylum Planctomycetota; class Phycisphaerae; order UBA1845; family UBA1845; genus SURF-32. Next base: position 36,380 of record CAZYLK010000045.1, read on the forward strand.
TTGACAGGCCACGCAGGTTGTAGCCGCAGCCTCGGCAGGCGACGTCGGCATCGAGCGTGACGGCCGGACCCGCGACCGGCGATTCACCGCTGCGCTGCGATCTGCCGGCGTCATCGTTGTGCATCGAGCCGCGCGTCATCGTCCTTCCGTCCGAGAGCATACCGTGACACGCGTGGCGCGTAGAGGCCCGGTGCGTCGCGTTCGGCCCGAAACAGCAGGAGGCGAATACGCCGCGGCGACTGGGGCCTCCAAGTGCTGCCGGTCCGGCGTAGCATTCCGCTCGCCGACGGATACGCTACCCGAGACCGCACGGCCGGGAGAGCGCAGCCGCGGCCAAGTTCTGCCGGAATGCCAAGCTTCCTATGGGGTGAGCAACTTGAGTGCATGCGACGGTGACGTTCCGATCTCGACGTGGCAAGTCCTCCCGCAGGGCCCGACCAGGTTCTGCTTGGCGAGTGAGCGGGAGCCGACATCGTCGACCGTGGCATGGGTGGCCGCCCTTGCAACACTCGTGTCGGTGACGGGT
>CAZYLK010000046.1:0-36751 GCA_964648365.1 uncultured Phycisphaeraceae bacterium
GAACCGCATGGCTGCGCCGGGACGCGCCGACGCACCTGTGGGCCCAAATCACCGTGGCCCATCGGTAGCCGCTTCACTCCGGGGGGGATCGCGCAGGCTGAAGCCTGCGGCTCGGCGCTGGCCGCGAATCGCGGACGCTGGTTCAGGCGTCTACGTGCCGTCCTTCTTGCTCGGGCAGCCGTTGTGCTCGAACTCGGCGATCTTGGCGATGCGGCGCTCGTGGCGGCCGGCTTCGAACTCGGTCTTGAGCCAGACATCGACCACGCGGCGGATGAGCGCCTGGCCGATCAGGTCGGCCGGCAGGCACAGGACGTTCGCGTCGTTGTGGCGGCGGGAGAGTTCGGCGGTCAGCTCGTCGTGGCAGAGCGCCGCCCGGATGCCGTGGACCTTGTTGGCGGTGATGGACATGCCGATGCCGGTGCCGCACATGAGGATGCCGCGGTCGCACTCGGCCCGAGCCACGGCCTGGGCGGCGGGGATGGCGCTGTCGGGGTAGTCGCAACTGTTCGCATCTTTGCAGCCGAAGTCCTGAACGTGGATTCCCTTGGACTCCAGGTACGTGCGCAGACTCTCCTTGGCCTGGAAGCCGCGGTGATCGCAGGAAATCGCGATGTTCATGGCGTCAAAGTCTCCAGCGCGGCCGGAAGCGAGGCTTCAATCCGCTGAGCGCAATGCTCATAGTCCGCATCAGCGCCGCCGAACGGGTCCGTCAGGTCGACGTCGCCGCACAGCAGGACCGTCTTGCGGGCGGCGCTCGGGTCGAGTGCGGTCACGGCGGCAACGTGGCTGCGGGTCATGGCGATCACTACGTCGGCCGCGCGGATCGCATCCCGCGTCAGCGCACTGGCACGATGCGTCGACAGATCAAGCCCGCGCCGAGCCATCGCACGCACGGCCCCTTCGCTGGCCGGGTCGCCATTGTATCCGGACGTTCCTGCCGAGTCGATGAAGACGTAATGGTCGGCCAGTTCGTCCGGGCCGCAGCCGAGACGCTCGGCCATCAGCCGCCGGGCCAGCGCCGCCGCCATCGGGCTGCGGCAGGTATTCCCGCTGCACACGAAGAGGATATCGAGCGCGGCCAGGCGGGCGATCGTACGGGCCTCGAACACGCCCTCGCGCAGAATCTCGAATCGTTCGTCACTCACGCGCACGATCGTCGACGGCGCCGCGTAGCGCGTGCGACCCGTGTCCAGAACGACGGCCACGTCGTCACCCCAGCCTTCCGCGGCCTCCTCGCCGGACGTCGGCGGCGGCTGGCCGGCGCCGTTAGCGCTGCTGGCGACGACCGGCCCGCCGGCGCGGCTGAGCAGTTCAATGGCGGACGGCTCGTCCGGCAGTCGCAGGCCGACGGTGCCGTCGTGGTATAGTTCCGTCCGCGCGGCTTCCGTCAGGGTGCCGCCCAGCGGCGTCGCGGCCGGATCCGGCACGGGCAGAATCAGCGTCACCGGCCCAGGCCAGGCCTTGGCCACCAGTCTGGCGGCCAGGTGGCATAAAGGCCCGGCGATCGCCGCGGCGTCCGACTTGCGACCGATGTGGACCGTGAAAGGTCTGCCGTCGTTGCGTCCCTTGAGGTCGCGAAGCCTGCCGATCGCATCGGGCAGATCGGCGCGGGCACCCAGGCCGTAGACCGTCTCAGTCGGGAAGATCACCAGCCGCCCCGCGTCCAACGCCTCAACTGCAGGCCGGACTCCCGCTGCAAGATCGGTCTTCGTTCGCGGGTCAATGATGTTAGGGCTCATTACGCACGCCTGATGTGGAGGATTATTGGATCGTGGCGGGGGCTGTCAACCCACGCCGGAGGCGCGTTCGCACCCGGCTTGCGCGTCCTTCAGCGGCGCTCGACCCGAATCGCCTTGGGCGTGGTCGGGCAATAGAACTCGCACACGCCGCATCCGACGCAAGCGTCGAGCACGGCCGGCGGGCCGGCGGCGGGAAATGCGATTGCGGTCGGACCCATCGGGCACTTGGCGACGCATTCTGTACACACGTCGCCGGCGCTTCGGACGCAGATGTCCACATCGACCACGGCCGTGCCCATCCGAATGTCCGCGGGCGTCAGAATCGGCAGCAGCGCCCCGCTGGGACACACGTGCGTGCAGGCCAGATCGGTGCAGACCACACACGGCGCCAGCGACGGATCGATCGCGGGCGTGCCACGCAGATGCGCCGTAGAAGTTCGGCTGGGCGGCGCTGCCGCCGCCGGCGCGGCGCTGTTGTCGTCGAACGCGCTGGTCAAGGGAAAGATCGCATCGGCCGGGCATGCTTCGACACACTTGCCGCAGCGCTGGCAGGTCTCGACAAACGCTGCTTCGTCGATGGCGCCGGGCGGGCGGAGCAGTCGCAGCGCACGTCCCTGGGCTGACGGCCCCTCGGACAACGCGCTCAAGTGACCGCGGCTGCGCCCGATGGGGCGCATTATCCCGGCCAGCGCCTGGCGAAAGAAACCGCGCCTTCCGAAGGAGGACTCGTCCGGACCGGTCATGCACGGGTTCTACGCAGGGGTTCTGCAGGTTTCAAATGACGGCTGCCGTTACAAACCGGCTGGCCGCGCGCGCCGAGCCACTCGTCGCGGAGCGTGGCCCTGCAAAGTCTGCAAGCCCGGGAAGGGATGGGCTAGAACATGCAGGCATGTGTGCGTTGCACGACGAGATCGCGCGCGACGTCGTATGGCCGCGCCGTTCGTCCGCTGCGTCCGCTTTCAAGCGTTCGAGGGAGATGCCCGTGAGACATGGATTCATCGCAGCCCTGTTGACGTTGAGCACATCCGCCTCCGTCGCGGAAACGGTGTACAACCAGCCGCACAACCTCAGCGGCACGCTTTATCAGTCGTCCTGGTGGATGCCCGATGACAGCGACTGGGACCAGTGGGTATGGGACAGCTTCATTCTCAGCGACAACGCGGCGATCACGGAAGTCACCTGGCGCGGCGGGTATATCTATGGCGGGCAGTACACGCCGGCGGTCGAGAAGTTCACCGTCGCCTTCTACAAGTCCATCTCCGCCGGAACCGAGCCGGACATCATCTACGGGCCGCTGGTGGAATACCGATCGTCGGGAAACGCCGGGGAGACGTACGCGGGCACGTTCGGGGGCGCCCGGATGTACGATTATCACTTCACCTTGCCGTCGCCCTTCCAGGCATCCGCCGGAACGAAGTACTGGGTACAGATCGAGGCGTGGCAGCGGGGCCTGCCGGAATGGGGCCTGGCCGCGGCGACGGGCGGGAATGGCAGTCATTTCCGGTGGCTTCGGGGGGGGCACCAGTACCAGATCGTTCCCGGTGACGCGGCCTTCGCCCTCACGGCGGCCGAGGGACGAACCTACACGATCGCCGCATCCGCCTCGCCAGCCCACGGGGGCGCGGTGCAGGGGGCCGGCGAGTATCCCGAAGGATCAGAGGCATCGCTGAAGGCCATCCCCAATCCGGGCTTCGGCTTTTTCGACTGGACGGAGAACGGCCAGCGGGTCAGCACGAAAGCCACGTACGTCTTCACCGTCACCCGCGATCGAACGCTGGTCGCCAACTTCACACCGGCCTACACCATCACCACCAGCGCGTCCCCGATGTACGCCGGTTCCACCACGGGCGACGGCATCTACAACAGCGGCGACAACGTGACCGTCAAGGCGACGCTGAACCCCGGCTTCGCGTTCGTGAACTGGACATGGCTCGGAACGCCGATGAGCAGCGATCCGATCTACAAGTTCACCGCGTCCCGCGACATGGCCCTGGTGGCGAACTTCGCCGAAGAGCCCGCCACCGTCGTCTTCGACTTCGACAACGCGCCGATCCACCGGTCCCTGCCCATCGACCTGATGGTCGACGGGCTGCAAGCGCACCTGTCCGCGACCGGCCAGGGATTCTCCACTCAGCCCGCCAATACGCTGGGATTCACGCCCAAGGGCTTCGCCGGCCTGTGCGTCTATCCGAACAGCATCTTTCGCGCCGATCTGCTGGTCGACTTCTCCCAGACGCTGAGCCGCTTTTCGATTCTCTACGCGCCGCACGAACTCGGCTGCGACGACTCCGCAACGATGAGGGTCACGGCCTATCTGGACGGCGAGTTCGTCGGCACGGACACCGCGACGGCCCGCCATCCGGGAACCTGGCCGACCGAAACGTTGAGCATCGCCGTGGACGGCGGCTTCGACAGCGTGGTCGTACACTACGACGCCCCGCCGCCCACCTGCCAGGACTACGGCGTGATTTTCCTGGCCGACAACATGATCGTTCAGCGCGGCTGCGCGCTGCCCGGCGACGTCAACGGCGACTGCCGTGTGAACCTGACTGATTACGTCGCCCTGGCCGCCTGCCTCCAAGGCCCAGGCGTGCCGTACTTGCCCGAATGCACGCCGCTTGACCTCGATCCCGACGGTGATCTCGATCTGAGAGACTTTGCCCTGTTCCAGGCGGCATTCTCAGGAGACTGACCGCCGGGATGGATTCAGACAGCGCGACGGGCCACGACGATCCGGCCTCGTACCAGGCGGGAATCGGCGTCTGCCCGGTGGCAAGAGCGGTGCGCCACGTTTGGGAATCCATAGCGATTGCACAACGCGCCGCCGCCGGTCGCGAACGGGTGGCCGCCCGCCGGTCTTGCCTTGCCCGCGGGATTGTCGATAACACGCGGCATGAAGACACCGGCGCCGATCGATCATCGGAGTGACCCGCCGACGCACGTGTTGCGGCAGTCATCGTTGCGACGGACGACCCGCACCGCGTCGGCAACGACGCTGTGGTGCGTTCTGGCAGCCATGCAACCCGGCTGCCGCACCGGCGGGCCGGACGTCGCATTCACTCAGGCGCCGTGGACGTTTTGCGAGGTCAGCGGCACCCACCTGGCGACAGAGCACTTCGACGTCTACACGACCATAGACGCGCCGGAACTGATCGAAGCGCTGCCGTTGTTCGTCGAGACGGCGTACGCGCGCTATGCGTCGTTCGTTCCTCCACGGCCAGAGGCGTCCGGACGACTGACGACGTACCTGTTCGGCTCGCGCGAGGAGTGGGAGGCGTTCGCGGCTGCGCGGTATCCGGCGCGACATGACATCTACGCGCGGATCCGCAGCGGCGGTTTCACCGAGGGGACGGTTTCGGCCGTCTTTTTCAAAGCTGCGGACACTACGCTCGCGACGATCGCGCACGAGGGCTGGCATCAGTACGTCGCGTCGCAGCCGGTATCGCCGCTGCCTGCGTGGCTGAACGAAGGGATTGCGACCGCGTGCGAGTCCCACGCCTATCGCCGCGGTCGACCGGTGTTCCACGCCGACCGCAACATCTTCCGTCTGCGCAGTCTGGAAGAGGCGGTCACGAGCAACCGGCTTAGACCGCTGGATGAACTGCTCGAACTGGACGCGGGCGAATTGCTGGCAACCGGCGATCCGAAGCTGATCCAGCATTACTACGCCCAGGTCTGGGCGCTGATCATGTTCCTCGATGATCTCGATGACGACGACCTGCCGCTCGATGGACCGGCGCCGGTGCAGCTTCAGGCAACCGGCGAGCCGCGCGACGGCGGTACATCTCCCGAAAGCAGCGGTGCGGCGGACCCGTCCGGCAACGACCGCGCGCACCTGTCGCCCTTCGAGCGCCTGCTGGCCGACCTGCACGATGGCACGCTCCACCTCCACGCCGGCGCTGCCAGTCTGACCGCCGCAGCGCCGCGGGACGATGGCGGCGCCGCAACGACGCCGACCCTCGGCTACGGCCGCTCCGTCTTCGCCGCCTACTTCGGCCCGCCCGGCCCGGAGGCGTCGCGCCGCTACCGGTCTGCGGTGGTGGAAATGACCCTGCTTGACTGAGGTTTGTTCCGCACCCACCCCGCTTGGCCGGGTCGGCAATGCAGACGTCCGATAGCCATGAGGTTCAATCCTCAGCGGCGCGGGGTTGTGCGGGGGGCGTTCGTCCGGTAACCAAACGCAGTACCTTGCGTCGATCGCATTTTGAGGAGGGACGTACCGTGCCGACAAGTTCTGGAATCGCCACGTTTCGGGTCGCCCAGGTATTGATCTCGGTCGCGTGCTTGGGCTGCGGCTCGCCGGCGCTCGCGGACATCAACGATTACCTCAGGTCGGAAGCCCACAATGCCGGAGGTTTCGGTGATAGGTCCAAGGAGTTCGACGGGTCTCAAATCACGCCGATTTTCCTGGATGACCACGTAGCGGAATACGACCCTGACGAAGGCAAGCCAGCCTCGGCCGGCGCTGAGTACTCGTTTCAAACACACCTGCTGGACTTTGTGTTTAACCAGGCGCCGAACAACGAGTTTGATGAGGGGCGACTGAGTTACACTTCAAACAGTGGTACGCTCACTTTTTCTCCGCTTGAGACCACCGGCGCATCGCTCTATTTCGGCAATCCAATGGGCGGTGAAGGCGGGTTTTCGTGGGATGGAGGTGGTTCCAGTTACCATGTCAAGATCTCCGTTTCTCTCGAGTCGATAAGCGGGCCGCCACTACCGCCACTGGGTTTCAGCTATGACGACGCGGATTCGACCGATGGGAGTATCATCTGGGACGAGACGGCCTTCACACTAAACAAGGAGGCAATCTACCGACTGTCGTACAGTTTTTCGCTGACGCCGAACTGGCAGGAGTTCGCGAGCGGATCCGGCTTCGGATTTGGCACGTTTGAGCTCCGCATGCCAGATGGAAGCGGCATTGAACTTGTCCCCGTCCCTGCCCCCTCGGCCGTGATCCTCGCAACGGCCGGCGTCTGCCTCCTCCATTGGCGCCGCCGCCGGCCGGCGTGACGGGAACCGGATGAGCCGCCTGCGGGTGGAATCCTGCGTGACAGTGGCGCTAACATCCCCGTGTCCGACCCGTCTCAATCGCCGATGTCCTTCGTCGTGAACGACATGTCGGTGAGCCGTTCTGGTTATGCCGTCGAGACGGCGCCGGTGGGCGAACCGTCGTCTTCCGGTTGCGCAGCCGACCGCGGCGCAACCAAGGCACGCCGCTGTGACGGCGACCACCAAGCCACTGGCGCAGCTAAGCAGGTAGCTCTTACCGGACCTGCGGCCGCCGTACCCAAGTCCGTTCACCGCTGGTACGCGAGAGTCATCCGTGACGACGGTCCGGGCATCCTGCGGATGCTGTGGCGGATGCTGGGCAATGAGCAGGACGTGCTGGATGCGTACCAGGAAAGCTGGTGCCTGCTGGCGCAGCTCGGAACGCCGCGCGACGTCCGGAGCGTTCGGGCCTACGTTTATCGGACCGCATCCAACGTCGCGATCGAGATGATCCGACGCCGCAAGCGCCGCCAGGGGCACTGGGACGCGGTCGTCGAGCGGTATCAGCGGGAAAGCGCCGCGGGGGAAGCGGATGCCGATCAGCGCAACCCTGGACGCAGCGACGACCCGAGCGATTGTACCGAGACCCTTCGCGAACTGGTCGGCGAGTTGCCGCCCCACCTTCGAAACGTCGTTACGCTGCGCGACCTGGCCGGCATGAAGTATCAGGAAGTCGGCAGCGTGCTCGGCATCGACCCGGCGACCGCGCGGGTCTATCGGCGGCAGGCGATCCTGCGCATGGCGGAACTGGCGCGGCGGGGCGGCGCGGGCGAGGTATCGTCATCATGACATCCACTCATACCCACGAATCGAATGAAACCTGCCCCAAGCGGGCTTGGACGCTGAGCGTCCTCTCCGACGAGTCGCCGCTCGACGAACAGGGCGCCCTGCCGCAGGGACTGGAGTTTCACCTGTCGCGCTGCCCGAGCTGCCGCGCACTGGCCGACCGCGTTCTGGCGGTCACGGCCGCGCTGGCCGACTGGTCGCAGTCGCCCGAACCCCATGCCGATTTTGTCGCCCGCGCCAACGATCGCGTTCTGAAAGCCCTGGGCGCTGGGGTCGCGCCGGAAGGCCATGCGGAGTGGCCCGACGATCTTCTGGTGGCCGGCGTGGCGGATCGAGCGCGGCGATGGCGCGTCGGCCTGCGCTACGCCGCGGTCGCGGCGGTCATGGCCATGATTGTGTGGGCCGCGCGCGAGGACGCGGTTCGTACGCACGGGGATATGGTTGTCCAGACGCGCCAGCCTGCCTCGCCTTCCGGCGCGGCCCCATCCGGCGACACTTTGGAGGAGCCTGCCGAGGAGCGGGTGTCGGCCCCGGAAATTCGCACAGCGCAGGCGCCCCCGCTCATCGCCCCGCCCGGGCGCGACGCGGCGGATCCGGTTACGGTGCCCTTCTGGCCGGATGCGGACGAGGCGCTCGAGCGAGCGTGGATTCCCGGGCGCGATTACGGACCCATTCTGCTGAATTCGGTTGACAACGAGCCGAAGAAGCCGTCAAATAAGCCCCTCAGAGACGAACCCTGATCCGCCTGCAGGCGGACGGCCGGTCGACGCCGGCCTCGGGCGAACCGGGGACGCCTCTGAGTTGACCGACATATGATCGAAGCTCCTCCGGCCGAACCCGAGCAGCGCACGACCTCTCAACGCATCGAGGCCCTCAACCGCCACGACAAACCTTTTCACGTGGTGCTGGCTCAGCAGTTCGATCGCGATCAGATCGAACACCTGTGCCGCCTGTCGGAAATGATCCGCGCGATCTCCGGCGACCGGCAGGGCGCGCAGTTCCTGACGACGCTGCTGAGCCACCGGCGGGCGATGCTCTACTTCATCCAGCCGTCGACGCGGACGTTCCTGTCGTTCACGGCCGCGTGCCAGATTCTCGGCATGCCCTACAACGAGGTGCGCAACCCGCAGACCTCGTCCGAGGTGAAGGGCGAGACGGAAGAGGACACGATCCAGGTCTTAAGCAACTACTTCGACCTGATCATCATGCGGCACCCGGTCGAAGGGTTCGCCGAGCGCACGGCGCTCAAGCTCAACCAGATGCGCCGCTCGCTGCCCATCATCAACGGCGGCTCAGGCAAGGATCAGCACCCCACCCAGGCCCTGCTCGACATCTACACGCTCTACCGCTGCTTCACGACGCGACAGAATGGCGAGCGCGGCGTGCCCCGGATGCCGGAGACGCTTTTCGAAGGCAAGACGATCGCCTTCGTCGGCGACCTGAAACGCGGCCGAACGGTCCGCTCGCTGGTCTACCTGCTGTGCCGCTATCCGGGGGTCCGCATGCAGTTCATCGCCCCTCCCGAGTTGCAGATCGAAAGCGACATCATCGAGTACGTCGATCGCTACGACGTGGAATACGAGTTCCTCGACGACCTCCGCCCCGCCATCGGCGACTGCGACGCGGTCTACATGACCCGGCTCCAGGACGAATGGGACAAGGCGGGCGAATCCGCCCGCATCGACTACGGCCGCTACTCCCTGACCGAAGACATGGCCCCGCTCTTCAAGCCCGACCTGGCCATCATGCACCCCCTCCCCCGCCGCCACGAGCTGGACTCCCGCCTCGACAACCTGCCCCAGGCCAAGTACTGGGACCAGGTCCGCAACGGCATGTGGATGAGATCCGCCCTGATCGGCGACATCTTCAATGTCGATACGGCGATTATGGATCATTATCACAGCTATTATGCGTATTAGCTTCGCAGGGAGTGAGGGAGTAAGGGAGTAAGGGAAGAGCGGGCAGGGTCGGGCGTTTCTTTCCGGGCGAGCCGCGGGCTTGAAGCCCGCGCGGACGTGCGCCGCTGCCTGACGCTGCGGCCCGGGACTACGTCTCATGGACAAGGTCGAGTCAGCCAAGGCGCGGGTACCGCGGCGTTCCTGCTGGCTGTTCGTTGCGGTGCTTCGGCGCGTCATCCAGGCTTACTCAGTCTGCATCGTCATCGTCGCCGCGCTGACGGTTCCGGCGTGCTTCGTCGGCGCGTGCTTGTTTGCCGGTCCGGGTCTCGGCGACTACGGTTTTCCACTTCCGGGCAACCTCGAGTTCTCCCGCAGCAGCGCTTACTGTCGATGCATCCTGGCCGGCGGGTCAGCGGTCGTGCCGCCTGACATCACTCAAATCGCGTGGGATGATCGACATATCGTCTGCTACAACGGCGGACAGGCCAGCGTGGTCGGCTGGTGGATCGTCCAGGTCGAACCCCTTCGGGTGTTCGGACCGCTCAGTGATGAGGATTGCCGGAAGCAGCGCGATCGCCTGCACGTCGCGCCGGGAGTGGTCGCGGCGCCGGTTTCGGAGTTCGGCCGCGACGGTGTGCGAACGGGCGAGTAGCGCGGCGGACGGGCGTCGGAGTCGGCCGCTGCCGTCGCATAACGCGAGGAACCGGGGGGCCTTGCACTGGCCGGGGCGAGGCCGGACACGAGGTAGAACATACACGATTTTGCTTTACAGGCTGGGCGAGTGGGCTAGAATCGACTGTTCGGTCGCGAACCGTCCGGCACGGCAAGGGCGCTTAGCGGACCGGAGAGGCGGCGGCGTGCGATATTCCCGGTCCCCATTGACTTGAAGGCGTATCAGAATGAGTGACGATTCCGGCCGCCAACAGGTTCAAGTCCACTACGTCAAGTCGAATCAGTTTCGCGTGATTCACGTAGATGGCGTGCATGGGGGCATCACACCGCACCTTAAGCTTCAGATGGGGATGTTCAGCGAGCGTCGCGCGATACCGAAACTGGAAGTCCTGGAGGTCGATCCTCAGACGAACGAAGTGCGGGAAGTCCGAGACAAGCGGGAAGGCAAGGAAGGTTTCGTCAGAGAGGTCGAGATCGAAGCCGTGATGGACATCGACACGGCTGAGACGGTGAGCAAGTGGCTCGCGAAGTACGTCGAGCAGGCGCGTGCGATCGAGGAGCAGCGGAAGTCGTGATCGTTCACTTCGTCAAACTGTCGATGGAGGCGTCGTCGGCCCCGTGGAAGGCTGGAGCGCCGCTGCGGGATGACGCGATCCCGCAGATTCGGACGGATAACGGCATCGGCGCGGCCGGCGCGGGCGATGTGGAGCCGTCCAAGACCGACACCCGACTGCTGAGGGGCTGTGACGTTGCCGTGTCGGCTGGCACGGGGCTTGACCCACTCGAGTGCCGCCTGTTCTCGTCGCTCCAGCTTGTCGACGCACTTGACGGTCTCACCGGCAACGCAGCATCAGCCAACGATCGCGGGACGGAACCACCGAACGAGTTGGCGGTGGCGAACGCGAGGACCGTCATTCTGTGCGCCGCGTCCCTGGGAATGGACGTCCGCCGGCCGCGGGCGTCGGCGGAGGCCGGCGTGGGCATCCCCATCTTCGGCCGTAAGCAACACGCGGTTGTGGAGTGCGGCAACGATGGTGAAATCGGCGCCGTCACCAAAGACTGTCAGGTCGTAGAATTCTCGACGGACGCCGGTGCGTTACGGTCGGAGTTGCAAAGGCTGAAAGCACTGATCGATGGATGAGCGGCCGCCGGAGATGTTCCAGCGCGACCGGCCCGTTGTCGACGAGTTCGACGAGAACGAACTGCTGTACTACCGCGTGACGGACGACGACTTCGAGGACGGGGAACTGCTGATGACGGCGTTTCGGGCCGTCAACCAGTCCGTGAATCGCGGATCGCTCGGACCACCTGAGTTTCTCCTGTTCCCAGTCGAAGCCTTCGGCGACCACGATGTCGTCAGCTTCGAGGTCGCCGCTCTACCGCGCGGGCTGCAAACGGACGGCGGGTTCGAGTACGGCTACCGACCTCAACATGTTCCGCTTCCGGATAACTACCCGCACAGTGAAGTCCAGCTCCACCGCAACGGCAACGTCCACCATAAGAAGCCGCCGCCACGGGTGAAGTTGACCCTCCGACAGCAACTCGCGAACGCGTGCAGCAGGGTGGCGTTGGATCGCACGATGCTGGCATCTTACCGCCGCCAGGGATCGCCACCGGGATTGGACGGTGCCAGTGACCGCTCAAGCGATTAGCGGCATCTCCATATGCGAGAAGCTCAGGAGCCACTGGCAGGAATTGCCATGGCCGTTGCGCTGGTTCGGAGCCTGCAACATGGTCGCGCTTGTGGCCCTGTCTCTAGTGGGGCTTCTCAGCAATATCACGCCGCTGCTGTTCGCCGATACGGCGCAGTCCTGCTACGTCATCCATCGCATGCGGGTGACGCGATGGTATCTGTCGTCAGGGACGCCGGACTTCAATGCGGCGGTGGTAGTGGCACAGCGCGAATTGGAGTCTCCTTTCACCTGGCCGGGGGGGCCACGAAACAGCGGCCGCGGAGGGCATCATGTGCCGACGGGCGGCGTGGGCGCGCGGTCGTATACCGTCAGCCGCATGTCGTGGAGCCTGCTGTGGCCGCTGTTCGTCATGCTTTGCGTCAACGTGTCTCTTACCTTTCGCGGATCCGTCGAGATGGCCCGCGCGGCCGTCGGACGAGTGGCGGCCTCCCGTCCGGCCGTCTGGGTGCGAGAGCGCTATCGCGACTGGCGCAGCCCGCCGGCGTACATCTGCCGCACCTGTCGGTACAACCTGACCGGAAACGAATCCGGCGTGTGCCCGGAGTGCGGCGTGAACATCCCCGAGCACCAGCGTCGCAGCCTGGTATCGGATACGGAGTTTCAAGATGACTTGGCGTGATGCGTGGGCCCGGACGTTGTACCGATGAAGCAAGCGCTGGCGATCGAGAACGTCGCCTGGACGCCATCCTCAAACAGTGTCGGCCCTCTTTCCGGCGAGGTATGTCGTGCGGCCGTGCGGCGCCGCGAGGCTGAGTGTCGGGCTGATCCTTACGCCGTTGCCGCACCGTTCGGGTGTCGCACCACGACGGACTTGGACTTCGGGGCTGATCCGTTTGATGAAGAAATCAGCCTGACACCCTCTCCGACCCCGACGGCTTTTCCGACCCGCGCTGCTTATCTTCCCCGAAGATATCGATCTTCTGCCACGTCCCCCCCAGCCAGCGACGCCAGAGGTAGAGGCCGTAGAGCACGATCAGGGCCGAGGCTGCGATCCATGGGCCGAGGCTGCCGGCCTGGGGGAAGTAGCGCCCGGCCAGCCAGCCGCCGCCGATCACGAGAAGCCAGTGACCCACGATCGACGCGGTCGACGGCCAGAACGTGTCGCCCGCGCCGCGCAGGGCGGCGCTGTACGTCATGCCCACAGCGTCAAAGAGCTGGAACACGGCCGCGCAGAGCATGATCGGCGTACCGATGGCCACAACGGCATCCTGCTGATCGCCTTCGGCCGTGAGGATGCGGACCAGTTCGTCGCCCCAGAACCAGTAGGCGACCGACAGCATCACCATGTAGCCGAAGGTCAGCCATGCCACCGTCGCGGCCTGTCGTCGCGCCAGAGCCAGGTCGCGCCGCCCCACCGCCTTGCCCACCAGCGCCGTCAGCGCGAAGCCGATCCCCATCGCGGGCACGAACGACACGCGCAGGTACTGCCACACGGTATTGGTGGCGATCTGATGCACGGTGCCAAACGTGCGGCCGATCAGCACCGTCACGAACAGCGTCCACACGAGCACGTCGGAGAACCATTGCATCCCGGCCGGTCCGCCGACGCGCAGCAGATCCAACATGCGTCGCGGGCTGGGTCGCCACGTCGAGCGCGAGCGGCACTGGGCGTGCATTGCGGGCGTGAGCATGGTCGCTGCCAGGCGCAGGGTGCGATACGACACGCCCGCCAGCGTGCCCCAGGCCGCCCCCGCGATGCCCATAGCCGGCAGTCCGAACGCGCCGAAGATCAGTACGTAGCTGACCGCCATGTTCACCACGTTGGCCTCCACCATTGACCACATGGCCACCCAGGGCCGGTGGATGCCGGTAAACGTGCCGTCCAGCCCCTTGGCAGCGATCGTCGGCGCGACCGTCAGCAACCCGACGCTGGCGTAGAGCCACTCCTGATGGCGCACCTCCGGCGTGTGGCCGATCCAGTCGATCACGTCGCGCAGCCACGGCGTCAGCGCCAGGCCCACGGCGCCGAATCCGAGCGCCAGGTAGACCGACTGCCAGCCGTACGCGCTGCACTCGTCGAGCCGGCCGCGACCGAGATTCTGAGCCGCGAACGTGTTCGTGATCGTCATCGTGCCCAGGCCGAGCACGATGTAGCACCACATGATCATCTGGGCCGGCAGGATCGCCGCCTGCGCCGCCGAGTCGTTCAGCCAGGTAATCATGACGTAGTCGGTGATGTCCATGACCATGCGGCTGCTGGTGGTCAGCACGATGGGGATGGCCAGCGCAATCACCTCGCGCAGCTCGTCCCGCCGGCTCGGCACGGCCGCGTCCACGGCGGCAGGTTCCAGGGTCAATTCAGACATGACGGATACTCCAAAGGCGCGCTGCGCAGATTCGCAACGGACCGTCAGGCTTCAATTGTCGAAAGATGACGAAGGGATGAAGGGCGATCGACCGTCAGCGCGTAACCGGACGCGGTCGATCAACAGGCTTGAGTTGTCGCGTGACCGTAACCATCAGGCGAAACCTCAAAGGCGGCCACCGGAGCGGCAACCGCGGAAGCTCGGAGTCTACAGGGCCGGGCGGGGCGATGCAAGCGGGAAAAAGGTGTCGCGATGATTTTTGCGGCATCGTCCGGCGGCAACCGCTCGCAAGGACGCGCCGAGTCAATGTTTTGGTTGAAGCTGTGATCGACGATGATATCGTGAGACCTTTTTCGCGGAGCGAGGCCAAGTCGGCGGAGCGCCAGGGGACATTGCGCCCCGGCGCTCTTCGCGTCCGTTGAGTTGCGGACGGCCCGTCTATAGAATAGGAAAATGGACAAAGAGGCGAATAGGCAAGCTGTGTGAGCCAAAGAAGGAGGGCCCATGTCAACGTGTATACAGACCCTGTTTTGTCTGACCCTTTGGGGGGCTCCCATCCACCCGGGCAGCGGCGACCACTTGGAGTATGGCTGGTCGATCGGACGGGGGAGTCCGAAGTACGACCAAGCGCGCGGGCTGACTCTCGCCGATGACGGCAGCGCGTTCGTAGTGGGCTCATTCTCCGAGCGCTTCGATTGTGATCCGACAAAGAAGAAGCAGATGCTGAGGACGAAGGGCGAGGACGACATCCTCGTGACGAGCTACGGCTCTGGCGGAGATTTTCGACAAGGTTCAGGTTTCGGGGGAAACAGTTTCGATTTTGCGTTTGCGGCGGCAAGTCAGCAATCGGGTGACATCGTCTTCACGGGTGATTTTCTGAACAGGGTGGACTTCGATCCAAGTCCAGCGAAAGCCGTTTTCAAGGCAAGGTCTAGGGACAATGCCGACGTCTTTGTCGCGGCATTCCGCCCGGACGGATCTTACCACTGGACGAAGGCGTTTGGCGGTCGCGCGTCCGAAGTGGGTTGGGGGATAGCGGTTGATGGGAAAGACGACATAGTCGTCACGGGCCAGTTTGAGGGCAAGGCTGACTTCGATCCCGGACGTGGCAAAGACAGACGGACGTCCGGTGGAACACGCGACGTTTTTATCATCAAACTCTCATCGCGCGGGACGTATCGGTGGACGCACGCCTTTGGTGGTCCGGGAATAGACGTCGGCTGGTCGGTGGCGCTTGACGGCGACGACAACGTCTACGTCACGGGCGACTTTCGCGAGACGGTGGACTTCGACCCGCGGGGCGAGCATGACGTGCGCCGCGCTGCCGGCGCCACGGACGTCTTCGTCATCAAGCTCTCACCCGACGGCGAGTACTTGTGGACCCGCACCATCGGCGGGGTCGACCGGGAAGAGGTCAACACGGTCGCCATCGATGAGGAGGGCAATCTGTACATCTGCGGCTTCTTTTTCGGCCGGGTCGACTTTGATCCGACCGACGGCGTGGACGAGCGATCGTCGCTGGGTAGCGCCGACATCTTCCTGACCGCGCTGCGGACCGACGGCTCCTACCGCTGGACGCGGACCTTCGGCGGCAGCAGCGGCCAAAGCGCCCACGCCGTGGCCGTCGGTCCCGGCGGCGAGTTGGCGCTGGTCGGACTGTTCGACGGGACCGTGGACTTTGACCCCGGTGAGGGCACCGACGAGCGCAGCGCCAACGGCGGCGCGGACGTGTTTCTCACCCGCCTGACGCGCGACGGAGACTACCTTGGTACGCTCACCGTAGGCGGCCCCGGACGTGACCTCGGCTTGCGTGTAGCATACGACCCGGACGGAAACATTATCTACATTGTGAACACCGATTCACCGACCATCGATCTCGATCCAACCTCTGGCGTGGACCTCTACGAAGGCCACGGCCACTTCGACTTCGCCGTCACCAAGCTCTATCGCGGATCGTGCGAGGCGGTTGAACGCCATTCGCTAACGGTCAAGAAGGACAAGATCATCGCCGAAGTCCGCGCCCTGATCCCCGGCGGCCGGGTGACCGTCGAATGCACCCCCACCGACCCGCCCGGCGAGCCGATCGAGAAAAACGTCAGCATCGACGGCGACAACACCGGCACCTACAAGCTTAAAAAGCTCGCCAAAGGCGAATACGCCTGCGCCATAACAAAAGTCCGCGACGCCGACGGCGACATCGTCTGCGACGAACCGGCCGGGAAGCGCGTGGTGAACGTGAAGTAGCTTGGCGGAAGGGAGTGAAGGAGTAAGGGAGTAACAGAGAAAGCCCTCTCCAACTCTTCTTCTTCCCCTCACTCCCTCGATCCCTTACTCCCTGACTCCCCTCTTCCTCAGATGTGCCCCTTCTCCACCAGATAATCCTTCAGCGCATCCCGCCACGCCCGCATCGGCTCCGCCAGCACGCCCTTGAGCGTCTCGCTGCGCAGGGACGAGTCCACCGGGCGGCGTACTTTGCTCGGATAGGCGTCTGACGACGTCGGCTCGACCGCAACCTTCAGCCCGCACATCTCGACCGCGGCTTTGGCGAACTCGTGCCAGGTGCACGGTCCAGCGTTGGTCAGGTGGGCGATGCCGGCCGGCTTCTTGCGGACGATCTCGACCAATGCCCGGGCTGCGTCGCGGGTGTAGGTCGGCGTCATGCGCGTGTCGGCGACGACTTTGAGGTTTTCGCCGGCCTTGGCCTTCTTGAGGATCGCCTCGATGAAGTTGCCGCCCTTGCCGCGGGCGCCGCGCTTGCCGATGACGCTGGCCACCCGGGCCACCAGTGCGGCCGGGCAGGCCGCACGCGTCAGGTGCTCGCCCGCCAGCTTGGACGCCCCGTAGACGTTCAGCGGATGCGGCGTATCCGTCTCGACGTACGCCGACCCCTTCGCCCCGTCGAAGACGTAATCCGTGCTGATGTAGACGCAATACGCCCCCGCCTCCTGGCAGGCCCGGGCGACGTTCCACGAGCCGATCGCGTTCACGCGAAACGCCTCCTCGGGGTTCTCCTCGCACTTGTCCACCTGGTGAAACGCGGCCGGGTTGATCACCGCATCCGGCTTGTGCTTCGCCAGCGCCGCCCGGACGCTCTCCAGATCGCAGATCTCCACGTCCTCGTGCCCGAGCGCGACCGGCTCGAACCCGGCCGACTCCTGAAAAACCTCGACGATATCCCCGCCAAGCTGGCCGGTACAACCTGTGATGGCAATTTTCATTCGATTCAATCTCCGTAAGTACCGCAGTCCGCGGTGCGTCGAGCCACCCGACCTCGGTCCGTTGCCGGTCGAAGCCCGGTCAGCGGCCGTGACGCGCCCGCAACTGCCTCGCGTATCGACGCCTGAGTCTGGTCGCTCAAGTTCGGCACGCATTCTGACGCACGTCCTGACGGTTGAAAAGTGGGACAGTTCGCCGGGCCGTCATGGCCCGGCATCACCTGCCGCCGCGTGACGTACCACGACGAGCCAGGACGGCCAGGGCGTGATTGGCGCACGTCCGTCAAGTGAGCCGCGCGGCTCAGGCCGGCGCGAACCCGCGCGGAGCCTCAGCAGCGTCCCAACGTCGCGGCGCGATGCACCCCGCCCCAGGGGCTGAAGTGCGGTAGCGGCCCGAGCCACGAGCTACCGCCATCGTCGCCGTTTTCTCGGACCGCTGGAGCCGAGGCCCTCGTCGTCCTGACCTGAAAAGCAGCGCCGAGAGTCCCGCCAGCCTGCCGGACCGGCACAGAGGCCCGACATTGCACCGCCGCCCCGCCCGCCCTACAGCACGGCAGGTCGCGTTTGAATCCACCGGTCGCCGGCCGTAAGATACTGGTATGATCGTGCTTCGATTCCCAGACCCGGCGTCCGAGCGGCGAGCCTTGGCCTACCTGGCGGGGCGCTTCAGTTTCACGTCTCGGGCCACTGGCGAAACGCTGGTCCCGGAGTCGGCCTTACCGTTCCTCGCCGCGGAGGGAATCCCATTCCAAGTGGAGGGCGTTGCCAGGTATGAACTCCGCGTACCGACGCTACGAGATCCTGCTTCCGCTGCGGTTCAATGACGGCCGTCCAGTGCCCGACGATCTTGTCGCGAACACACTTCTGGAACTCCGCGACCGCTTCGGCGCGGTGTCTTGCGAAACCCAGACCATACGTGGCATTTGGCAGCATCAGGATCAGGTCTTTCGCGACGACCTGATGCGGGTCTTCGTCGATGTCGCTGACTCACCCGAAGCGCTGGCTTTCTTCACGGAGTTGAAGGAGCGCCTGCGCGCGACATTCCAGCAGATCGACATCTGGATGACCACCTATCCAATCGAGGTCATCTGACCATCCCACCGATCACTGGGGCGACGGCGCTCTGATGTGAGGCATGTCCTGCGGCAACGCGGGCAAGTCCGACGTCAGCCCGTGACTGGCCGCCGCGTAACCTGGCACAGCAAGACCGCCCCGTGAGCCATCCAGCAGTCGGACCGTTCTGTCCCGACCTCATGGCCTTGCCCGCACACAAGATTCGGACCATCGCAGCCACTCGGGCCACAGCAACCCTGGATGCGTCGGGTGTCCGGGTGGTGGACCGTTCCGACCAGATCTGCCAGGTTGACCAATGGTGACCCGAAACTTCCGGTCCAGTAGTCATCATCGCTGAGTGCGAAAAAGCCCTGCCGCACGGCCGCCTTTCCGTCCTCGAGGCATACGGCGCAATCGGCCGGCAGCGGCGCGAGCGGTCGGGTAATCGCCTGGCCGCACACCGGGCACGCGAACACGGTGAGTTGCACGGTCATGCTGGTCCCCGCTTCACGATAGCTCGAACGCTCATCTGCGCCGCGTCGTGGCCGCGACGCGTGCCAAGAGCCGAAGGCTTGCGAGCCCGGTTGAGCCTGTTCGTGCAGCGGCTGGACGGATTCCCTGCCCAGTCTCCTCCGACGCTATCCCACATCCAGCGCCATGATCTTGTGCCGGTCGCGGACGAAGAGCCGTTTGCCTACCAGCGTCGGCGCGGTCCAGCTTCGGTCGTTGAACAGTTGCACCTCGGAGATGACCTTCAGCTCGGCCGGCGAGACCTTCGCCAGGAAGAGTTTTCCCTCTTCGTTCAGGATGAACATTTTCCCGTCGGCGTAGATGCTCATTGCTTTCCCGATGTCCCGGCTTTTCCACGCAAGCTCGCCGGACTCGACGTCAACGGCGGCGTAGAACACCGGGCCGAAATCACCGCTGGATCCATAGATGAAGTTGCCCACGCGAACGGCGTTGCCGTGGTGAATCTTCATCGTTTGGTTGTGCCACAACTCGGTGGCCACGGGCTTGCCGCCATCGAGTGACAGTTGGATGCCTCGACTGCCCAGGCCGTAGGCGGAGGAGATAAACAGTCGCCCATCGTTGCCCCACACGGGCGTCGAAATGTTCGCCCCGAACTCGGTGGCATGCTCGATGCGCCAGTGCAACTGGCCATTGGCCGGGTCGAGGCCGGCAACCTCCGCCGGGCCGAACTGGACAAGCTGATCCACGCTGCCTGTCCTGATCACGAAAGGCGAGGCATAGGTCGGTCCGAAGTCCTGGCTCTTCCAGGCCGCACTGCCGTCGCTCTGGTTGAACGCGATCAATGCCTGCCCTTCGCCGCCGACCGGCAGAATGATGGTGTCCTTGTAGGCGAGGGCGCTGGCCCCGTAGCCGTACATCAGGTGAGACGCGCTAAAGTCCTTACGCAGATCCTTCGCCCACAGGGGGCTTCCGCTGTCTTTGTTGAGACAGTGCAGCTTGACGGTCGCGCCGACGGCAAACAGGCGCTCGCCGACGATCAACGGGGTGGAGTGCGGCCCCCGGCCGAAGCTCGCGTCCATGCCCTCCACGAACGGCGCCTCGTACTTGAATTCCCAGATCGTTTCGCCGGTCTGCGGATCGAGAGCAACGACTATCTCCTCGGTCTTGTTTCTTTCTTCGTCCGTCGGGCGATACATCGTATAAAGCCGCGTCCCATCATGCGCGATGGATGAGTATCCGTCCCCCAGATCGCGGCTCCACAGTCGATTCGGCCCCCCCTCCGGCCACTTGTCGGCCAGGCCGGTGGCATCGGCCTTGAAGTCGCCATGCGGTCCGCCCCATTGCGGCCAGGAATCAGCGATGCCGACCGGGTTCTCGCGAACCCGGGTATCGACGTCGACGTGTTTCGCGGACGCGAAACGGTCACGACGCTCGGCGCTTTCCTTTTCCGCTTCTTTCTTCCTGGCGGCGGCCAGCCGGGCGTTCTCGCTTTTTTCGGCAGCCCGCTCAGCGGGCGCTTTCATAACATAGGTTCGCGTAATGTCACGCGACGCCGTCATGTTGGACGTATCCCCGCCGCCCATCGTGCCGCTGAAAGCGATCCTGACGCGGTCCTCCCGGCGGATCAGTTCTCCCCGGTCCACGTCGATCGTTGCCTTGCCTGTCAGCGTCGCCTCTTCGAGCTTAACGTTGCTGACCGGCATCATCCCTTCGCTTTCGAACTGCCGATCGGCCGGGACCTTGCCCTGGAAGGAGACTTCGGCCAGCGTGCGACCATCCTTGCTGCTGACCTGATCAAGCGTGTAGGTGCAGTCGAACTCGAAGTCCTTCAGTTCGGCGAGTTCCTCGAGATAGGGGGCCGTCCAGGTGTCGCCACGCTTGACCGCGCGGTTGGGGAAGATGCTCAGCGCCTGATTCTGCCAGCTCCGGCGATACTTCTCATCCGTGTATCGGGGCTTGTCCATCATCCAGAACATGTTGCCGGCCGCGCGTTCGTCGATCTTCCTGACGATGGCCTCCATGCCCGTGCTGCCGGTGACCTGGTGGTCGCTGTCGAGCTCAATGGTGAGCTTCATGCCGATCTGCGGCGCGAGAATCTGCTCCCATTGCTGCGACTGGTTCTCGTCCGGAACGTCGGAATCGAAAAACGCTGGTCCCATCGGGCTGTCGAACGTGAAGGCCGCTCGATCGATGGTCAGCGACACCCTGGCGCCATTTTCAACGGGGACGACTTCGCTAAGCACGCCGCTCTGGATGCGCAGGGTCATGTCGAACTTGCCCATCGGCGAGGTGCTCGTCGCCTTCACGTCCGAATCGCTCTCGACGTAGACGGTGCGGCCGGGCTGAAACTTCGCCCGCAGATCCACGGTCTCCTGAGCCCGTGTCGCGGGCCCCATCGCACCCATGACCGCAGCTACAAACAAGCCCTTGATAACAGCAGCAGTACGCGTAAGCATTGGGACTCTCCGGCGCCGGCGGTAACTGACCGCAACGCAACTCGACGCCATCGTACGCATGCGAACGAGTCGACTCAAGCAGCCGCTTCGCCTCCTCCGCCGTCGTTCCGCCGGATTGGTTGCGCCAACGGTGAAAGGTCGGCTCCGAGACGCCCAGGGTCTGGCACACCGCGGCCACGTCCTTGCCGTCCGCCAGCGTGGCAACAGCGTCACGCATCTTCCGGATCAGTTCCTCCGGACTGTGTCGCCTGCGCTTCATCGAGAATCCTCGACGCCCCTTCCCGGAGCTTGGGGACTCTCACAACGCCGGATCACAATTTTGGGAGCAGGCCAGTCGTTTCCGACACGCGGCCGATCAGCTACCTGATTCTGCCCGGGAACCAGAAGCTCTACGGAATCGCGTTGAGCAGTGCATTGCAGCGGTCAAAGACGTCATCCGGATCGAGCCGGTCGATTTCCACTGGCGTCGCCCAATTGCGACCATGCCCGACCCAATGTCGCGGCCGGAGGCACTCGCGGTATCGTCCCACAACGTGATTATCCATGACGCCCGTTTCCTTGAGCACATCGAGGATGCCGCCTTCGTCGAAATCCGGCCGGCGTTTTCTGGCTTTGGACAACGTCTTGTGCCAGTCACGATAGGCTCGCGAGAGACCGTCTTTCAGCCTTCGCCTGACGCGGTGGAAGTAGTCGTCTTTGATGCTGGCTTCCGCGCTGGCGACGAGGTTGAGCATGGTGAGCCGCTCCAGTTCACGTCGCTGCGCGTCGAAGTAGGCGTCAAGGCCGGCCTGATCCAGGCCAAAGAAGCGGGCAGCCACTGCAGTACCGCTTTGAATGGCATGCAGGACGGCAGCGCGCTGCTCGACCAGCGCCTCGACAATCCCGCGATACCAGTCCAGTATCTCAGCGAGTGTCTGCCGCTCTCCGATGTCAGGCAGAACTGGCGGGAGGGGCACCGGGCGGTTACTCCCGCATGACGCGCTTAAGGACTTCCGTCAGGGATGATTCGTCAAGTAGCGCCACCGTCAGCGTCGGCTGGCGAGTCAGCACGAAACTCCACCGGCCATCAGGCTGAACGATCAGTACCTCCGGTACACCACGCTCGCCGAGCACGTCCACGCGACCGCTGGCGCCGGCGATATTGCGTCCGGCCGGCGAAAAACGCACCTGCTCATCGCCTACCAGAAGAATCAGGTCGTCGATCTTGTACGTCCCGATATAATTCTCGCTCAGTTCTTTGGCGCGCCGCTGGAGCGTCACGCTTTTCTGCTGGATTGGTTCATCGAGAAGCTTCTCGATCTGATCGTACAGGCTATCCACTGCCGCCAGGTACTTGTTGCGTCGTTCGTCCCAATCGACGCCGGCGCCACCGGGAGGTTGCTGCCGCTTCTTCTGAAAGATGTCGGCCAGGTTCTGATTCATCGCGTCGCTCCGCGCGCTCGACGCACAATCGAGCACCGCCAGTGCCCCGCCACCGTATCATAGGCAAAACGTGCGTGCGGCTCAAAGAAATCCTGGGGCGGTGCCGGCGCGGCGCATCCGCCCCCGTCGACGCCTTCGTCGGCGAGGATCCTCACGCCATCCTCTTCATTCGTTATTCGACATTCGCCATTCGACATTTCCGCCGCTACAGCACTTCCCCATCCCGCGTCACGTCCCGCAGGAACGCGTTCATCTCGATCAGGCTCTTGTACCAGCCGACCGTGATGGTCTTGGGGTCGTTGGGGTTCAGTTCGCCGCTTTTGATCTTGTCGGCGATAATGCGGGCGCCGGAGGCGGCGTCGAACTGGGGGGCGAAGTCCAGCGTGTCGCGGATCTTCTTGAAGCTCACCTGGTAGGAGCGGTGGTCCGGGTCGCCGTACCACTCCATCTCGAAGGGCATGTTCAGACCCTTGGCCACCAGTTCCGCCAGCGGCTTGATCTGGTAGTTCTGCTCTTCGCTGCCCACGTTGAACCGCTGGCCGTTGATCTTGTCCTGCGGCGCCTTCAAGAGCATGCACATGCAGCGCGAGGTGTCGCGCACGTGGACCATCGGCCGCCACTGCGTGCCGTCGCGCAGGATCGGGATCTTGCCCTTGGCCAGAAACCCTTTGGTCATGCCGTTGATGGCCAGGTCGAACCGCATGCGCGGCGAATCGCCGTAAACCGTCGCCTGCCGGATGACGGTCACGCAATACTTGTCGTCGGCCAGCGGCAGCACGTCCTCCTCGGCCTTGAGGTTGGCTTCAGCGTAGGTGGTCAGCGGGTTGGTAGAGGACTTCTCGTCCAGCATCCCTTCCTGGAAGCCGTACACGCTGCACGACGACGGCAGGATGTAGCGCTTGACGCCGGCTTCCTTGGCCAGCTTGCACACGCGGGCGCGGCCGGCGTGGTTGATCTGCCAGGTCTTGTCCTGAATCAGCTCGCCGGCCGGGTCGTTGGAGATCGCGGCCAGGTCGATGACGGCGTCCACGCCCTTGAGCCGCGAGCCGTCCATCGTGCGGATGTCGTCGCGGATCACCTTGAGGTTGGGTCCGTCGGCGGGAAGCGTCTGGCGGCCGAAGAACAGCCGATCGATGACGGTAACGCGGTGGCCGGCTTCCATGAGCATAGGCGTAAGGACGGACCCGATGTAGCCGGCGCCGCCGGTGACAAGCACGTGTTGTGACATTTTTCTTTCTCTGGCTCAATGGCCCCGGACCGCGGCCCTGTTCGGCACGACGCGACCGGCGACCCATTCGACACTGTCTCGGCCGGCAACGGGCCGGCCTGCTTCTTTTCCCTGAGATTCCGAGACGCCGCAGGCGGCGTCACTTCTCCTCATACACGAAATTGTTGTCCGCTTCGCCGAGCTTCGGCGCCTTCAAGTCCTTGTCGGACAGGATGGGTTCGACGTCGAGCGGCCACTGGATGGCCAGGTCAGGGTCATTCCAGATGATGCTTCGCTCGGTCTCTTTGTCCCACTCGCCGGTGACCTGGTAGAAGACGTCGGCCGCATCCGACAGCACCATGAAACCGTGGGCGAAGCCCTCCGGCACGTACAACATGCGGCGGTTCTCCTCCGAGAGCACCTCGCCGACGTAGGTGCCGTACCACGGAGACCCCTTGCGGATGTCCACCGCGACGTCGAAGATTTCGCCCTTCATGGCCCAGACCAGCTTGCCCTGCGGGTGCGGGTTCATCTGGTAATGCAGGCCGCGGAGCACGCCCTTGGCGGTCGAGTGGCTGTAGTTGCCCTGCACGAAGCGCTGCGGAATGCCGCCCGCTTCGAACTGCGACCGCTTGTACGTCTCCATGAAGAAACCGCGCCCATCCGGAAACGCCCTGGCCTCGACCAGGATCACGTCCGGAATCTCCATCCGCTTGAACTCAAAGGGCATCAGAAGCTCCTTTTGGAATGTCGAATGACGAATGTCGAATGTCGAATGACAGAGGCGCGAGCGACGCCGCTGACCGCGCCGTGACTTTCGCCCACGAATAATCAACCGCCATCAGTCAAGGCGTCCGCGCCTTTCCGCATTCGTTATTCGCCATTCGACATTCGCCATTCTCAGGCCATCGCCGGCTTGCCGCCGCCGACGTCGGCGTCGACCGGCATGAAGATCGGGTGCTTCCAGATCTTCCAGCGATGCATCGAATACTGGAGGAGCGTCACCAGCGTCAAGATGGCGTAGCGTGACGCCCTCGGAATGCTGATGCTGCTCATCTCGTCAAAGTAGCGGACCGGCACCGGCAGATCGCCCATCTTGAAGCCGAAATGAACGGTCTGGATGAGGAACTGCGAATCGAAGACGAAGTCCTCGCTGTTGCGCTCGAACGGAATCGTCTCCAGCACCTTCCGCGTGTACGCGCGATAGCCGCTGTGCATCTCGCCCATGTTCTGGGCCAGCCACATGTTCTCGATCAGCGTCAGGCCGCGGTTGGCCAGGTATTTGATCAGCGGCATGCCGCCGTCCAGCGCCTCGCGCCGGGTGCGGATGCGGTTGCCCAGCAGCACGTCGCAGATGCCGTTCCGCATGATGTCCACCGACGCCGGAATGACGCGGGCGTCATACTGGTAGTCCGGGTGGAGCATAATGACGTAGTCCGCCCCGCGATCGAGCGCAGCGCGATAACACGTCTTCTGGTTGCCGCCGTAGCCGCGGTTCTTCTGGTGACGAATCACGGTGATGCCGAGTTTCTCGGCCACCTCGCACGTCTTGTCCTTGCTGCAGTCGTCAACCAGGATCACCTCGTCGGCCGCGCCTTCGGGGATGTCCCGAAAGATCCGCTCGACGGTTCGCTCGGCGTTATAGGCCGGCATGACCACAATCGTCTTCTCACCCATCCGTTCGCTCCTTTCCAATACCGCGGTCCGCATGTGACGGCTGCATCGCCGCGAAACGCGGCCTGCCGCCCACTCGGACCTTGCACGACCCCGCCCGACACTCCGTCGGGCGCGGGGATCTCGTGCAGCGCTCGTTCAGTTCGTCTGAAGTCAAGTCAAGCTCCCGCCGCCCGGCGCTACGGCGACGTACCAATTATTCGTTTGCCGCTCGGCTGCTTTCAATCGGGTATCCGTTGATCGGACGGCCGCGGCCGCACCGTTTTAGCGTGGGGCAGATTAGCCACCGCCGCTGCGGGCTTCCGCTCCGTGCACCCGGGGCCGCTCAGGTCGATAGCGGCAGGTTCGCCCCACCCGCCGCGACGCGGTTGCAACTCTCCAGGTAGAAGTCGATGTTCTCTCCCGCATCGGCCCACCACCCGTCGACGCAGTCGAAGGCCATTTTGCCCTGCTGGATGTAGTGGTTGTTCACGTCCGTGATTTCGAGTTCGCCGCGCGCGGACGGCTTCAGCTTCGTCACGATGTCGAAGACGAAGTAATCGTAGAAGTAAATGCCGATGACGGCCTTGTTGCTTTTGGGATTCTTGGGCTTTTCGACGATATTGACCACTTTGTCGCCATCGATTTCCGCCACGCCGTAAGCCTGCGGATTCTTCACCTCGGCCAGGAGAATCCGGGCGCCGAACGGATACTCGCGAAAGGCCGAAACGCTGTGCTCGATGGTGTACTGGAGGATGTTGTCCCCCAGGATCAGGCAAATCGGACCGTGGTCGGCGAAGTCCTTGGCCAGGCCCAGCGCCTCGGCGATGCCGCCGGCGCCTTCCTGGTAGGTGTACTGCAGCAGCTTGAGCCCGAACTCCTTGCCGTTGCCGAGGAGCCGCAGGAACTCGCCCGAGTTATTGCCCCCCGTCACCAGCAAAACCTCATCGATCCCCGCCTTCACCAGGCACTCGATGGGGTAGTAGATCATCGGTTTGTCATAGACTGGCAGAAGGTGCTTGTTGGTCACCTTGGTCAGCGGATGGAGGCGGGTCCCCGTCCCGCCGGCCAGAATTACACCCTTCATCTCAATCGCCTTCCTGGTCGCCGGAATCTTCCGATAATAACGACCTTGACAGCATGGAATACAAGGAAACGCTCCCCGTCGGCGCAAACCTCGGGCGCCTGCTTCCCCTCCTTTTCATCCCCCCGGCTGAAAAGTGGCCGCATCCTAACGTCCGTGTTTGCAACACACAACCCGGCGCAGCGGCCTCTCGTCTATCGGCGGCCGGCGAGGCGGGAAGTAGCCCGCGGCGGGACGCTGCGCCGCCGCCCCGCGGCGTCGAGGGTCGGCCCGAGGCAGCAGCCGTCAGGCGGGCAGCTCGTCCGAGCGGGCGACGGTAACGCCGGCGGCCCGCATTTCGTCCAAGGCGGCCCGCTCGTCGCCTTCCGCCAGCTCAACCGCGCGACAGCCGTCGAGCGCAATGACGGTCTCGAAACCCAGTCTGCGGGCGTCCAGAGCGGTGAACTTCACGCAGTAGTCGGTCGCCAGACCCACCAGCACCACGCGCCCGACGCCCGCGTCCTTGAGATAGTCGGCCAGGCCCGTGCCCTTGAGGTGGCCGTTGTCGAAGAACCCGCTGTAGCTGTCGATGTTCGGATCGGTGCCTTTCTTGAACACGCACGTCAGCGCTGCCAGATCGAGGTCGGGGTGAAAGGCGGCTCCGTCGCTGCCCTGTACGCAGTGGTCCGGCCAAAGAATCTGATCCAGCCCGCCCAGCCGGATCACGTCCCCGGGTTTGCGGCCGGGATGGCGGCTGGCGAAGCTGGCGTGGTCGGCCGGGTGCCAGTCCTGCGTGGCGACGACGAGCGGATAACGCGGCATGAGCCGGTTCGCGACCGGGACGACGGCGTCTCCGTCCGGGACGGCGAGCGGCCCGCCCGGCATGAAGTCGTTCTGGAGGTCCACGAGAATGAGGGCGGTCTTCATGGCGGCGGCTCCCGGCACGAATGGGGCAGTCACAGGACGACCGACGGCGGCTTCCGGTCGTTCGCCGATCCCGGCAGACTCTGACATCGGGTTGAGGACGTCAAGTCGCGCCGGGGAGGGCGCGGCATCCCCCGGTCGGCACAGGTTCTATGGCAGGTGCAACCGAACGAGCCAGAGCAGCAGGATCAGCAGTCCCACGATCTGGAGCAGGTCGAACGCGAACCGCCGGAAGCGGATGCGAAGCAGGTGGACCAGGAAATAGCGACGGGCGAGCGGCGCCCACCACTCGCGCTGCTCGTAGGCCTGCCACCGCCAGATGAACGTGATCAGTCGCAACGACAGGTGGACGCCGACGACGACCATCAGCATGAATCGGTAGAAATCGAAGAGGTCGAAGCGCATGAGGCATGCCGCCGGTCGCGCGGGGTGTCGTCGCCGGGCACTGGCAACGACACCGATGCAAGAAAAAAGGCGCGGTCGCCAGGCAGACGACCGCGCCCACGAAACGTCAAGCTGCGTGGCCGCTTAGCGGAAGCGACGGCGGATGAGCATCAGCCCGAACAGCGTCATCGTCAACGGCACGATGCCCAGCGCGCAGGTTGTCGCGCTGCCGCCGCCACCCTCTGAGCCGCCGATGTTCGCGTTCGGCTGTATGACGTCGGGATCCTGCGGCTCGACCCGAAGCACGCGCGAGGCCTGATAAGCGCCGTTCGCTTCGCTGGAGGGAACCGTCGTGGTCACCGCCGCCGAGATCGGATAGGTCACGGCGTTCAGCGACGTGTTCCGGTACGTGTGGAGCACGCTGATGCTGTTGGCCACGGTTCCGTCGCCGAGATCCCATCGGACCGAGACCAGGCTGCCCGGCAGCGTGTCCGCATCAATAGAGAGTTCGACATCGAGCGGGGCCTGACCGGCGTCGACGTCCTGATCGCTGCCGCCCGGTCGCCGCACGCGGATTTCCACGTCGCCCTCGGTCGGGCCGCCGGTGCCGCCGTCCCCGGCGGGTTCGACGATGATGTCGACGGCCTGCGATCCGACGCGGTCTTCCGTGTCGCGGAAGGTGAGCCGGGCCCGGTACGTCGTGGTCTGCCCGGCAGGCGTGGTGTACGTATGCTGCGTCGTCGTCTGAAGCGTATCAATGACGCCGTCGTCCTCGTAGTCCCAGCCGCTGCAGCGGACCGCGTCGTCCTGCGAGAAGGGCGAGGCGCACGGGATGAGCGGGCTGTCGGCCACGGCGCCGCCGTCGTTGTCGCATTCATCCGGGATCAGGTCGAAGTTCTCGTCATCGCTGAAGCCGTTGAAGATGTCGAAAGCGTCCTCGGTGCCGTTTCCATTGCAGTCGTAGCAGCAGTACTGAACGATCGGGTCGTCCGTGACGGCGTTGCCCTTCAGGGTCACCGTCAGCGGCGACTTGCCGGTCAGCGGCGTCACGTCGATGGTTACGCGCGGCGGTGAACCTGTGTCACCTCCGCCGCCGCCACCGCCGCCACCGCCACCGCCGCCGCCTCCGCCGCTGCCGCCAATGACGAACTCAGACTCGCCCTGTCGAACGACCGTGCCGTTGGAGAGGATGTACACGCCCCAGGAGTACCGGCCGGCAGCGTTGCGGGCGTAAAGCCCGAAGGCTTTTCCGCCTTCCGAGAGGAAGGTCCGACGCGTCGCGTCCGTCCAGTGGATGATGCGTACGTTGTCCGGTACTTCGCCGAGCAGTTCGTCCGGCACGTCTTCACAGCCGAACTGGCCTTCGTCGACGCCGTTGTTACGGTTGACGTAGCACTTTCCATCCTCGGGCACGAAGCCGAACGTCACGCCGAATCCCGGATTGGTGCTCTCGACCATCAGGAACTCGAGGTTTTCCACGTTCGCGGTCCACGAGATCGTGTTGTTCTGCGTGTTGACCGCCACGTTGCCGGGCGCCATGGGCCAGGTGAGCCCGTTGTTGTCGTTCGACTGCGCCGCGGCCGTGACGGCGGCGCCCGCGTTGATGCGACCGTAGCCGTACTTGTTGCTGAAGCTGGTCACCGGGTGATAGTCGGCGTCGTCCTCGGCGATCGGATCGGACGTGTGCTCGAGGATCACGCGGACCTGTGTGGCCGTCAGCTCGCGGTTGGCAGACAGGCACAGCGCCGCCACGCCGGCGGCGACGGGGCAGGCCGCCGACGTGCCGCTGAACGTGCCCGTATACTTGCCGTCTATGTCGAGGTCAGGAAAACCCAACTCGTCCTGCCCGCCGATGTTGTAACCGTCTTCGGGATAATTGAACTCGTCGGTGTTGTCGACCGTCGCCATGCCGGGCAGAAAGTCATCGCCGCTGGGCGCGAGGATGTCGAGCGCCGCGCCGTAGTTGCTGTAGGACGCGTACACGTCGTCGGCGTTGCTCGCACCGACGGAGATGACGGCGGCCAGCGAGGAGAACTCCACGTCGCCATCGGTCGTGTTTTCGATCGCGTCGTTGCCGGAGGCGAAGAGAATGACCATGCCGCGTGCCGGGTTGCCGCCCGGACCGTCCAGATCGCGCCCTTCCAGAAACGTCTGTTCGATGCTGAAGGCAAAGCTGCTGCGGGGGAAACCGTCCACGTAGCCCCAACTGTTGATGTGGACGTCCACTTCCTGCTGCAGAGCGAAGTCAAAGGCTCGCCGGTCGTCCTCAGCGCTGGTCGTCCGGCTCAGACCTCCCGTGGCCGTGAACTGCGCGAGCGGCGCAACGCCGCGGACACCGACGTTGTTAGGCCGGGCGACGGCCAGCCCCATCACCGCGGTGCCATGACGGTCATTGAAGGACTTCGGCCGCGGATCGGTGAACCCGGCATCAGACGACGACAACGACGCGTCATAACCCGATCCGATGTAGTTCTCGCGCAGATCCTCGTGGCGATAGTCGCAGGCATCGTCGTACATGCCGATCAGGATGTCGGTACCGAGCGTAATCTCCCACGCCGCCTCGATGTTGATGTCGGCGCCGGCCGTGCCGCTCTGGCCGAACAGGTCGGGCTGCCCGGTGTTTTGCAGATGCCACTGGTAGATGAAGAACGGATCCTCGGCGGAGACCTGATACAGCCGCTTGACGCCGACGACGTCGGCTTCCGCAATGTGAACCCGGGGATCGAAATGCATCATGCCCGCCAAGGCGATCTCATCGAGTCCCTCGTTGGATTCCAGGACGTACATCCCGCCCCAACCGGGAATCACGCGGAGTTCCGTCACGCCGTAGTCGGCGTAGAACGCGGCCCGGGTCGCGGCGTCTGTGCCGTCGACGAATCGCACAATAATGCGACCGTTCGTGATGACGGGCATCTCCCAGCCCTGCCGCCGCCAGACGGGACGGATCGCTTCCACGTTCGGCACCTGGAGCAGCGCGTTGCGGCGCTTGTCACCCGTGTCGGCGACGGTGATGATCCGCCACCGGCTCTCGGGCGACGAGTGCGGCATAAGCTGCATCCGACCCGAGCCGTCCCTCGACAGGCGCTCGTGAACACCCTCGGCCTGCTGCGCATCCTGAAGCAGAACGCCGAACTCCGTCGTCGAACGCTCGATCGGGTACACCCTGCCGCTGCGGGAATAGCGCACCCCGTCGTTAGCTGTGGCGACCCCCGCCAGAACCATTCCCAATGCAGCAGCCGCCGCGCTCCATCGTCGGGACCAACCTCCCCATTCACGTGTCATACGCAATTGCCTCTCAAAAGACTCAGGGACAGCCGTCCCCGACGAAGCGCAGGTTCCCTGCTTTCGGTCGTATCGCGGCACCGGGGCCGCAAGGCCGCGGCCGCCTGACGCTGGGTGTCGCGCCCGCGCATATCGCCGAGCCGCGGAGCACCCTCGAACGGGCCGCGGTTCCCCATTCACCGGCAATCTTTCCGGCAACCAACTGACCTGTCAAGCCATTGTCAGGACTGGTATTGGGATCGAAACCACCGGCTACCCGGCAAGCTCGTCCACGCCGATCGCCAGGTCGGACGCCGCCTGCCGCCACGCCCGCCACGCCTGGGGATCGAACAGCACCCAGGTTACGACCTCAGGAAGCGCCTGTTTCGCGAGCCACTGCGACACGAACTCAAGCGATACGCTGGCCGCGGCATCGAGCGGATACCCGAAGACGCCGCAACTGATCGCCGGGAACGCGACGGATCGACAGCCGTTCGCCGCAGCCAGATCGAGCGAGGCACGGTAGCAGGACGCCAGCAGGTCGGCCTCCCCCCGGCCGCCGCCCTCCCACACCGGACCAACCGTGTGGATGACGTGGCGGGCCGGGAGCCGGTACCCCCGCGTGATCCGCGCCTGCCCGGTGGGACAGCCGCCCAACAACCGGCACTCGGCTACCAGTTCCGGCCCCGCGGCGCGGTGGATCGCGCCGTCCACGCCGCCGCCGCCCAGAAGCGATGAGTTGGCCGCGTTGACGATCGCATCGCCGTCGAAGCGGGTGATGTCGCCGCGAGTCAGTTGGATCCTATTTCCCATGATCGCCAGTCCTTACGCTCCGGCCTTCCTCCGCAGACGGCTCACAACGTACCGTCGCCGCCTCGCGTTCGCCGTCGGGAGTTGGTTTGGTGCGATTCACGACGCACCGACCGACGACGTCCGTCTGCCGACCGGTCGCATCGTCCGTTCGAGCCGTGATGAGGATCGCCTCGCAGATCCGGCCGCGCCGCCGGCGCTCCAGCGCAGCCAGTCTCAACGGCGCGGCGATGTCACGGTGACGCCGGGCGTGATCGAATCGGAACCGTCGCAGAGCCGGCGAACCGAACCACCGCCACAGCATCCCGCGCCAGGCGCTGCCCGGGCGGAATCGTTCTACCGAGTCGTCCGCGGACCCGCCGAGGCGCCGCGCTTCCGCACCGGCCACGCCCGAGAGGTCGCCGAGGCGGCGTCGCCAATCGGCCTCGGTGAAGTCGGGCGTCGCACCGGCGGGAACGGCATGGCGTCGGGCCACGATCAGAACGACCGTCCCGCACCATCCGCCACCCAGGTCGAGGCGGGCGAAGTACTTGCCGTCGCCGCGGACCCGGCGATCGCGCGTGCGCGCCAGCTTGCGGCCCCACCGCCGCTTTCGGGCGGCAACGTCAGCCACCACACGCCGCCGCCGGCGCCGCAGGACGGCCGGATCAGCCTCCGGCGCGAGCGCCGACTGTACGGCGCGCACACATCGCAGCCGCTCGGCGCAGGACGCCACCCGCTGCATGTACTGGTCGAGATGGACCAGCGTTGCGATCGAGAGCCGGCCGGGACGGCTGCGCGTGGCGCCATAGAGGTCGACCAGCGCGAGTCGGGTGGCATCGCCGCGCTGCTGCGTGAGAATGTTGTGCGGGTGCGGATCGCGGTGGACGATACCCGCGCGGCACATGGCCGCGATCAGCGTCGCTACCGCCTCCGCGAGGTTCCGCCGACGAATCGGGTCATGATCCGCGCGGCTCCATGTGCGCGCCAGAGACGATCCCTCGCCGAAAGCGGCCGTGATCAGCGCGGATCGACCGCCGGCTCCACCCGACAGGCCCAGGGCGACCGGTATCACCGTCGGAACCCCGCGAGCCTGCGCGAGCCGCAGCGCCTGCCACTCGCGCTGGGCCGGGCATCCGCCGCACCAGCGCCGGACGCGCTCCGCCGCGCCGGCGGCGCCGTCGTAGACCTTGACGAACAGGGTCGCTCGCCCGCGCTGGACGCGCCACACCGCCCGGCCGTCGCCCCTCTTGAGCGGCTCATGCGTCGAGTCGTGGAGTTGGAACGGCCCGGCCTCCGTCGAAGAGGCGATCCACGCACCAGCGGCGTCCAGCGCGCCCGCGGCATCAGCGCAATCCGGCGGGGCGAACCACCAGCGGGCGCCTTCAGCGCTGCGGAAATCTTCCCGTCCCCCCGGACGCCTGCCGGGCGCGGAGGGGCGGGTTGTTCGCTGGCTCGGGCGCATCGGATCGGCGAAACGGCGTTATTCCGCCGGTGTCTTCTCCGCCTCCTTGACGACCTCACCCTCGACGGTCATCTGCACGGGGGCCGGAAGGCCCATGTCCTTCGTCTGCGCCAGAATGTCGTCCTTGTCCCCAACGAGCACGAGCAGCGCGGCATCCAGCGGAATCGACGACTTGGCCAGTGCGTTCAACTGCGACGCGGTGACTTCATCCAGCGCGGCCAGCTCTCGCGTGAGGCTGGGGAACGGCTTTTCGTTTACGACGCGCTCGATGCCCTGCGAGATCAGGCCGCCGAGCCGCTCAAACGCCTGCACCGTGCGCAAACGCACCGTTTCGCGGGCCTTTTTCGCCTCGGTCTCCGAGATGTCGCCGCCGATGATCTTGCGGAACTCGGACATGAACTCCTTGAGCGACGCGCCGGTCACGTCCGCGCGCACGCTCGACCAGGCGCTCATGTACCCGGCGTTGACGCCGAACGTATAGCCGGCGCGGGCGCCGTAGGTGTAACCGTGTTCCTCGCGCAGATTCTGGTTGAGCCGGCTGGTGAAGCTGCCTCCGAGGATGGTCCCGAGCAGTTCCAGCCGGGGACGTTCCGGACTGCCGTACGACGGGCCGGGCATGACGTACCGGATGACGGTCTGAACGGAGTCCGGTCGATCCACGACTACGACGCGGAAGGCCGTGTTGGCCTGCGGCGGATACGCGGGCGGCTTGAGCTGCGACTCGCCGCCGAAGTTCTCGCCGGACATGCGCGTGCCCGGATTGGGCTTGGCGGCCGCGTCGGGCTTGGGGCCCCAGGAGCCGAGGGCCTTCTGGAGCGACTCGCGTACCTGCTCCTTGGTCATGCTCCCGGCGGTCAGGATCCGGGCGTTGGCGGGCGCGAAGAGCGATTTGTGAAACGCCTTCGCCTGATCGAGGGTCAGCTTCTGAACGCTCGTCGGCGTTCCCTGGATGGGGCGGCCGAAGGGGTGCGCGTCACCGAAAAAGGCGCGATCACCCACGAGGACGGCGACGGACGTGGGCCGATCCTGGTCCGCTTTCAGACCGTCCACGCGCAGCGACTGGACACGCTTCCACTCCTTCTCGTCGAACGTTGGGCGAAGCACCGCGTCCGCCAGCAGGGCGAGCGTCTTGTCGAAGTTTCGCGTCAGCACCTCCACCTCGATCGTGGTGGCTTCGTGGTCGACGCCCTCGACGAACTGAGCGCCCAACTCGTCCAGCGCGTCGGAAAACTCGATCGCGCTGCGCTCGCCGGCGCCTTCGTCGAGCATGTCGGCCACCAGCGACGCCAGCCCGGCCGTTTCGAGCGCGTCCTGCTCCGCCCCCCCCGTCAGCAGCACGGCCGCCCGCATGAGTGGCAGCCCCGGTCGGTGCCAGTGATGCACGAGGACCGTGTTCGACAACGCGAAGGTGTCGGGCAACGGCGCCGTGAAGGGCGATGCCTGGCCGGCGGCCGGGCGCTTGTCGCGAGCGGAAGGTTCGCGCTTCGGCGCTTCCTTCGGCGGTTCCTTTTCTTCGGGCGCGGGCTTGTCACCCTCGATGGCCTCGGCCGGCCCCAGCGACGCCGTCCGTTCACCGGGCGTCACCCGCAGAACCAGGCGCGCCTTCGGATCGAGCACGCTCTGCGCCACCTTCTGCACGCCCTCGCGGGTCGCCTGGCGGTAGCGATTCAGGTCTTTCTCGAACGAGTTCGGCTCGCCGAAGGCGAACTCGTACTGGTTGAGCCGGTCGGCCTTCGTCATGATCGACTGGAGCGACGAGACGGCCTGGTATTCGAGCCGGGCCTTCTGTCGTTCCAGTTCCTTCTCGGTAGGCCCGTCCTTGACGAACGCGGCGATGACCTCGTCTACGGCGGCTTCGACCTTGTCCAGCGACACGTCCGGCAGCGCCGTCACTTCGATGTAGAACAGCGAGCCTAGCTGCATGGACGACTGGTAGGCGGAGACGTCCGTCGCCAGCTTGTTCTTGTAAATCAGCTCCTGGTAGAGCCGGCTGGAGATTCCGTCGGACAGGATGGCTGCGGCCAGGTCCAGTTCGGCGTCGCCGGGGGCGAAGTGTTTGGGGCTGTGGTAGACCATCGTCGTGCGCGGGTATTGCACCGCGTCGGTCATCGAAACCGCCTTCGACTTCTCCAGCTTGACCGGCGGGCTGTCGCGATGCTGCGGCACGTCCCCCTTGGCCAGCGTCCCGAACAGCTTTTCGACCAGCGGCTTGATCTCGGCAGACTTGAAGTCGCCCGCGATCACGAGCGAGGCATTGGCGGGGACGTAGTACGTTCGGAAGAAGTTCTTCACGTCCTCGACGGTGGCCGCCTCCAGATCCTCGTGCGTTCCGATGACGGGGATGTGGTACGGATGGCCTTCGGGGAACATCTCCTCGTAGACGCGCAGTTCGGCCATGCCGTAGGGCTGGTTCTCGTAGCTCTGGCGGCGCTCGTTGCGGACGATGGCCCGCTGCTTGTTGAGCTTGTCGAGCGTCATCTCGTTGGCGAGATCCTCCATCCGGTCGGCCTCAAGCCACAGCAGGGTGGGCAGGAGCGTCGCGGGGCCGACTTCGTAATAGTTGGTGCGGTCCTCGCTGGTGCTGGCGTTGTTCCAGCCGCCGCCGGCCTCCATGAGGTTGTCAAAGTCCGAGCCGGGCACCCGCTTCGTGCCCATGAACATCAGGTGCTCGAACAGGTGGGCAAAGCCGCTGCGGCCCTTCTGCTCGTCCTTGGAGCCGACGCGATACCAGATGTTGACGCTGGCCATAGGCAGGCTGTGATCCTCGTGCAGGATCACGGTCATGCCGTTGTCGAGCCTGTATTTTTCGTACTTGACGTCCTGAGCATACGCGGCGGGGGCGAGGAGGAAGGCCGCCACCATGCCTGCAATCAACCGATAGGTCATGTCTGACATCCGATCAGTCCGAGGTTCCGGGTCGCAATTTGCCGGATGGTTCCGGCGGCCGTCCGGCGGAGGTCCAGTCGCCCGCCGCGGCCACAGCACGATGCCGGCCGGATTATCGGGGATGCCGGCCACGACCGCAATTCGGGCCGGGCGCGGTCGATTCCGACCGGACGGCGTCACGCCGGAGGCGGGCGAAGAGTAATCGGGGTCGCCGGAGTCGATTCGATCGGGCGCGGAAGGACGAACGGCGCCAACTCGCGCGCGAACCGCACCGCTCGTCACGGTTGACAAGACAGCAACGCCCCCTCGCCGGGGAGGGCGAGGGGGCGGTGGATGAACTTGTGCTGTCGCGTGG
>CAZYLK010000047.1:0-34811 GCA_964648365.1 uncultured Phycisphaeraceae bacterium
GGAGGACCGAACCCTTTAAGGTTGAAAACTTATGGGATGAGCTGTGGGGAGGAGTAAAAGTCTAATCAAACCTGGAGATATCTCGTTCTCCCCGAAATAGTTCTTGGGCTAGCCTCGGGCCACTACGCGGTGGGGGTAGAGCTACTGAATGAGACGAGGGGGCTACCCGCCTACCTCCCTCAATCAAACTCCGAATACCATCGCGACTATCCCGGGAGTCAGACTACGGGGGATAACCTCCGTGGTCAAAAGGGAAACAACCCAGATCGTCGGCTAAGGTCCCGAAACCATGCTAAGTGTGTAAGGAAGTCCTTTTTCTGTGACAGCGGGGATGTTAGCTTAGAAGCAGCTACCATTTAAAAAGTGCGTAATAGCTTACCCGTCGAGAGATTGGGCGCCGATAATGAACGGGACTAAGCATGGTACCGAAGCCACGGGCTCGTGCTTGCACGAGCGGTAGGGGAGCGTTGATAGGCAGATACAGGCCGTACCGTAAGGAGCGGTGGTGGGCCTATCAAGTGATTATGCCGGTATGAGTAACGATAAAGAGGGTGAAAATCCCTCTCGCCGTAAACCCAAGGTTTCCTGGGGAAGGTAAATCCGCCCAGGGTTAGGCGGAGCCTAAGGCGAGGCCGAAAGGCGTAGTCGATGGACAGCAGGTTAATATTCCTGCCCTCCGTTGTGCGATCAAACCGCAGTGCGTCCCCTTCAGTCGCAGCCCACCATAAGATGTGAGGGTTGCCGAGAGGCCGAGGCCGATTTGTTGCCGAAGTGCGAAGCGAGGGGACCGAGAAAAGCTGCGGGGGCAATCAGCGGATCCGTACCAAAACTGACACAGGTGGGTGAGGCGAGTAGCCTCAGGCGCTCGAGAGAACCGTCCTTAAGGAACTAGGCAAATTGACCCCGTAACTTCGGGAAAAGGGGTCCCGTCCTCTTCGGAGGCGGGCTCAGAGAATCGGCACTGGCGACTGTTTATCAAAAACACAGGTCTCTGCCAACACGTACAGTGGACGTATAGAGACTGACGCCTGCTCGGTGCGGGAATGTTAAGGAAGTAGGTCAGCCGCAAGGCGAAGCTTGCAACCGAAGCACCCGTAAACGGCGGCCCTAACTATGAGGGTCCTAAGGTAGCGAAATTCCTTGTCGGGTAAGTTCCGACGCGCATGAATGGCGTAACGACTGGTGCACTGTCTCAAGGACGGACTCGGTGAAATTGTAGACGTGGTGAAGATACCACGTACCCGCGGCAAGACGGAAAGACCCCGTGAACCTTTACTATAGCCTGATATTGGCCACAGGCATCACATGCGTAGGATAGGTGGGAGGCGATGATCTGGCGGTCCCGGCCGTCAGGGAGCCATCCTTGAAATACCACCCTTGTGCTGTTTGTATCCTAACCCCGACCCGTGAATCCGGGCGGGGGACCGTGTTAGGTGGGTAGTTTGACTGGGGCGGTCTCCTCCTAAAGAGTAACGGAGGAGTGCAAAGGTCGGCTCAGCACGGTTGGCAATCGTGCGACGAGTGCAAAGGCATAAGCCGGCTTAACTGCGAGACTCACAGGTCAAGCAGATGCGAAAGCAGGCCTTAGTGATCCGGTAATCCCGTGTGGAAGGGTTATCGCTCATCGGATAAAAGGTACTCCGGGGATAACAGGCTAATGACTCCCGAGCGTTCATAGCGGCGGAGTCGTTTGGCACCTCGATGTCGGCCCATCACATCCTGGGGCTGAAGGCGGTCCCAAGGGTTCGGCTGTTCGCCGATTAAAGTGGTACGCGAGCTGGGTTCAGACCGGCGCGAGCCAGGTCGGTCCCTATCTGCCGTGGGCGTACGAGACTTGAAAGGAGATCTCCTTAGTACGAGAGGATTAGGAGGTACGTGCCTCTGGTGTACCAGCTGTCCCGCTCGGGGCACCGCTGGGTAGCTACGCACGGAAAGGATAACCGCTGAATGCATCTAAGCGGGAAGCCCCCCTTAAGATAAGGTCTCGGTTCCCGACTTGTCGGGATGAAGGCCCCTGCAAGACCAGCAGGTCGATAGGCGGGAGGTGTAAGCGTGGAGACACGTTAAGCTGACCCGTACTAATGGCCAAGGGCTTGACCACATTAATGAGCGACTGTCTCAAGTCTGCAATCACAGCGCAGCCTTGACCCGCGAAAAGGCGCGTCCGCGTTTTCGACGAAGAAGAGCGACACCAAGGCCCGGTCGGTTCATGCCGATCGGGCCTTTTCATTTCCCCTTTGCGATCAGCGTGGTCGAGGTCGGGTGCGGCGCGCCACCGCTCCCCCCGTGCGGGGATTCTTGCACCGCGCGCTTTGAGGCGACTGCGGTCGTGGCGATCGCCGAAGGCCACGGCCTCAGAGGTCGGCGTCAGACCGGCAGCGGGTCGAAGTCCGGATCGCAGATCTGGCAATGGCAGCTGTGGGGGTAGGGAACGTCCGGCAGGCAGGCGGCTAGCGCTCTGCGAATCTGCTTCTCATTCTCCTGCAGATAAGAGGCGTCGATCTCGAACGATCGTGATCCCTCGTAAACCCACGGCTTTATGTAGCCCACGGTTTCCGTCGGCACGTAGCAGGCGTCGTCGTCCCACCGCGTCATCTTGCGGGACGCATCGAATGCGCAGCCGTGGCTTGCAAGGCGTTTGAGGATGTCCTCCCGTTGCTGGGAAAACCACGACTCCGACCAGTGCGCGCAGAGTTGCGACACGACGTCCGCCATGCCCGCGCATCCAGAGAAGTCGAGCCTGACCCATGGCTCCAGTGGATCGTTCGACCCGCACTCGCGCGACAGGACGACCGTCACGTTTGGGCGAATCTCCTGGAGATAGCAGAGCGCGTCGGCTGTCGCCTGGTTGGGATTTGGTATTCTGCCCACCCACGCCAGGAGCGACTCAAGGAGCGAGTCCGCCAGGCCCGGCGTCGGCACCTCGCGGGAGTGTTCATCCGGTTCGGCCGTAAAGCCGCCCGGGGGAGGCTGGCCCAGCGTTACTGGGATCTCAAAGTTTGCGCCTCCCATCTGCGTGACTTCCTTTCTGCGCCCATGCGGCGGCGGTGAATGCTGTCCGGGCGGCGCGACAGGCGCCGCGAGCGGGTCGAGCCGCCCAGGGCACCGCGCGGGATACCGGACAGAGAATGTACCGTGGAGCTACCGTAAGTCCACCACTCACCTGCGGCAACGAGCGGCGGCGGCTCTGCGCGCGATCGGCGAAGCGCTTCGGCCGGTCCGTCGCCGAGTTGACCGATCGTCCGAGCGAGTGACAATCGGCGGCGGGTGTGGGTGACGGGCGGATGCGGTTCGAGGGATCGGCGTGACGCAAATAGCCGAAATTGCCAGCAGCATTGCTAGCGGCCAGACTCGGTCGAGCGACGTCGTGCGGAGGTCGTTGGATGCGATTGACGCCGCGAATCCACGCCTCAACGCATTCGTCAGCCTTAATGCGGATGAAGCCATCCGCGCAGCCGCCTCGGCGGATGCGGATTCGGCGGCCGACGGGGCGTGCGGCTGCCTCGCGGGCGTTCCCATCGCCGTCAAGGACAACATCTGCGTCGCGGGAGGCGTGACGACGTGCGGCTCTCGCCTGCTGGAATGCTTCCGCTCGACGTACGATGCGACGGTCGTCCGCAAGCTCCGGGAAGCCGGCGCGGTGATCGTCGGCAAGACCAACCTCGACGAGTTCGCGATGGGGTCGAGCACGGAGACTGGCTTCCGCGGCCCGGCCCGCAACCCGCACGACGGATCGCGCGTTTGCGGCGGCTCGTCGGGCGGGTCGGCCGCGGCCGTGGCAGCCGGGCTTGTTCCGGCGGCGCTGGGCAGTTCCACGGGGGGCTCGATCCGCCAGCCGGCCGCGATGTGCGGCGTCGTCGGCCTGAAACCCAGCTACGGGCGTGTCTCGCGTTACGGGCTGGTGGCCTACGCCAGCAGCCTGGACCAGATCGGGCCGATCGCCACCAGCGTTGCGGATGCTGCCCTGATGCTCGGCGTCATCGCGGGCCACGATCCGCTCGATTCGACCAGCGTTGATGCGCCGGTGCCGGACTACGTCTCCACGCTGCGCGACTCGATCGAGGGGCTGCGAATCGGCGTGCCGGAGTCGCACTTCGGTGCGGGCCTGTCGCCGCAGATTGCGGCCGCCGTGCGGGCGGCGATTCAGAAGCTGGCGGATGCCGGCGCCACGATCGTGCCGGTGGACGTTCCCGACGTCGACCACGCCGTCGCGGCGTATTACGTCATCGCCACCGCGGAGGCATCCAGCAATCTCGCCCGCTTCGACGGCATGCGCTACGGCCGGCGCGGCGATGGCGGCGGCGATCTGCACGAGACCTACCGCCAGGCTCGCGCGCGCGGCCTGGGCAGCGAGGTCAAGCGCCGTATCGTCGTCGGAACCTACGTCCTGTCGGCGGGCTACTACGACGCCTACTATCTGACGGCGCAAAAGGTCCGCACAAAGATCCGCCGCGACTACGACCGCGTGTTCGAGCAGGTCGATCTTCTTGCCGGACCGGTCACGCCGACGACCGCGTTTCGCATCTGCGAAAAAGCCGACGATCCGCTGGCCATGTATCTGGAAGACGTGTACACGGTGTCGGCCAACCTGGCCGGGCTTTGTGCGATCAGCTTTCCCTGCGGGCGCGATGGCGGGGGGCTTCCGATCGGCGTTCAACTCACTGGGCCGCCGATGGGGGAAGCGCGACTGCTGGCGGCGGCGTGGAATGTCGAATGTCGAACGTCGAATGTCGAATGAGGAAATGTGGGAGCCGTTTGCGGTCGGTAACGTTGGGCCGGCTTTCGAACGCTTGGCTGGAAAACTCCCGGCTTGAAAGTCGAAGATCCGCCGCTGGCGGGCCGAGGCTCAGAAGGGGCCAAGTAGGGAACGAACGATCGGGCGGCGAGGCTTCGAGCGGCAAAACGCGTCGGTGGGCACGGGAGATCGGAGAATAGTCTTGCAACGCACATCGACCGGCGCTTTGCTTCGCGCGAACCAGGCATGGTACGAGCAGATCGCCGAGCGCGTGACGCTGTCCGACGGCATCGCGTTCTATTCATCGCGGTTTCCGGCACTGGCCGACACCAACCAGTTCCGTGAAGTGATCGCGGACACACCCGAAGGGGTGGCTCGCGCATTCGACGAGGCCGAGGCATTCTACGCGGGCAAGGGACTGACCTGCCGGCGATGGTGCCCCGTGGAGGGCGCATTTGTCGACGCCCTTGATGCGTACTTGATCGCCCGAGGCTTCGCGCGACGCACGTACGACGTATGGACGCTGACGCAATGGCCGCAGATCGAAAAGGACGATTCGGTGCGTGTGCTGCCGGCGCGGGCGATGCGGCCGGCGTTTCGCGAGACGTTTGTGCCGCGCCCGTCCTCCGACGCCGATCCGACCGCAGCGCCACCACCTGCGCCGCAACCCGCGCCACAACCCGCGCCGTCCGGAGGCGCTGCCAGCGCCGCGGCCGTGCAGACGCAGGCCGCCGAAGCGCTGGAAGATCGCATGGCGGATTCTCACCTGGACATGTTCGTGGCCACCGTGGATGGCCATCCCGCCGGACGGGGGGGGCTGTATCAGGCGGGTGATATCGGCTGCGTGAAAGGGCTGCACGTCCTGGCGGGTGTTCCATCCCAGGAGAAGGTCGCCATGGCGCTGCTGGCGCAGCTCACGGCGCTGGCGCATCGGCTGGCGCTGCCGAACGTGGTGATGCAGGCGCCGGCAGGCGATACGCCGTACCAGGCGTGCCTGCGAGCCGGCGGGTTCGAGACGGACGGGCAGATTGTTGAGTACGAGCGCGAATAGCTGGCGTGCCGCCGTCTGCTGCGGAATGGACCCGCTCCGTGGACGCCTCGCGCCGCTGGGGCGCGATCTCGAAACGGCGGTCAATGTAACGCTGACGCCGGATCGCGCAGGCTGAAGCCTGCGGCTCGGCGCTGGCGGGGGATCGCGCAGGCTGATATTAGTCTGCGGACAGGTCCGCGCAGACAAGCTCCTCATCGTTGCGGGCATACACGCACCGGTTTGCGAACGCCGGGTGTGACCAGCACACGCCGTCGCGCTGGTTCAACTGTTGCCGGGTCGGCTCGATCAGCTTGGCCCGGCTGATCTCGTGATAACCCCTCGGATCAAGCCTGGCGATGATCAGTTCGCCGCGCTCGTTGAACAGCCAGGTGCGATCGCCCTGTTCCACCAGATGGATGTTCGCCCACCGCGCCTTGGGCACGGCCGCGAGGCTTTCCCACACGCGGTCCCCCGTCTTCAGCTCCAGGCAACGCAGTTCGCCGTAACTGTCCACGCCGTACACGTGGTCGCCTTTGACGATCGGTGTGGCGATGATCGACTGCAGCGCGTCGGTGTCGTTTTCGCTTTCGCCTCGCCGCAGCCAGACCTGATCCACCTCGAACTTGCTCGGATGCACGCGCAGCACCAGCGAGCCATCGAAGAAGTTCGTCATAAACAGGTGCCCTTCGTGAAATACCGGCGTCGCGACGCCGATGATGACGCGCGTGGCCGGGAAGGGATGCTGCCAGAGCACCCTGCCGTCTGTCGGATCGACGCCGATCACGTGCCCGCCGGTGTAGCA
Organism: uncultured Phycisphaeraceae bacterium; assembly: GCA_964648365.1. Taxonomy (GTDB): domain Bacteria; phylum Planctomycetota; class Phycisphaerae; order UBA1845; family UBA1845; genus SURF-32. Next base: position 6,568 of record CAZYLK010000047.1, read on the forward strand.
GACAAGCACCGGCTTGCCCGCCTGCTCGATGAAGATGGGCGCCGCGTACGACGCCGAGTCGTCGAACGATCGCCATCGTTCCTTGCCGCTCGCTTTGTCGAACGCCACCAGGCACGCTTCCCCCTCGCCGCCGATCTGCACGATGACCAGGTCGTCGAAGATGATGGGCGAGGCTGCGATCCCCCAGACCGGCATCCGAATTTTGTACTCCGCGTTCAGATCCTTCTGCCACAGCACCTTGCCGTCGTCCGACTTGAAACAGAAGAAGTGGCCCATCGCGCCGAGCGAATAGGCTCGGCCGTCGTCGATCAGCACCGATGCCCTCGGACCAGCGTCGTATCCCACGCCGACGTACGGCGCGTCGTATCCGTGCGACCAGAGAGGCTTGCCCGTCTTCGCATCGAAACAGTGGACCCGCTCGACCTGCTTCGGCTCGACGATCCGATCCGTCACGTAGACACGTCCATGCGCCACCGACGGACCGCTGTAGCCGCTGCCGATCTTCGCCCGCCAGGCGATGTCGAGCTGCGGCTTGTCGAACGACGCGACGACGCCCGTCTCGCGCCAGACGCCGTCGCGCTGCGGCCCGCGCCACTGCGGCCAGTCGTCGGCAAAGGTGTTAGCGCTCACGCTCAGGAGTACAAGCACGGTCAGAAAGAAGGGCTTCATGATGGCTCCGAGTCCCAAAGGTCAATAAACCGGCATTCTTTTCCGACGCCGCGGGCGGCGCCGGTCCTTTCAGGCAATACGCTCGCGCCGCGGCTTCGATTGCACGCGGGATGCCGCTAATCCGGCGGCGTCGGCGACACCGGCGTCGGCGCTTCCCGCTGCTTGAGCACGGTCAGCCTGGGGCTGATCTTCCCCGGCGGCAGTGTCCCCCAGCCGGCCGCGCTGATCCAGTGTCCACCGGCGCCCAGGTATCGCCAGCCGCCGAAGCGGGCGACCAGCTCGAACCCGGCTCGTCCCGAGATCAGTTCGTCCAGACCCCGCTGACGTTCGGCGTCGAAGTCCTCGGTCGTGTAGTGCGTGATGACAACGTACTGCGGCAGTTCCCGCCAGGCGAAAGAGTCGTCCGCGGCCGCGTAGCCCATCTCGCGCAGCCGCGGCAGATACTGCCAGTCCGAGATCACCATCACGCTCGACGGCCGTTCGACGTTTGCGTCGAACCATCGCTCACAGGCGTAGCGCGAATCGTGCCGCATCTCAAGGTCCACGCCTGCGGCGTAGCCGAGCGTCGGCAGCAGAATCGCCAGCGGCAGCCCGGCCCGCAGCCACGGCGGCCGCGGACTCCGCCACCACCGCGCCAGCGCCATCCCAGCCGCGATCCCGCCCAGCAGCAGCGGCGGCAGTAGAAAGCGCGAGTAAACGAAATGCAGCGTGCCTGCGATGATGATTACGTAGTAGGCCGCCGCCGGGACGAGGAGGATGCAAGCCTTCCACCGGTCGCGGACGATCATCGCAACGCTGGATACCAGAATGCAGGCCAGCATCGGCCATCCGACCGCCCCCCCCGCATACCAGAGCGAAGCGGCTGCCAGTCGAAGCTGATCGGGATAGCGGTATTGCGCAGCGTGCAGGGTATCCGCGGAATCGTCCAGCCAGTACGTCATTCGCGCCGCGAACCCGCCGGGATCGTGAAAGACCCCGTTGATGTACAGGTAGGGCAGCGCGAACGCGATCAACCCGACCAGCCAGGGCCAGCGCAGCAGCGAGCCTCGAAGCGCCGCGGATCGAGTGCTACCATCCTCGCTAGCACGCCCGCGGCCGACGCTCCACGCGAGCATGATCGCTATTCCGGGATACACGCCTGCGACGCCATCTTTCGTACACACCGCCGCCGCGGCCAACAGACCGAGTGCGGCGCACCGCCCGGCCGTAGGGCGTTCCAGTGCGCAGACGTACGCGAAGACGCTCCAACTCAGCCAGAAGATCGAGGGTACATCGACATTGCCCAGGTGGGCGAAGTACGTGAACGTCGCGCCGGTCATCAGGACGACCGAGGCCGCGAGCGCGGCGACCCAGTCCTGCGAGAGGCGCAGCGCCGCCGCCCACGTCCCGATGCCGGCCAGGATGGCCATAACGACCGTGATTGCGCGCGAGACGACGTATCGATCCGCCACGCGCAGCGCTGCGTCCGGCCGAAGCTGAACCCGCCCCGTGGCCTCGTTGCGTTGGGCCAGCCCGCGCGCGATCCAGGAAGCGTGCAGCGGCTGATACGCCGCGACGTTAATGAGGTAGTGCAGCGGGGCGTATCGTCCACGCCACTCCCGAGGCCAGTTTTCCACCGGCCCCAGCGAGCGCGCGCCGGCAATCGTATCCTGGCTCCAGGACGTGATCGCCGGCAACCCCCAGTCCAGCCCCGGCAGATAGAACGCCAGCCCCAGCAACACGATCGCTGCAACGGAAAACAGGCGTTGTCTGGTCGATCCGGCGATCATGTCCGAGTCGCGTCGTGGCAAGGGTCCGCGCCGCCACGTGAGATGCCGCAGCGCCGTTTAACCGCCGTGCCCCATCCCCATGAGCATCATCATCCCGGCCAGGTACACGACCGCCAGCACAGCCGAGTCGATGCCGAACCGTCGCAGGATTCGCCGGTGACTGTGAAAGGTCAGGCCGCCCACGGCGATGGCCGTCAGCAGGATCGGCAGCAGCCCGGCCACCACGTTCTGATGGAAGTTGAAGCCCGCCCCCTGCATCAGCAAGGCGTCTCCGCGGGCCAACGAAGTGATCTTGATGATCGGTACGACGGCGACGTTGAACATGTTGCTGCCGAAGATGTTGCCCAGGGCCAGGTTCAGGTTGCCCATCCGCACGGCGGCGATGCTCGTGGCTACTTCCGGCAGCGACGTGGCGGCGGCGATGAACATGGCGCCCACCAGCGTCGCCCCCAGCGGCCGGCCCAGCGCCTCGATCGGGTGCGTGCCGAGCACGTCGCCGCTTTCCGCCAGCCAATACCCGGCCGCGACGATTACCGCGGAGATGATGCCCAGTTGAACCCAGATGCGCGCCTCCACGCGTTCGCGCGGCGCCGGCGCCAGACCGGCGGTCGCGGCCGTCTTCGCGGCGTCATACTTCGCCACCAGCGAGACGAGGTACAGATACACCGCGCCGATCAGCAGCGCCCACAGCGCCTCGGTCAGGCGTGCGTTGACGACCTCCAGCGGCGCCGTCGCCGCCACCATGACCATGCCCAGCAGCGTGATCGTCAGCAGGATGATGCCCGACGCGCTGGTCAGGATGTGCGAGGCCTCGCCGCCGCGCAGGATCGACCCGCCGCCGACGAGCGCGTTGAGCAGGACGATCAGGATGACGTTGAAGCTGCAACTGCCGAGGATGCCCGCAAAGGCAAGGTCGGCGTTGCCGATCCAGGTGGCCGTGATGCCGGTCACCACTTCCGGCAGGCTGGTGACCGTCGCCAGGAGAATGACGCCGATCAGCGCTCCGCCAAGCTGCAGCTTGTCCGAAACGTGGTCGGCCAGCCGCGTCAGCCGTGTGCCGGAGAACACGACGACAAGTCCCGCGACGACCAGTTCGAGGATGAGCCACTCGGTCGTCAGCTCGTGACCGAAATACCACTTGCTGATCACGCCTGACTCCACACGCGGCCGTTATGACCCGCCTTCCGACAACGCCTGCCGGGCTTGCGGGCTGGAAGGGGGATTCTAGTGGCGGCTGCGGGGATTGCACGCCGATTGAGCCGTCCTTCTCACACCGCTACGATGCCGGACTGCGCCTGCTGCGCGCTGGACGCGTGCGGCGGCGATGAACTCAGCCATGAGAATGCTCCCGATGACGCCAAAGACTGTCGTTTGCCTGATGTGGATCTGTGCCGTGATGCCGGGGCAGGCCGCCGCCGCGGATCAGGGGTGCTGCGGGCCGTCGCGATTGCCGACGCTCGAGGGCCTGCCGGCGTGGCAGGACGATGCGACCGATGACGAGCGGGTCGCTGACGAGGGCGACAAGCCCGATGGCGAGAAGAAAGACGACAAGGAGAAGTGGGACGTTTCCAACCCCCCTGGCCCGTCCGACGACATCACGATCGACACGACCGAAGGCACCTGGCTGAACCTCGATGTCAGCCCCGACGGCCAAACGATCGTCTTTGATCTGCTCGGCGACATCTACACCATCCCCATCGAAGGCGGCGAGGCGACCGCGCTGACCAGCGGTTACACCTGGGACATGCACCCGCGCTATTCGCCGGACGGGTCGCGCATTTCGTTTACCAGCGACCGCGGCGGTGGCGACAACATCTGGATCATGAAAAGCGATGGCTCGGAACCCAAGGCCGTCACCGACGAGGACTATCGCCTCCTCAACAATGCCGTCTGGACGCCGGACGGGCAGTACCTCGCCGCCCGCAAGCATTTCTCCTCTCGCCGCTCGATCGGCTCCGGCGAAATCTGGCTGTATCACCGCACCGGTGGCGACGGCGTCCAGATGACGAAGAAGCCCAACGACCAGAAGGACGTGGGCGAACCCGCCTTCTCTCCCGACGGTCGGTACCTGTACTTCAGCCAGGACATTTCGCCCGGCGACACGTTCGAATACAACAAGGATCCCAACGGGCAGATCTACCAGATCAGGCGGCTCGACCGCGTCACGGGAGACATCGAGGGCTTCATCACCGGCCCGGGCGGCTCGGTACGGCCGACGCCGTCACCGGATGGCAAGACCATCGCCTTCATCCGCCGCGTTCGCACGAAGTCGGTGCTGTACCTGTTCGACATCGCGTCCGGACGCGAATGGCCTATCTACGACGGCCTCGATCGCGACATGCAGGAGACCTGGGCCATCCACGGCGTCTACGCCAACATGGCCTGGACGCCGGACAGCAAGTCGATCGCTTTCTGGGCGGCCGGCGGGATTCATCGTATCGACGTGGCGACGCGGCGCGTGACGGACATCCCGTTCCACGTTGGCGCGACCCAGCAGGTTACGCAGGCGCTGCGCTTCCCGGTGGAGGTAGCCCCTGACGAGTTCGACGTAAAGCTCCTTCGCTGGATGCAGGTATCCCCCGATGGCAGGTCCGTTGTCTATCAGGCGCTGGGGCATCTCTACGTTCGCGATCTGCCCGACGGCACGCCGCGGCGACTCACGACGCAGCAGGACCACTTCGAGTTCTACCCGTCGTTCTCCCGCGATGGAAAGTGGATCGTCTACACCACCTGGAACGACCAGGAACTCTCGACGGTTCGCATTGTTTCCTCGGCAGGTGGCGACGGTCGCGTAGTCACGCCCGACAAGGGTCACTACATCGAACCGGTCATCTCGCCGGATGGAAACACCATCGTCTATCGCCGCATCGGCGGTGGATACCTCACCAGCGACCTCTGGTCGCGCGATCGCGGCGTCTACCGCGTGCCCTTCGAGGGTGGTACGCCGGAATTGATCACGAAGGAAGGCTCGAACCCGAGCTTCGGCGCCGACAGCGACCGCGTCTTTCTGATCGAATCCGAGCGCGACGACGAGAACGACAAGGTCGCCCTGGTCAGCATCGAACTCGACGGCAGCGACCATCGCCGCCACCTCACCAGCGACAACGCCTATGACATCGTCCTTTCGCATGATGAGAAATGGGTTGCCTTCGCCGAGCGCTACAACGTCTACATCTCACCCTTCACGCGCGCCGGCCGCGAGATCAAGATCGGCCCCAAGTCGAAGGCCCTCCCCACGCGACAGGTTTCCAAGGACGCAGGATTCTGGCTCCACTGGTCCGGCGACGGACAACGTCTGCATTGGGGCCTCGGCCCGGAACTGTTCACGCGCGAGTTGAAAGACGCCTTCGCCTTCCTTGACGGCGCCCCGCCGGAAAAAGAACTTCCCGAGCCGGAAGCGACCGGGCAGAACGTCGGTTTCAAGGCGACATACGACAAGCCGAACTCGCGAATCGCCCTGACCGGCGCACGAATCGTCACCATGCACGGCGACGACGTGATCGAGCGCGGCACGATCCTCGTCAATGGCAACCGGATCGAGGCGGCGGGGGGGGGAGACCTTGCCATTCCGACCGGCTACGAACAGTTCGACTGCACCGGCACGACGATCATCCCCGGATTGGTAGACGTCCACGCTCACGGCGCCCAGGGTCGCTCCGGGTTCACGCCGCAGCAGAACTGGATCAGCTACGCCAACCTCGCGTTTGGCGTCACGACCATTCACGACCCGTCCAACGACTCGTTTGCCATCTTCTCTTCCGCCGAATTGGCCCGTACCGGTCAGATTCTCGCGCCGCGTATCTACTCGACGGGCACGATTCTCTACGGCGCCTCCGGCGGGTTCCGGTCGATCGTCAATTCACTCGACGACGCCAAGTCACACATCCGTCGCATGAAGGCGCTCGGCGCGATCAGCGTCAAGAGCTACAACCAGCCCCGCCGCGATCAGCGGCAGCAGGTCATCGCCGCCGCGCGCGATTATGAAATGATGGTCGTTCCGGAAGGGGGGTCGCTGTTCCAGCACAACATGAACATGATCCTCGACGGCCACACCGGCATCGAGCACGCCATCCCCGTCGCCACCGCCTACGACGACGTCGTTCAACTCTGGTCCAGAAGCGGCACCGGTTACACGCCCACCATCGTCGTCGGGTACGGCGGCATCTGGGGCGAGAATTACTGGTATCAGCACACCAACGTCTGGGAAAATGAGCATCTGCTGAACTTCGTTCCGCGTTTCGTGGTCGACCCGCGCTCGCGCCGGCGCATGTTGATTCCGGAGGATGATTTCAACCACTTCGATGTCGCCGCGACGTGCAAGAAGCTCATTGACGCGGGCGGGCGCGTGCAGATCGGCGCGCACGGCCAGTTGGCCGGCCTCGCATCGCACTGGGAGACGTGGATGCTGGTTCAGGGCGGGTTCACGCCGCTGGAAGCCCTCCGCGCCGCCACGCTGCATGGCGCGTACTATGTGGGATTGGACGGCGACCTCGGCTCCATCGAAGCCGGCAAACTTGCCGACCTGGTGATCCTGAACAAGAATCCGCTGGAGAACATCCGCAACACCGAGTCCGTCCATCAGGTGATGCTGAACGGACGCCTGTACGACGCCGCAACGATGAACGAAATCGGCGGCGCGGGGCGGGTGACGAAGCCGTTCTTCTGGCAAACCGACTTGGGAGAGTAACCCGCCCGAACCATGCCCGCACGATAGTGCTCCCTGATCCGCCGGGGCCGGACGGCTGGGATTGTCGTCACCCTCGCGCACCGTGGGTCCACATCGAGAGGTCACCCCCCCCTCTTCCGTCGTCTCCTCTTCCCTTCGTGCCTTCTTCCCTCACTCCCTCACTCCCTCACTCCCTTACTCCCTTCCGCAACGAGCACCCCCTCGCCATCGCGCACCGCCGGTATCCCCAGCGTCTCCCGCGCCCATGCTTCGGGCACCGCCATGCCCAGGTTGTGAATCGCCGAGCCCAAGACCTGGGTAAACTCCACGACGTTGCGCGGCCGGGGCGGCTTGCGGGTGAGCAGGGGAACCGGCGCGCCGGGGCCGAAGCGCAGATGGGTGAGCGGCGTGAGGATGTCTCGACGAATCGTTGCGGCCTCGTTGCGGACATCATCTTCGCGGATGTCTTGACGGACGCGATCGTGAACCTCTGACGCCGTCAGCGTGCCGGCCGCGCCGGTCGTTTCGGTCGTCAGCGTCTGACCCAGCCACGCCTTGCTCATCTCGCGGTTGAGAAAGTTCACAAGATCGACGTAGGGCGGGCCGGCCGTGCCGCGACCGGCTTCTACGAATTGCAGTTCGACCGCCCGGCTGAACACCCCGGCCGCATTGCTGCCCAGCGTCTCCAGCATCTGCAAGAGTTCGCGCTTTTCCTCGGGCGTCGCGCTGTTGTCATAGCGAGCGATGCGAACGGGCATGCCGAAGATCTCCGAAAAGATCAGCCAGTCCTTCAGCGTCAGGTTCTTGGCCAGATAGGTCATAGCCGAGACGCGCAGCAGGCCGCCGCGCTGAGGATAGCCCGACGCGGCGTGCGGCGCGTGGACGACAAACTTGTTCGGCGGCAGCGCCGCGCCATCCCGCGGCTCGTCGCTCGTCAGCACGCGCACGCCGCCGAAGTCGTCGAGTACGAGCCGCTCGAACGCAACGGGCACGATGTCCACCAGCGCCAGTTCGCCGCCCTGTACGTCCCACACAAGCTCGGCCACCGCGATGTTACGCCCGACGGCCAGCGACAGATGCCGCAGCGCCCGCTCGAACGGTTCCAACTGCGCCAGCGTCCGCCGGCAATAGTCCGCCGCCTCATCCGCCGCCGCCCGATCCACGCCGTCATACACATCCGCCGCACTGAGCACCTGCCACGGCGCGTTTGTCACCGCCAGCCGCCGCGTGTTGGCAACGGAGTAGAGGTGCGGGTCTTTTTCCTCCATTTCTTCATAGAGTTGCATCGCTGATGACAGTGACCCATCATCCGCCTCGCGCAGGATGGCGATCAATCGGCTCGGCGTCAGCCCGCTGGAGGGATAATCGCGCTGCGCGTCCTCCGCACGGGGGACGATCATGGTTCCCAGGCGCGGGCGTTTGGGTACGCGCCGGCGGACGGCGTTGACGACGCGTTGCGTTATTCTCATGACGGATTCCTCACGTGTGTCAGGTTCGAGCGACTCGGTGCGTTTGTGCGTTCCGCGAAGAACTCCCGGCTTGAAAGCCGGGGCTCTGAGGTCACCATGTACCATTTCTATGAAACGGGGTGGCGTCCGAGACGGTCCATTCCAGCGCCCCGGTCGCCTCGCCCGCGGCGCGCACGGCCAGCGCCGCCGCCCAGAACCGGTCGGCATGACCGTCCGACCCGCGCCCCGCTGAGAGAAGGAAATGCCCAGTGGCCGAGACCGCGCGGCGAACGCTGTGCCAGTCATTGCGGATGCGCTCGTCGGCGGGGATTCGGATGCGCTGCTGTTCTACGAGAACGCGCAGGGCTACGGCCATCTGTGACTTTGCCGCGGCCGTGAATGTGACGGCGTCGATCCGGTGCGGCCCGAACGCAGCGAGCGCAGTTTCGGCCAGTTGCATGCCCACTCCGCCGGCGTCTATGGCGGCCCGACGCATCCGTCGGATGCACAGCAGTTCAGCCAGCAACGCGTACTGCCGGTCGAAGGGCGCCGAGGCCAGTTCCAGCACGGCCGCCGTGCGCAGCAGTTCGCCATGTCGCTCGAGGATCCAGATCACGGTAAGGTCGCGGCGGCGGCCGATGTCCATGCCGAGGTACAGGTCGCGCGGGCTGCGGGCGATGGAAGGCAGCAGAGTGCGTATGTGTGGCTCGGTGCGGGCAATCAGTCCGTGTGTGGCACCTCCGGAACATGTGGCGCCTCTGGTCTGTGTGGCACCGGCTTGCAACCGGTGGTTTTTCTGTGTGACTGGGCGGGGGGTGGTTCCACCCTCGGAAGACACCGGTTGCAAACCGGTGCCACATCCAGAACACGCCGGTTGCAAACCGGTGCGAGGCAGTCCTCTGACCTCGTCATCGTCCTCGCACGCCCGAATCCGCTCATAGGTCAGAAACGCGGTCGCTTCATCGAGGAACTCGCACAAAAACTCCTGCCGGTACAGTTCCTCGTCGCCCATTGCCTCCCGGATCGCGGCCGCGTCCACGTCTAGGCCCTGGGCGATGGCATCGGGCAGCGTGATGGTCGAGCGGGCGAAGCGATCGTTCGTGCGCAGCTCATAGAACATGTTCGACTGCCCCTTCGGCGTCGACGCCACGTCCAGTTCGCCGCCGCCGCGCATCAGCGAGGGGAAGATCGACGCCCATATCGCCCGGTCGTCCTGGTGCATGGCGAACTCGTCGAGGAAAACATCGCCTGTAAATCCGCGGGCGGTGTCCGGGTTGGCGGGCAGGCCGATGATCCGCACGCCGCCCGGCAGCACGATCTCAAGCTGTCGAAAGCGGGTTCCCGCGAACGTGCGGTCGTCGTAGTAATCACAGGCGATCTTGAGCGTCTGACAATGCTGCCGCGCCTTGCGCATCAGTTCGCGACTCTGCCGCTCCCCGGCCGAGAGAAAGATCTGATTCCGCCGCCGCCGCAAACCGCGCAGGATCCGCCGCAGCGATTTCGTAAAGCTCTTGCCCGTCTGCCGCGACCAGCAGTTCCAGCGAAAGCGGTCCGGCGCGTCCACGTCTTCCTGTTGATAGGGCAGCAGCGGCACGCAAGGCGCGGCGGTGGCGGGGAGCGAGCGAGTTGAAGAGGGGGGCGTCATTGCGATTCGGACATTCAGCGAAAAAAGCCGTCGCCTTCACCCTGCCGCCTTGTCGCGCGGGCGCTCGTCATACCGCAGAGAAGACGACGGCGTGTCGATATAACGTCTGCGCTGATCGCTCAATGCGGTCGGTTCAGAAGCCACGTTCGCTTCGCAAGTGTGGCACCCGGCCTGTCTCGAAGCTCCGGCGGTACGATTGACCGGCCGGACCGCGGAACTTAGAATGTTGCCTCGGGAGGACGGGAATACGGGAGTGCTATCGAGAGCCATTTCAAGGAGTCGGTCGATGATGCGAGCGGTGTTACTTGCAGTCGCGCTGATGGCGGGTGTTTCTCCGGCCTGCGCCGAGAGCAGATTCGACGGGCGGGCCGGCTTGGACAAGGACGAGGCTCCCGTGCCTCGCGTGTACGCCTCCCAGGGGAGCCACCGCCTCTGGGTGATCCCGGACACCACAGAGGGCGCGACCGGCGCCGAGTATCGACTGCTTGACGGCCGTCGCGAGGTCTGGCGCTCGACGCTCTGGTTCGTGGCCGATGGCGCGCTCGTTTTCGAGACGGGAGAGGTCTGGGTCTATGCGGTAGTTCGCCCCGCGAGGCCGGAGGATGGCGAGGTGGAGAACTCGGGTGACCAAGTTCAGGGAGCTGACGCGTACCTTGAAAGACTGCTGGCAGACCTCAGACGGGTAGAGCGCGAAGCCGACTTCGCTGCGGCTGCTCGTCTGGACGAGTCCTTTGAGCTCGTCGTCCTTGAGCCGGACGGCCGCATCCGCATGCAGGAAAAGAACACTCGGGACGCCTTCGCAGGGATTGTGCGCGAGAACGAGGATCTCGCGCCCCTCGGCGTCTTCGCCCATATCCCGACCGACCGTGTCATCGTCCGCTTCCGTGGAACGACTGACCACTTGCCTGAGTACTGGCGGATCTACAGCTCGTCGCGCGCGGACTTGCTCGACACTATCGAGTTCAATATCCACGAAGCCAGTCGCTGGCCCTCGGCCCCACAACACCTGCTGGAGGTTGACAGCATCGCCGGGACGGACCTGTTCGTCGTTCACTGGTGGCAGTTGGGCTGCGCCGGGCATTACACGGTCGTCACGTCGGAGGGCGAGCCGATCTGGACGCTCGAGCCGGATGTGCGCTACCCGTTCGACGATCAGGACGGCCGCCCGCGTGCTGCGAACCGCATGTCACTCGAGGAAGCCAAGAAGCACGCCACCCTCGTCGGCGTCAAGCGCCCCGAACAGTTCAGCTTCCGCCCGTTCGACGAAAACAACTACCGCACCTTCAGCGTCAAGCCGGCCGGAGTGCGGGCGTGGCGGATTGAGGAGGTCGAACGGCGGCAACCACAGGACATCCCGGCCCCGGTCAGAAACGATGCTGATCACGCGGAAGACGGTATTCCGAGTCTTCTTGGTCAGGTTGGGGACGGGAGCCTGAAGATCGAGTTCGAATGATGGGCTCGGTGCGCGCCTGGGTTCAGTGCACCTCGAGTGTCGGCCGGCGGCGTGCCTCCGCCCGGCGACCGCAATAGGCCGGAGGCAGGGACGTTGGTCAGGAGAACGAAGAAAAGGTGTCAGGATGATTTTTCTGACACTGGCCTTCAGGATGCAAATGTCGTTCCTTGCGGGAGGCGATACGAGCGCCGAAGTGCTCTACTGAAAAATCATCCTGACACCTTTTCTTCGCCGGCATCAGTCGATCACCGTGACCGTTCCCGAGCCGATGCCGTAGATCGGGTCGCCGCTGTCCGGGTCGAACGAGTTGCCCGTGCTCTCAATGGTGACCTCGATCAGGTCGCCGCATTCGTAATGTTCATCCAGCCGCAGCGTCCGCGTATTGTCCGTACCGATGTTGTTACCGTCGAAGCCATCGGCGCCGGTTCCGTCGCCGAGCAGGATCACCGTATGGAAGCCGGAGCCTTGGGCGCTGTCGGCGTCTTCCAGGTGGTTGGCCTCGACGGTGAAGCGTGAGGCGCACTCCAGCGTGCCCTCGCTGGACGCCAGCGGCGGAACCCGCACATCCACGGACGTGTCGCCGCTGCCGGTACCGCGGGTCAGGTTGACTTGCACGAAGGCGGTGGTGGCATTGCGGATGCGGACACGCACCTTCTCGGTCGGCGTCTGGCCGTCATCGCCGCCGTCGTCGCCCGGTCTGGGCAGGTTGGGCGCGGGCGCCTCGCCGTAGTTGTACACGTCGATCGTGCCGGTCGGGGTTTCGCTGACGCTGCTGCCGACGCCGGTCCCGTCGTCCGTGACGGTCACCACGACGGTCTGTTTGCAGAGATAGTGCTCGTCGACTTGGAGGAACCGTTCGCCGGACGGCCCCACGCTGCCGGAGTCGAACCCTTCGGTCCCCGTGCCCTCGCCATCGAACACGATGCTGTCGGACGTGCCCTCGATGGTGCCTTCGATCTTGTAGGTGAACCCGCACGGAAGCGTGCCGGCGGTGTACTCGCCCGGCGGCACCTGGACGAGGATCTGCCCCGGCGGATCGACGCCTTCGACGGTGTTCGTGCTGCTGATGATGATGTTCGCGTCGGTCGCGGTGGCGTTGTCGAGCCGGAACGTCAGGTCGCCCCGCTCTTCCGCCGGTCCGCCATCGACCGGATCCGGGATCTCTTCTCCCGGCCGCACCACGCGGACCTCGCCGCTGGCCGGGTTGTTGACGCGCACGAGGATCGTGTCGACGCACTCGAAGTCGAACGTATTGAACAGCACTCGCTCACCTTGAAGCCCCACGCTACCGGAGTCGAATCCGGTCGTGCCGGTGCCGTCTCCGGCGAGGGTCACGGGCGTCAGCCCGGTATCGATCACGCTGGCGGCGACCTCGATCCTGGCGTTGCAGAGGACAACGCCCGTCGTCGTCGCGCCGGCCTCGACGCGGATGATTGCCTCGTTGGTCAGCGCGACCTGCGCCTGCCGCTGTGCCGACCCGTCTCCCAGGTCGAGCGGCGTGACCTCGCCGTCCTCGTCCGTCAGCCCGGACGTGGATATCTTGATCTCGACGGGGTTGTCGGTGGGGTTTTCAATACGGACGGCCAGCCCCTCAACCGGCGGCGCGGGTTCCAGGTAGCCCAGACCGCAGCCGTATCCGATGCCGAGCAGCACGGTCAGCGCGATGACCAGGCAGACGGGGTTTCGAGGAGATGTCTTCATGGCCGGTAGAGGCTCCGCGGCGGCGAACGGCGAGCGCCGCAGGTCTATCGGCAGGTCGTCGGCGACCGTGCAGAGCGGGTCGTCGCGCGATCGGACCGCGAGCGGACGCTTAGTATTGATAACCGCGATTTTGCCGGAATTGTGGTAAAGGGACGGCGCGGGGCAGGCCGATAACAATACTGCCACCCCGTGAGGGGGGGTGGTGCGCTGCGCGACGCGGAAGCCGGAGGCGATACCCGCGCGCGGCAGAACAACCAGACCTTCGCCCCACTCAGGGATGTTGTGAGGAGCGATTCCGTGCGAATCATCACCGTTGCGAATCAAAAGGGCGGCTGCGGCAAGACCACGGTGGCCATCAACCTGGCCGCGTCCCTGGCTGCGGTCGGAAAGCGCGTGCTGCTGGTCGATCTCGACCCCCAGGGTCACTGTGCCCTGGGTATGGCCGTGCCGGAGGACCAGATCGACCTGTCCGTCCACGACTGCCTGATGAACGACGGCCGCGCCGAGGCGCTGGAACTGTCGCGCATCCGGTGGCAGATCACGCCCAACCTCGACCTGCTTCCCTCCAAGATGGACCTGGCCCGGTTCGAGCCTGCGGTGGCTGACTGCGACGACGCGGACGCGCGGCTGGCGCGCTTTCTGTCGCCCCATGCGGGACACTACGACTTCTGCGTGGTGGATTGCCCGCCGCACTGGGGGGCGCTGATGCGCAACGGCATCCGCGCCGCCGATGACGTGGTCATCCCGGTGGACACGGGTTATTTCTCGCTGCACGGGCTGACGCGGCAGCTTACCTCGATCCAGGAGTACGGCCGGCGGCATGGGTGCCGCCTGCGGGCCAGGGTTCTGGCGAATCAGTACGACGTGCGGACGAAGCTCGCCCGGGAGATTCTCGCAGAGTTGCGGCGCAAGTTCGGCAACCTCGTCTTCGACACGGTGCTGAACTTCAATACCAAGCTGAAGGAGGGGGCGAGCTTCGGCCAGCCGATTACGGAGTTCGCGCCCAACAGCGCGGGCGCCCGCGATTTCAGCGCCTTGGCCACTGAGTTGATCGAGCAGGCGGCGCCCGCCGCCGTCGACGTGATGAACCAGCGGCCGGCTGCCGAAATTCTGCGCCAGGCCGAAACGCTGGCGGCGGAGGCGGAACGACTGCTGGCGACGACGCACACGCTGGTCTCGCGACCGGATGGGAAGGCCCGGACCATTCGCCCGAGCGACGCCCCGCCCGCTCCGGCGACCAGCGCTGGGACGCCGGTTCTCTGCTTTGTCGATGATGTGGATGCTCCGGAGCCGGGATCGACCGGTCCCGCACCGGGAGGCGACGGGCGCGGCCCGAACGGCGCCGCCATCGCCACCCTGGCGCCGCCGGCGCCAAGCGTGGCACCCGTCGGGAGAGCCGCGCCGTCAGCCGCTGCTTCCACGCCGCGCCCTGTGCCGGAGGTCGATCACGACGAGATCGAGCGGAAGATATCGCGGATTTATGGCGTCGAGCAGATGGGCGAGGAGACGATCTTCCGCAGCCACGTTCCCGGCGCCCGGCAGGTCCAGATCGCGGGCGACTTCAACGACTGGATGCCGCACAACACGCCCATGCTGGCGCTGGGCGCGGGCGACTACGAATGCCGCCTCCGGCTGCCCCGCGGCAAGTACCGCTACCGCCTGGTCATCGACGGCCGCTGGTCGCACGACATCCACAACCCGCGCGTCGAGACCAACGAGTACGGCGAACTGAACTCGGTGGTGGACGTTCAGACGGCCGCGGTCTGACGCTCAGCGGATTCCGGCAGTCCGCGCTGCGGTACAGAATCTGTCGCGCGTGCGTTGCGAAGTTCGGTCGCCGCCGGATGAGTTGTCCGTTCGCCTGCTACGGCAAATCCCTCACGCCCGCTCCCGCGGCTGCGATGGCCGTTCGGACGGCTCGCGTGGTCGGACCCGTTCGCGGCGTCTTCTTCCCGTTCGACTCGGAAGTCTCGAAGGGCGCGTGGCGGTCCTGCTTCCACCAGTGCGAGACGACCTCGTCGGTATCGTTGCCGGGGACGCTCTGGGACCACAGGCGGAAGAAGTCCACGTTGGCGCTCTGCGGGCTGCGGGCGGGCATGTCGATCAGCGTTCTCAGCGGCATCAGGACCGCGTCACCGATGACGAAGCCCTCGCCGGGTTTGAGCACCGGCAGCATGTCGATCAGGTTGGCGAAGTGGTCGCTGACGACCTTGGCAATGTAATTCTGGTCCTCCGGGTTGCTCAGCCGCAGGGCGACCATGTTGTTGCATTGGGCGAGCACGGTCTCGGAGAGTTCCGACGGCCGCTGCGAGACGACCATCGCGCTGACGCCGTACTTGCGGCCTTCCTTGGCGACCCGCTCGACCGCCTTCTTGGCGAAGCAGCGCCGGCCCTCGACCCGCGGGATGTAGTTGTGGGCTTCCTCAAAGACCATCAGCAGCGGGTGCCGCCGTTCGGAGGGCGTCCAGAAGTTCAGCTCGAACAGCAGCCGCGTCAGCACCGCCACGGTGATGTCCACGATCTCGAACGGGATGCCCGACAGGTCGATGATCGTCAGGTTGCTGCGCGGCGCGACCCGGCCGGTCAGCAGCTTGATCAGGTGGTTGAGGACGTTGGACATCTGCCCGGCGTTGTTGTCGTCGCCGAGCTGGTCACGGAAGAATCGGGACTGCTGCGCGTGCTCGACGGGGCGGAGCATGAACGAGTACCGCCGGTCGTTGAGGCGGGTATCGATCTTGTCGATCATGCCGACCAGTTTCGCGTGATAGAGCGGATGGGGCGTTTCCCCCTCGGGGTTGCCGCGATTGAACTGGCAGCGGCGCTCCCGCATCAGCTTGTGCTGTTCGATCGGCTCCAGCGACCGAAGGGCAAGCTGGGCGAAGGCCAGGTTTTCAGCATTGAGAACGAACCGGGCCTCGTTGAGGTTCTGGGCATAGTCGTGCAGCCGCTCCAGCGAGAAGTAGATGGGCGTGTCTACGGTCAGCGATCGGGTCAGGCCCAGATCCTTGGCGGCGTCCTTCTTGAAGTCCAGCAGGGCCGAACGCAGGAACGAGATCTGGCTGGAGATGTGGAGCGGGTTCGACTCGTCCACGAAAAGGGCCTCGATCTCCTCGTATTTCAGCAGCCAGTAGGGCAGGACGAGTTCGTCGGCGCCCAGGTAGGTCACGTTCGCGTCCACCTGCCCGTCTTCGTCCGAAAACGCGGCCTTGTACTCGCCGTGCATGTCGAAGAGGACGACCTGCGTCTGCGGCAGGTCGAGGGCTTCCTGGATGATGCGGGCGGTGGCACAGCTCTTACCCGAGCCGCTGTTGCCGACCACGGCGGCGTGCTTGGCGAAGAACTCGGAGCCCATGATCCGCACCTCAAACTCGGTGTTGAGGGCGAACTGGCCCAGTCGGAACGCGGCCGGGTAGTCGTGAGAATCCGCCAGGACGTCCTGTGCCCCGAAGATCATGGCGAAGTCGTCGTGCGTCGCGACGCAGACCTCGTCGCCGATCAGCGGGTAGGCGTTGACGCCACGAGCGAAGCGCGCCCCGTGCATCTCGCCCAGAAGCTGGACCTGCATCGTCAGGCGCGGCGCTACCTCGTCGGCTGTGGCCGGCTCCGTTTCCACGCGGGTGACGAACGCGACCAGGACGCGATCGCGCCCCTGAATCGTGACGTAGGAGCCGAGTTGCCCGACCGAGTAGGATCGGGTCGCGTGCTGGATCTCGCGTTCGCGTCCGACGGTCAACTCGACATCCACCGACCCGCTGGTGACGCCGATCACTCGGCCGATTTTCAGGGGATTCATCCGATTGCCTCGTGGAATTGCGGCCGTGCCGCCCGACTGGCCGCGTGACGCGCGGTCCCGGGGCGCGGAGCCGAATGCCTTCCTATTCTCGGTTACGCCGAGACGGTTCCGGGCGAACGGCACGGTGATCGGACGCAACGACGAAGCGCCGGCGTGATAATCTCCGGGCGGGCGTTGAGCCGACCGCGTGCCCCTTCCGGCGATCGATGTCGCGCCTGTGAATTGCGCAAAAAAAGTACGGCGAGGGACTTGCCAAGGGAGGGGGTGCGATGATACAATCGTGTGCCTGCGGGCGCTGCCGACGTAAGGTGCCGGTGTCACGGCCGATTCGTGGGTTGAAGCAGGCGGGATGCGTCCGGCCGGTGCGGAGTGTCGCGACCGGGCGGGGCGCAAGGGCGCAGGTGAATCGCGAGGCGGTCGAGAAAATCGTGGCGATAGTTCCGCCGCGAGACTTAAGACCCGAGGCGCGAGTTTCGATGACAATTAACACGGGTGCGTTCCACGCACCTTTTGTGAAACGGACTTCCACTCGCTGCGGCACCCTATGACCGCGCCAAAACTCTACAGGGTGCCGCACGCCTTTTTTACGGCACCCGTCCTCCCAGCGAGCGTTGACGCCTGCCTGCAACCGACATCGACCCAGCGGCGGTAGTCTGATCGCTCATGCGACTTGACCGGCTTCGCCTTTCGTCTGATGATTGACCCGGGCGGCTGTTGCCGACCGATGGGCGTTCTTGGCGTCCTCCGGTGGGTTGACGCCTCCCCGACTGGCCCGACCTGAGGGCGAAGGCATGGTACCAGAATCCGGTGCCGGCTCCTGGAGCGGTGTCCGAGTGGCTGAAGGGACCGCACTGGAAATGCGGTGTGCGGGAAACTGCACCGAGGGTTCGAATCCCTCCCGCTCCGATTTGGCCGGATGTGGCTGCGGCGGCGTCGCTCACGTCGCGATCGGCCGCGTCGCACGGTCCCGGGCAGCGAGGCCGTGGTCGGCCGGGGTTCCCCGGCTCCCCGTGTCATCAGGTGGCACGGAGGGCACGAGGCGGCACGGGTAGCATGTGGTGGCACGGTCTCGTCTTCGAGGCCGTGGTGGATGCGCCGGCTTCCGCTGGGCTTCGGGATCGCATCGCAGTGCAACGGCCTGCCCTCGGCAGATCGGGCTGCGCGTGCCACGCGGGCCAATGGCCGGTTGGTCAACCGGCTCGCGGCGGCACCCGTTTGCGGCCCCTTGCGGACCGGGTCGCCCTGTTTGACGCGGCGGGCGGGGCGCCTACAATACGCGGCTCGAATGGCGAGCGCCGCGCCGGGCAGGGTCCGGGAGTCCGGCCGCTCGGGAGTTGGACGATGAAGAAAGATATCCACCCGAATTACCGCGAAGTCGTCTTCCACGACGTGGGCGCCGACGTGAAATTCGTCACCCGATCGACCGTCAAGACCGATAAGACGATCGAGTACGAAGGCAAGAAGTACCCGCTGGTGACGCTGGAAATCTCCAGCGCGTCGCATCCCTTCTACACGGGTCAACAGAAGTTCGTCGACTCGATGGGGCGCGTGGACCGCTTCACCAAGAAGTACGGCGGCGAATACTTCGCCAAGCCGGCAGCCGACAAGAAGAAGACGAAGTTCAAGAAGCGCATTTAGCTGCGCCTCGCGTGGACTTTCCATATCACGTGCGCCCGTTCCGGGCGCCGTGTTTTTTTTTGGCGGATTGACGGGGGGTGTTGCCGCCGGGGTCGCGCCGAGCGTGCCGTCTCCCCCGAGCCCCGCCTTTCAAGGCGGGAGTTCGCCCGAAAAACGATCTGGCGGCCTCGCGACGTGTGCGCAACGCGCGCTTCCGCCCGCCTTGATAGGCGGAGCCCAGAGTCGCCTTGAAATGCGAGGTCCGACGCGGTCCCCTCGCGACGCAGACTCCCGGCATGAATGCCGGGGTTCCGGCACGAATGCCGGGGCTCTGAGGGAACCCGGAGTGGAACCATGTCTGACGAAGTGACAACACGGTTGCTGGCCAAGCTGTCGGAGCTGTCCGGCCGGTACGACGACTTGATGGGGCAGATGAACGACCCCGCCGTCGCGTCCAACCCCGCCCGCAGCGCCGAGATCGGCAAGGAGATGGGGCGGTTGCGGCGGCTGGTGGATCCGTACCGGGGCCTGCGGACGGTCGGCGACCAGCTTGACGCGGCCGCCGCACTGATGACCGACAAGTCTCAGGACGCGGAGCTGCGCGAGCTTGCCGCGGAGGAGGCGTCCGACCTGCGCGGCCGGTACGACGAACTGCTCGAAGACCTGAAGGAGCGGATCGTCATGGACGACGACTCCGCCATTTCGTCGCTGATCCTGGAAATCCGCGCCGGCACCGGTGGCGACGAGGCTGCTCTCTTCGTCCGCGACCTGTACGAGATGTACCTGCGTTTCTGCGAAACGCACCGGCTCAAGGTCGAAGTGCTGGACCAGGGCGGGGCGGACAGCGGGGGGCTTAAGGAAGTGGTGCTCAGCATCAAGGGCGACCGGGTCTACCGGATGCTGGGCTACGAGGGCGGCGGGCATCGCGTGCAGCGCGTGCCGGAGACGGAGGCCCAGGGCCGCATCCACACCTCCGCGGCCACGGTGGCGGTGCTGCCGGAGCCGGAGGAGATCAACATCGAGATCAACTGGGAAAAAGACGTCGAGGAGTTCGTCTCCCGCGCCGGCGGCCCCGGAGGACAGAACGTTAACAAGGTCTCCTCGGCCATCCGCCTGGTTCACAAGGAGACGGGCATCACGGTTTCCATGCGCGACGAAAAGAGCCAGCACAAGAACCGGGCCAAGGGCCGGCGGCTGATGCTCTCGCGCGTGTACGACCACTACCGCAGCAAGGAAGTGGCCGCCCGCGACAGCGCCCGCAAAACCATGATCGGCAGCGGCGACCGCTCCCAGCGCATCCGCACCTACAACTTCCCCCAGAACCGCGTCACCGACCACCGCATCGGCCAGGACTTCAACCTGGAGCGCGTCATAGAAGGCGACCTGGACGCCCTGGTCGAGGCGCTGCAGACGCACGATAAGGAGCAGCGCTTGAAGAACCTTTGAGTAGCGGAAGGGAGTGAGGGAGTAAGGGAGTGAGGGAGTGAGGGAAGAGGGGTAGGCGAGGTACACGCATGACCACGCGCCCACGCCTGCCGGCGAGACCTGCCACTCCGACCCCCGGCAGCCATTCCGGGAGTAAGGGAGCGGTGGGAGTACTTGGGTCAAGCGGGTCGGCAGGCAGCGCCGCTCTCTCCCTGGCGGCGCCGCCCGTCGGAGTTTGTCGTAGATCGGCCTTCCGAGTTCACGGGCGGCGGGACGCAGGCCCCTCGCGCTGCGTCTCCAGCACGCCCGCGGGATCTCGGAGGCTAACTGAATCACCCTGCCCCGAACTGGCGCGGCCGGCGAGCGGTTCACGCCCGGCGGCGTGGGTGGGCTGCGACCATTCCTCCGCCCAGCAGTCCCAGCAGGGCCGCGCCGGGTGACGGCACCGGATTGAACTCCATCTCCCAGAAGCCGTTGGCCGACACCGTCGCGCCATTGTGCGTCGAGTTCTGGATGAAATAGTTGGTAAAAATCTCGTACCGGTGGCCTGGGATCAGGCTTCCGCTCAGGCTGCCCGTAAAAAGGTTTCCGTTGTCGCCATTGCTTCCCCCCAGGATATAGTGCTTGTCAATGCCGGCGACGCTGTTCTGCGTGCTCTGAAACAAAAACACGCCATCGTCACGATCATAGAGCGAAACCTGCATGTGGGATCGGGAGGTTCCGTTCTGGCGGTACTCGCCGCGGAATACGAACGGCATGTCGCTGGTGGCGGTGAACCGAAGCGACTGCGTGACGTGATCAGCCAGGTCGCTCAGCCCGGAATCGACCAGGGCGTGATCATACTCAAGCCGGAGCGTCGGCGCCGCGCCGTCGACGATATTGTACCGCGTTTCCGCCCGAATCTGACTTCCGGCGGTGACCACGTGGGTGGGCGTAAACGGGGTGACGGCACTGGTGTCACTCTGGTAGTTGAAGGGACCATCAGCATCGCTGGCGATAGTGACAAGTTCCCAGTCCGTCACGTCCAGATCTGCAAAGCCGGCCGGCGCCAGGCCACACAGTACCACGGCAGTCACCGCAACGCGAGATATGCTCAGTCGCATACACAGCTCCTTTTCGCCTTCCCGATTCTCGCACCTATGAACTCAATCGCCAGGCCGCCGGGGCGAGACAGCGTCCGACCAGAACACTGACATAAGGGACAGGTGTGCAGCGGCGTCACGGCCGTTCATGGAAGGCTCCTCGCGCAGTCGGGCGCGCGGCGTCGACGGCGGACTGCAGCCGATGTCGCGCCGAACCTCATCATGCCCCGTCAGGGACCGCCGAACACGCGCTGAAACTCGCGGAAATCGGCGATGTCCAGATCCTGGTCCAGGTCCAGGTCGCCGCGGTTGAACACCTCCGGGGTGCAGCCTTGCGGGGGTTCGACAACGCCAGGTCCGCCCATGCATTCTGTAAGCAGCCGGTGGTCGTGCAGATCGACATCGCGATCACCGTCCAAGTCACCCACGGGCAGATCGCATGGCGCGGCCCGCTGGAACAGATAGACCGCGCCAGCCCCCGAGCCGCGGTCGTCATCTTCTGGTGACGCGATGACCCCCACCGCGCGACCCAGTGCCACGCTGCTGCCGAAGTTATCGTCCGCCTCGACATCCGAAGGGATGAGCCGCGCCTGATGGCGCCAATTCTGCCCATCGAAGCCGTAGAGGTACGCGGCACCGCCATGGTTCGCCCCGCCGTCGTGCCGGGGGGCGCCGGCCAGGAGCATCGGCGGCGCCAACGACACCGCCCAGCCCAGTTCCGCAAAGAGGGGTTCGTCTACCGGTGTCAGTTTGGCGGCTTGGTTCCAAGCCTGACTCTCATAGACATATACGTAGACCGCGCCGGCGGTGGGAGCAACGTCGTCATCCCCCGGCGTGCCGACCGCCAGGACTTCCGCCAGGAGGGAAACCGACGTTCCAAAGTGATCACCGAACCGGCCATCCAGGGGGACGATCTTTTCCGTCTGGCTCCACTGTTGCCCCGACCTGCGAAACACGTAGACCGATCCGGAACTGGAACCGCGGTCGTCGTCGAATCGAGCGCCGATGGCCACGGTGTTGCCGTCTATCGTGACCGAACGACCGAACTGATCGCCGGCAGCTGCGTCCGATGCCGTGAGCCTGGCCTGCTCGACCCAGGACTGCCCATCGAAATGAAAAACGTACGCTGCGCCGGACGAGTCTCCGGCGTCGTCACGCAGGTAGGCTCCCACAACGAGATACCGATCGCTGATCGAGACGCTGGAGCCAAAGCTGTCTCCGGCGGCGGAGTCCGACGCGACCAGCTTGGCCTCCTGAACCCACGCCTGTCCGTCGTGCCGGAAGACGTAAGCGGCACCGGCATTCTCGCCGCCATCATCATCCAGCGGAGCGCCCAGCACGCAGACGCCGTCGTGAATGGAAACTGCCTGTCCAAATCGCTGCTGCGCGGGTCGATCCGACGCCTCCAACCGGGCTTCCGGCTTCCATTCACCGTGTTCCAGGCGATAGATTTCACCGGACCCGGGAAAGGCGGCCCTGGGCCGGCCGATCAGCAGTGTGTCGCCGTAGGTCGCGACCGACGCGCCGAACCTGTCAAAGGGCAAACCGTCCTGAAGCGTTGTCTTGTTCAGCTCGATGTCGGGGAATCCCTCAAAGAGATAGGCGGCGCCCGCATCGTCACCGTCCAGATCCTTGCCGGATGCACCGATGATGCCTCGCCCTCCGTCCAGAGCGATGGCCAAGCCGAACCAGTCGCTGACGTCCGCGTCGGACGCGGTCAACTTCGCGGTGTGAATCCAGACGTCGTTCTCGCGGCGGTACACGTACACGGCGCCCGCCGCGGAGCCGCCGTCGTCGTCATACGGCGACCCCACGGCGATGACGTCGCCGTGCGCAACGAGCGCGCGGCCGAATGCGTCAAACCAGTCGCCGTCGGACGGGACAAGCTTCTCCTCTTCGACCCAGTCGTCCCCGTTTCGCCGAAATATGTAGACGGCGCCACAGTCATGCCCGCGCGGGTTCACGTCACTGTATGCGCCGATCGCTGCCAGGTCGCCATCAAGCGACACTGCGCCTCCGAAGAAGTCATCAAGTTCCGCGTCGGATGCGACCAGCTTGGTACGCTCCATCCAGTGGCCATCGGCGTACTCGAACAGATACGCCGCGCCTGATGCTTCGCCGGCGTCGTCGTCGGAATCAGCACCGATCAGCAGCCTGTCGCCGTCCAGGGCGATGGCAATACCGAACCGGTCGTAATCGGCGGCGTCCGACGCCTGCAAGGCGGCATCCAGCGACCATTCAAACCCGTCGAACCGGTAAACGTAGACGGTGCCGAAGTTGTTCTGAAAGCTCTCATGGTCGTAGGGAGCGCCGATGGCGATGACGCCGTCGCCGACTGCGACGGCGTAGCCGAACTGGGCAGCGGCTTGCTCGACTGGTGCGGTGAACTTCGCCTCCTGCTCCCACGTCTGGCCGTTAAGACGAAAGACGTACGCCGCGCCGGAGGCGAGCCAGCGGTCGGCGTCCCCGCGCGCCCCGACCACAGCGAGATCTTCCGTCATCGCGATCGCACAGCCGAATTCGTCGTCAGATCCTGTATCGAACGCCGTGAGCTTACCGTCTTCCTGCCAGCGCCGGCCGTCGAAGCGATGCAGGTAGACGGCGCCGGCGTCGTCGCCGTACTCGTCGTCCCCGGGTGCGCCAACCATCGCCACGTCTCCAGCCAGCGCGGCGGCCGTGCCGAACGCCGCCTCGTCGCCAGCGTCCGTCGGCGTCAGTTTCGAGTGTTCGCACTGCCCCCACGCCGCGTGCGCACAGAGAAGAATGACGGCCACCGGGGGAAGTGACGTGCGACCCCCATTGAATCGGACTAGAGTCCGGCACTGCCGGTCTGAGCGTCGGGTTGTGGTTGTCATGGTCGATCTCCGGGTCGTGTTCGTGGCGCGGGCTTACGGGGACCGGCCCCCATCAGGTTGTTGAAGAACTGCTCTGCGCCCGCGTGGCACCGGTTCCGAGCCAGTGAAATCACGGCCTGGAAGGCCGTGCCATAAGCTCATCAACGGCCTGCTATCCACATAAGGGACAGGCGGTTCACCACGTCACGAGCAGCGCCCATCGGCGGAGGGGCAAGATCGGATGGTTGGGGGCGCGGCGTGGCAGCTTGGTTGGCCGGCCCTGATGCGGTATGATCTGCACGTCGTCAGCCGCTCATTCGATCGTTGAGTTTATGGTAACTTCCCCTAAGAGTGTTGGTGCGGGCCTGCGCGACTTGGTTTCCTCCGCAATCAGAGGCGATCAGGCTGCTCTGGCAGAATTGCTTGTTCGGCATCACGACGGTGTACTGGCTGTGGTGCAGCAGGCGCTGCCCCCCGGTTTGCGGGGGGTCGTCTCGGCCGAAGACGTCTGCCAGGAGGCGTACATCACCGCCTTTCAGAAGATCGAACAGTTTGAGCCGCGCGGCGACGATGGCTTCGGCCACTGGGTCGCTACCATTGCACGGCGCAAGCTGAACGACCACATCAAGGCGATGCGGGCGCAGAAGCGGGGCGGCGTGGGACGGCCGGATGGGGGGAGCGGTGAGCCGTTCATCGCCGCGCCGGCCATCGGCGGTGAGCGTGGCGCCGCGCGCGACGAATCACGCGCCGTGGTCGGCCTGCTGGAGATGCTCGCCGTCCACGAGGGTACGCCCAGCCGTTCCCTGGCTGTCGGGGAGGCTGTTGCCGCCGTCGAGGAGGCCCTCGCCGGGCTGGAGAGCGACTACGCGGCAGCGCTTCGCCTCCACTACGTCGAGCACCTGCCGATTTCGGCCGTGGCAGAACGATTGGGGCGCAGCGAGGGCGCCGCACGGATGTTGTGCCACCGCGGCCTGCGGCGAATGCGCCAGGCCCTGGGCAGCCCATGGAAGTTTTTTTCGCGAAAGTAGTGACGCACGGCCGCCCGTCGTCGTTCTTGACATGGGAGTAGTCGCCCAGAGCCCGTGATTGAGCGGAGCCTAGCGCAGCATGAATGAGCGGTCCACAGGCGACGCTGGAGATGGCTCGAAGCTCGCTCGAATCCGCGCGGTGGTGAGCGAGACGATCCGTCGGCGCCATCGTGGCGCATCGCTGACCGATGACGACGTGCTGCGTGCCTACCCCGAGCTGGTGCCCGAGCTGCGCGAGGCGCTGCGTAAGTTGCAGTTGGTCGAAGCAGCGCGTTGCGCGGCATCCACGTCGCCGGGCGCATCGCTCTGCGAAGCCACGCGCACCGACGGGCGGCCGTTGCTGCATCCCGTGGCCGCGCCGCCCGGCTATAAGATCATCCGAGAACTGCACCGCGGCGGTCAGGGCATCGTGTACGAAGCCGTGCAGAAAACGACACGACGGCAGGTCGCGATCAAGGTTCTCCGGGACGGGATCGCTTCCGGAACCCGCGACCGGGCCCGCTTTGAACGTGAGATCCAGGCGCTCAGCCGCCTGAAACACCCGAACATCGTCACTGTCTACGACAGCGGTGTCGACGCCGACTGCTTGTACTACGTCATGGAATACGTCGATGGCCGGCAGATCGACCGGTTCAGCGTCGTCGGCTCGGGACATGGTGCGCGGCGACCTCCAGGTCGCGACACGGGCGGAGCGGCGCCGATTGAATCACCGCCCCCCGGAGCGGGAAACCTGCTCGCCAGACGAAAGCGCCGCCCGGACGGTCGATCGAGCCTGGCCGCCGCGATCCATTTGCTGATCAAAGTCTGCGACGTTGTTCACGCCGCGCATCTGCAGGGCTTCATTCATCGGGATCTGAAGCCCGGCAACATTCTGGTAGACGAAGCCGGCGAGCCGCATCTGCTGGACTTCGGGCTGGTGAAGCTGCTTCCGGTGACGTCGCCGGACGCGGCCACGGTCACGGCCGCGGGGGAGTTTGTCGGCTCCATGCCCTGGTCCAGCCCGGAGCAGGTCTCCGGCGAGCCGGATGTGGATCTGCGCTCCGACGTCTATTCGCTGGGCGTCATCCTGTACCACCTGGTGACGGGCGGCTTTCCCTATGCCGTTACCGGCAGTACGCGCGACGTGGCCAACAACATCTGTGATGCCCCGGCGACGCCTCCGCGGCAACTCAACAGCGCCATCGACCTCGACCTCGAGACGATCATCTTGACGTGTCTGCGAAAGGAGCGGCAGCGGCGGTATCAAAGCGCGGGCGATCTGGCTGCCGACCTGCGGCGGTATCTTAACTCGGAGCCAATTCAGGCACGTTCCGACAGTTCTTTGTACGTGCTGCGCAAAACCCTCGGGCGGCACCGGACTGTCGTTGCGCTCGCGGCCGCCCTCATCGTGCTGCTGGTCTCGTCGAGCGTCGCGCTTGGGCTGATGTTTCGCCACGCCCGAGAGAAGGCGGTTCTTGCGGAGCGCGAAACCGATCGGGCGGCGGACGCCGAGGTGGTGGCACGGGCCGAGGCAGCCGCCAACCGTGAAGTGACGGAATTCCTGGTCGGACTCTTCCAGGCCTCTGACCCCGACCGATCCAGCGGTCGCGACGTGACCGTCCGGGAAGTGCTTGACGTCGGGGCGGAAAGACTGCTCGCCGAGCTGGAAGATCAGCCGCTGACACGGGCGAGCCTGGCGGATGCCGTCGGACGTGTTTACCACCAGATTGGCCTCCTTGACCGGGCGCGGCCGCTGCTGGAGCTTGCATTGCGGGAACGACTCCGCCTCCGCCGCGGTCCGTCGGACGCCGCGGTGGCTGAGAGCGAGATTCACCTGGCCGCACTGGCGTACGAGCAGGGTGCCTGGGTTGAGGCCGAGGCGCTGCTCAGCAAGGCGCTGCGGACTCGGCGGACGCTGCGGGGGGATGACCATCCGGAAGTCGCGGCCGTTCTGCGAGACCTTGGCGAGATCATCCGGGCACGGGGTGATCACGGACGCGCTGAGGAACTTTTCCGCAAAGCGCTCGAGATCGGTCAACGCCATCTGGACGAGGATCACCCGGACGTGGTGAGCGCCATGCGCGGCCTGTCCACGGCCTTACGCAATCAACGCAAGTTTACGGAAGCTGAGACGTATGCTCGAAAGGTGCTGGCTTACCACCGCTCGACGACCGGCGGCGACAGCACGCACCTGGCGGATGCACTGAGCGAGCTTGGCTGGGTAACGTACAGACTTGGTCGCTACGACGAGAGTCTGGTGCTTCACGAAGAAGCGCTGGCGATTCGGCGGCGGCTGCTGGGAGACCATCACGCCGAAGTCGCCGAGGCGCTCAACGCGATCGCGTCGGTATGGGCCAGTAGAGGCGATGCGGAGCGTTCAAACGAGGTGCGCTACGAGGCGCTCGAGATCAGCCGCAGCGCGCTGGGGCCGGAGCACCCGAGCGTCGCGGTTCAGCTCGTCAATCTGGGCATCTCGTTGATGACCGTTGGCGACCTGCCTGCGGCGGAGGCCACGTTTGCCGAGGCGCTGGCCATCGAACGCAAGACCATGCCGGGTCACCCGCGCATCGCCGGCTGTCTGAACCTGCTGGGCCGCTCCATGCTGGAGCAAGGTCGATGTGCCGACGCGGAGACGACGCTTCGGGAAGCGCTGGCGGAGAGCATGGCGACCGGTCGTCGCGAGGACGACCTGGTCAGAATCGAGATCCGCATCTTTCTGGCCGCAGCGTTGATTTGCCGGGACCAATTCGGCGAAGCGGAAGTGCTCTTGCTTACGGCGATGGATGAATTGTTGCGGATTCCACCAGCGTCGCTGGAGGGCGTGAAGATCAAGGTCAAGCGACTTCGCGAGCAGCAGGCTCTGGAAAGGCTGGTGGAACTCTACACCGCCACGGGTCGTGCGGCCGCTGCGGAACAATATCGCGGCCGGATGGATGCACTCTCGTCCGCTGCGGCTGAGTGAGCGCGGCATGTGTAGGGAGCGCGAGCGTCGGTGTTGTCAGTGAACGATTGATTGCAGCGTCAGCGAAGCGGGAATTGGCCCACAAGGATTGCGCACATGGCGTTTCAGCGGCGGTGACGCGGCCGTTCGATCGCGCCGTCAGCACTCTGAGCGTTTGCCCTTCAGCCTGCATC